>SYMW01000111.1 GCA_005805305.1 Verrucomicrobiales bacterium
ATTCTCAAGGTATTTCGCGCACGAGCCGTCGTCGGGGAAGACGCGCTGGAACTCGGGAAGAGTCGTCGGGAAGCCGCGGGGGTCCATGCCTGCAATCTAGCATTGCTCAGGCTGTTTGGCAATGAACCGGATAGGCATGAATGGTTCTGGTGGGAATATAATCTTGGACTGAGTGATGATCGGGCTGTGCGGGACGAGGCGAACGCGGTATGGAAAATGCTAAAATAGTTGGCTTTAGAAATCCTATGAAGTACTTGCTGACAAGATTTGGAGAGATCTTGGGGCCTGGCCGGAGCTGCCGCCGCCACGGGTTTACGCTCATCGAACTTTTGGTGGTGATTGCCATCATCGGCATTTTAGCGGGACTCCTGTTGCCGGCCCTGGCATCGGCCAAGGCGAAAGCCAAGCGAATAGCTTGCGTCAACCACCTGAAGCAATTGGGGCTTGGTCTTCGCATGTGGGCGCACGATAATGGCGACAAGTACCCCTGGAACCTGGCCGTCACCAACGGTGGATCGGTGGACACTCCAGACTGGACAGATCATTTTTTGGTTTGTTCCAATGAATTGGGCACGCCCGCCATCCTGTCTTGTCCCGCGGATAGAACCAGGAAACCAGCGCCTCAATGGAACATGCTTTCTGGCGATGCGAACATTGGGTATTTCATTGGCGTCTCCTCCACCGAGGACCGCCCTCAATCCATTCTCCTAGGCGACAGTAACGTGACGGGAGGGAGCGGAGGGCTGGATCCAGGTTGGAGCACGTTTTTGGGATCTTCGATTGACGCGGCTTGGGACAAGAACCAACACAGTCGCCAGGGCCAGTTGCTTCTTGGGGACGGCAGCGTCCATCACACAAAAACCCCGGCTCTGCGAGCTCAGATCAGTTCGGACCTTGCTTCCGGCATCACCAACGTGATCTTTTCCAAGCCCCGGGGCGTGTTCTGAAACGTCTCTTCAGGGAGCCCGTTGCCCCAATCGTTCGTTTCCTCTGGCGCAATGGGCTTCAAAGCATTCAAGGCTATCACCATGCGACATGCTTTCACGAAGCGCCACTGAGATCCTCGCGATCGCCGCGATCGCTGTTTCGGTCGGAGCGTTGGGGCTTTCCTTCTTTCCCCTGCCTCCGCGTCCTGAGAAGAGCCTCCAATCTGCGATCGGCAGAAATCTGGCGCGGGAGGCCTTGGGTATGCTGGGATCTGGAGGGCGGACCGTATTGATCTGCCGTGACACCGACGCTTTTCCGCATCCCGCCACCGACCTCGTGATCAAAGGGTTTCGGAAGGAGCTTCGGCGATCCAAATCGCCAGAGGCCATTTTGAGGCCGATTCAGTTGAATCCGCTGAAACCGATGGAAGTGCCTCCGGGCGATTTTTTTGAAGTGATTCGCCGGGCAGCGGCGGGAGATGTGATCGTGTCCTTGCTGGGCCCTCCCATTTTGAGTGAAGCGCAACGCCGTCAACTGGGCGCCATCAAGCCGAGCATTGTTGCTTTTTACACCGGAAACGTGGAAGGAACAATCGATCTTCGCCAACTGTTCGAAGCGGGTTTGCTGCATGCTGCCGTGGTCAATCGAAATAGCCGTGACGCGAGCATCCCTTCCGCCGCGAGTGCCCCGGATTCATTCGAGCAACGGTTTTCCATTCTGCGGCGAGGTTCGTCGTTGCCCGTCGGCAAGCACTTGTCTCCCTCCAAGCCGGAAGGAGGCCTCGAATGAAGTTCTGGCAAACTGGCTTGGTCCCCTTCAAACAGGTGGATCGCACAGCCTTTTCAAGAACGGATCTGCTGGTCGTGTTGGCGATGATCTCGATGGTGGGGGCCACCGTGTCGATCCCGGTGCATTTGTTCAGAAGCAAGAGTCGGCTGTTGTTGTGCCAGGAAAACCTGAGTCGGATCGGATCGGCAATCCACCGGTATGCCGCGGATCACCAGGACATCTTGCCTGGAGCCACGCTGTCGCCCTTGGGAGAGTCCTGGTGGTGGTACAAAGAGGAAGTAAAGGGATACATGGGACTGAGCGGAGCCTCCTCGACGAATGACCGGGTGTTCGCTTGCCCATTGGATCGCGGCTACACGGACCCTCAGCCTTTTTGGGCGACCGCGCGTTTCGACTTCGCCAGCTATGTTTTTAACGGCGTTACTTTGTTGGGCGCGCCGAACATCGCCGGTTGGAAGCGAGCCTCCATAGCGCAACCAGCGAAAACCCTCCTCGTGATGGAGTGGTCGGCCCACGCCCCATTGTCCTGGCATCGCAGCCGAACTCGCAATTCCAACACTCCTTTTTATAAGGACGCCCAAAGCGTGGTGGCATTTGTGGATGGCCGCGTCGCTTTGACGAAGATGTTTTATGACGGCCATACGGCGGCTTATCTGCGAGATCCCATCACAGGCTACGATTATCAATACAGCGGACGCTAAGGTCGAATCGAATCCATGAACAGGCAGAACCTACGCAACTCATTCGCCGATCCAGTGTTCCTGAATTCTATGTCCAGGCGCCGTCATGTCTCTTTGCTGTTCTGCGTCATTTTAGGTTCTTTTCTCCAGCCGGGCACTGTCATTCTCTCGGCGCCTGCCGTGGGCCCGTGGATCCCAATTTTTCAGGGAGTGGACCACTCGGTGAGCACGAACCTTTCCGCGAGCACGGAATTCCCCAACCGCCACGTCGTGCACGCTCTTCGAGTCGACCTGAAGGATCCTGACATTCGTTTGCTAACGACTCCGCGAAATGCCAATTACATTTCCAGCGTGAGAGAGGTGGGCGCGCTCACAGTGAGTGATTTTCTGAGAACCAATCGGTTGCAAGCCGCGATCAACGCGAACTTTTTCGACACGGGCGCTTATTACTTGCCTCCTGGATATCCGATGGATGTGTACGGCCTTTCCGTCAGTGAAGGAATAGTGGTTTCGGCGCAGGAAAGCTTGGCGCATGCCGCGGCCATCATTTTTGACAGAAGCAACCAACCCACTGTGATTCCAAGGAACTGGCCAGCCACGAGCGTTGAAGGCGTTCATACGGCCGTGGCCGGAGATGCTGTTCTGGTCCGGAGTGGGATCAATATCGCTCCCCGGTCTGGCAGGTTCGACTCGAATCCGCGAACTGTATTTGGCGTTTCTGAGGACAAACGGTTTTTGTATCTGATAGCCATTGACGGTCGCCAACCTGGATACAGTATTGGGGCCTCCGATTACGAATCTGCCGGATGGCTCCTGCTGCTCGGGGCTTATGATGGCATCAACATGGACGGAGGCGGGTCCACGACCCTTGTGATGCAGAATTCGCTTGGGGAACCGGTCCGATTAAACCGTTCCAGCGCCGTCGCCGATTCCGGACGGGAACGCACGGTGGGCAGTCATCTGGGTATCTATGCGAAACCGCTCAAGGGTTTCATCAACGACGTTGCCGCCCGTCCTGATGACACGACCGCGAGCGTCAGTTGGACGACTACGAGCCCCGCGACCGGCGAGTTACATTACGGGACCACGAGCGCGCTTGGATCGAGGACGATGCCACAAGCAGGCCTCTCGACGCAACATCACGTCATCCTGGATGAGCTCTCACCCGGCACCCGCTACTATTACAGGGTGGTTTCAGTTGCCGGCGACGAGACATTCACTTCTCCCATGTTTCGTTTCTCAACGGAAAATCACGTCACGACCAATCAGTTGTTCGACATCGGTCATGCGTGGAGGCACACCACCGAGGATCTCGATGGCGTGCCTTGGACTGAGCTCGATTATGATGACTCGGCGTGGGAGGGGCCGGCACCGGCCCTGCTATGGGTGGACCTTCGCGCGAGCGGGCCGAACGCCCAGGTCCAACCGAAAGCCACCCGGCTCGAGGCGAGCCCCGCCAACAATGGGTATCCGTTCGTCACCTACTCCTTTCGAACACGCTTTTCCCTGCCGAGGATCGTTCCCGGCGCCTCGCTTCACTTCACGGCATACGTCGATGACGGCGCCGTTTTTTATCTGAACGGAGTGGAGGTGTATCGGCTGCGGATGCCCGCCGTTTCAAGCAACGCCACGTTGGCAACGGGATTTGGCTGCGATGGCGACGCGACTTGTTTGGATCAATTCACAGTGCCCCTCGCCTCATTGACCAGCGCCGTTGTCGGGGAAAATTGCCTGGCTGTCGAAGTTCATAACTATCATCTCAGAAGCGCCGACATGACGTTTGGGATGGGATTGAGCCTTCGCGAACCCGAGGAGGGAGGCACTAAACTGGAAATCAACATCGCGAGCGGGGGCGTCCAATTGAGTTGGAAAGGATCCGGGTTCATGCTGCAGTCCGCGATCACTCCGATGGGCCCATGGAGGAGCGTCCAGGGCTCGGAAGCTAATTCGATCTTCCTTCAATCGCGGTCATCCGCCCAATTCTATCGACTTGCGAAATGAATGGACTGGCGCCACGGATTGTGATGGACAAAAGCTCTCATGACACGAGGAGCCTTTTGGCGGCGTGCCTCAATGGCGCCTCGCAGGTCGTGTTTTTCCGCCGGACCCTTAGCCACGCGGTTCTCGTGGCACTGTTCCTGCCGGTTGGCCTTTGGGCCGAAGACAGGCTGGACTCCAGTGTCTTGGCGAGAATGGATTTGGAGATTCGGCGGGCGATCGAGGATCGAAAGATCCCTGGGGGAGTGTTGTGGGTGGAATCCAAAGGCGCGATCCATCATCGGGCGCATGGATTTCGGGCCGTGTCCCCCACGAAAGAACGAATGACCGTTGACACACTTTTTGATGTGGCTTCGTTGACGAAAGTGATGGCGACGGCGCCTTCCATCATGATGCTGCAAGAGCGCGGCAAACTGAAGGTGGACGATCCCGTGTCAAGATTTCTTCCTGAGTTCAAAGCGGGTGGGAAGGATTCAATCACATTGCGCCATCTTCTGACACATACTTCCGGACTCGGTCGTTCTTTGGGCCGGACTCCCGATTGGTCAAACCGCGAGGCGATGATCAACGAGCTTTGCGCCGAGGCGCCATCCTCTCCACCGGGGGCGGTTCATCTTTACAGCGACTTGAATTACATTTTGCTGGCAGAAGTGGTTCAGCGGGTCTCGGGAGTTTCGTTGGATGTATTTGCCAGAAAGGAGATATTCGCGCCGTTGGGTATGCGTGACACTTTCTTTGCGCCGGCGCCGGCCGATTTTTCGCGAATCGCTCCCACGGACCGCTCGGGGCGCATCGCCCACCGCGGCCTGGTTCATGATCCCAAGGCGCGCGCGATGAATCGTGCATCCGGCCATGCGGGAGTTTTCACCACCGCGGCTGATCTGGCGCGGTTCGCGCGCATGATGCTCCGAAAAGGGGAGCTCGATGGCTTTCGCCTTCTGCGAGCCGACAGCGTGGAAATGATGGTGCGTGATCAGACTTCCTCGGCGATCCCGGAGCGGCGAGGCTTGGGGTGGGATATCGACACCGATTTCAGCAGGCCGCGCGGAGAACTGTTTCCGATTGGTTCGTATGGGCACACAGGCTTTACCGGGGCGAGCATTTGGATTGATCCCTTTTCCCAGAGTTTTTGCATCCTCCTGTCCAACAGGGTTCACACAAATCCCAATGGAAACATTTATGCTTTGCAGAAGGCACTGGGAACGTTGGCGGCCAAGTCGATCAAAGGGTTCGATTTCTCGGTTCATGGCAAAGGGGGCGCGGAATCAACCCCTTCACGCAAGCCGCGATTGAGTTTTTGAATGGTTGTGAGTATCTGTTGCCTTGGTTTTAGAACAAGGCGTGACGATCGGACGGGATAGAGAGCCCGGCGTTTTTTGGGTGGGCGAAGCGTGGCGGGGGGAGTTTGGGTGGCTCGGTTGCCTGGATTTCGTGACACTCGCGTTGGCCGACAGCCGCCGCTGGCTTGAATGACGTGGTGGGATTTTGAAACCCGGAAACCGCCGTCCCGATCTTCAGGCGGGTTCAAGTTGCTCGACAGTTTATGAAACATGGAACGATGCAAACTCTGACTCCAAGCAGGAGGCTGACTTGGTGGCCCATCGCGTTCGGGTTTGCTTGCCTGCTCGGCGGTGGATGCCCTTCATGCATGTTCGCGGCGGATGCGGCGAACACACGTTTGCCACACGGTTTTGCCTATCAGCGTGATGAGATTGCCTCGGGTCCCTGGTCGATTCACACCGTCAAGGTCAACCGAGGAGATCCAAGGTTCGAACTTCATACCACCCTGGCTCGCGGAGCGCAATTTGGACTGAGCACGCTGAGCGAACAGTTGGCGCGTATGCCATCCAACTTAGGACGCCCCGTGGCGGCTATTAACGGCGATTACTACAACGACCGTTCCGTTTACAAAGGAGATCCGAAAGGAATCCAAATCATGCGGGGTGAGCTCGTCAGTGGTCCTCGGGATTGGACCTGTTTCTGGATGGATACCAACGGCAGCCCGCGCATGGGCACTGTCACCTCTCAATTCGAGGTCCTCTGGCCGTCAGGCAACAAGACTCGATTTGGATTGAACGAAGCTCGCAACAAAGAGCAGGCGGTGCTTTACACTTCGGTGGTGGGAAGATCGACTCACACAAGCGGCGGACTCGAGCTGATTCTCGAGCGCGATGGCGGCTCGTCCTGGCTTCCCTTGGCGCCCGGTGAGAATTTTTCCGCGCGTGTGCGAACGGTCACGAAGAGAGGGGACAGCCCCATCACACCCGAGACCATGGTCCTTTCTTTGGCGGCAGATTTGGCGGCGAAGCTTCCTCCCGTTGAAATTGGCTCCAAGTTGAGCCTTTCCACGGCGACCACTCCCTCCTTAACTGGAGTGAAAACTGCCATTGGCGGCGGCCCCGCTTTAGTTCGAAACGGCAAAGTGGTTCCGTTGAACGAAGCGAACGTGCGGCATCCTCGCTCCGCCTTGGGATGGAATCGGGACTTCATTTACTTCGTGGAAGTGGATGGCCGTCAATTGCAATTATCGGTGGGCATGACGTTTTCGGAGCTCTCCCAATACTTGGTTAAATTGGGTTGTGAGGAGGCCATGGGGCTGGATGGAGGCGGCTCCGCAACTTTCTGGGTCTACGGCCACGTGATGAACAATCCTTCGGAGGGTCAAGAACGGGGGATGGGGAATGCGCTGGTGCTGATCCAGGCCGGCAAGGAAAAAAAGTGACCCCGGCCCTTACTCCGCTTTGGCGTTGTTGTCCTTTGTCTCGGCGGTCTTCCGTCTTCCGTAGATTCCCTTGATTCGGATCAACCCCACTCCCGCCACGAAGATCAATCCAAGCGCGGCGATGGTGCGCAGCCAAATCGGAAGCATCAGCCAATATTGGGAGACGACGAAGACGATGCCCCCGTAAAGAATCGCGTAACCGAGCGTGATGGCCCAGGCCAGGCGCGTCGATCCAGAGGAGTTCCTGTCAGTTTTCACGAAATGCTTGGCTTCGTTGTTGATCGTCGTCGTGATTTGGACCCCGTTGGCGGATATTCCAAACCTTTTTTGAGAATCATCAAAAGAAGCATGACTCTATTGATTGACTCCGGCGCGCGGGCGTTCAAACAAATTCTGCGGAGCGCGCCGCTTCGGGATTGTCATTCTTTCGCCGCGCGGTAACGGGAAAAGCCGGCGTTTTTTGAGATCGACGGGCCATTTCACCGATGGGTTTTGGCTTGAATCACCTTCGGGCTTGCTGGGGGTTTCCTGGAAATCTAATCTCGACCCCATGAAATTCTCTTTGAAACGGCGCCGGCCTTGGTTTCGTGCTTATCCTGCATTTCTGTTGTGGATGGGGGTGCTGTTTCCATCCAAAGATTTGTTAGGGTCCGATCGGGCTGTTTTTCGAGATCGACTCAAGGATTCGCCGTTTAAAATCGCTTACGAAAGTTATCAAAAGGACAACTGGGATATTTTCATCGCGAATCCGGATGGAACCAATCCAGTCAATCTGACTCGTTCCAAGGAGCATGAGCATTATCCGCAGGTTTCTCCAGATGGAACGAAGATTTGTTTCAATGTCGACGAGGGCGAAGGGCGGGAGACGATTCGCAGTCTTTGGGTGATGGACTTGGACGGCGCCAACCGTCGGAAGTTGGCGGATCACGCCCGCGAGCCGTTTTGGGCTCCTGACAGCAAAGTGATCGGCTTTTTGCCCCAGGAATATCCCAAGTTCAACGTGATCGACTATTACACCAAAGGGATGAGTTTTTGCAGGGTTGAGGATGGCCATATCGAACCCCATCCCAATGCCGGGAAATTGCACCATCTTTACAACCCGTCTTACGCCCCTAACGGCAAGTGGATAGTGGCGACGGTGCATGCGGGGATGGGAGTGGATCACGCTATATTGCTGATCGAAGCTCGGGGGGACCGGATCATTAATCTCAAGATCCCTGGGTGCCGGCCCTGCTTCAGCCCTGACGGCAAACAACTGGCTTGGGGTCCCAGTGATCACGAGCTCACCACCGCCCCCATCGATCTGGAAGCGGAGACTCCCTCGGTCGGCGCCCCGCGTGTACGCGTGCTCGACGCGACCAATCATATCTATCACGTGGATTGGTCCCCCGACAGCCGATTCCTGAGCCTGAGTCGAGGTCCCGTCGGGAAAGGGGACTTGAGCAAACCAGGAACATTCCAATCCGCCTGCGAGATCGTGGGGGTCTACGCCGGGGGCTGGGATATATTGGCGGTTTCCGCTGAGCGGTCCGGCGTTCTGGATTTGAACAAGGCTACTTTGGCGGATTATTCAAAAGTCACGACCGACGGTTTTAGCAACAAGGAATCTGCTTGGTTCAAGCCTTCATCGAAAGGGAGTTCAAAACGATGAAGCGCATGAACGGCGCTCGGCTGGGTTGGTGCATGGCGGCGGGCATTCTGGCAGTGGCGAGCGCTGGCTGCGGCAAACCGAATCCCGGCGCCGGATCTGACTCGAAGTCCCAATCCGAATTAGGATCTCGCACCGGGTCGAACGCGGGGGAGCAGCCCTTTGAGATTACGACCAAATCAGGGGTCAAGATGGTGTGGATTCCCGGCGGTGAATTTACCATGGGCGACAACCAGGGGAATTCCGATGAAGGCCCGGCTCATCTTGTCCGAGTCAGCGCATTCCTCATGGATACTTATGAAGTCACTCAAGAACTGCTGGCCCAAGTTCAATTGCCCAATCCCTCGCGTTGGAATGGGCTGCCCGGGCGGCCCGTGGAGCGTGTTCGCTGGCGCGACGCCAAGCAGTATTGCAACGAACGTTCTCTGCTTGAGGGGCTGAAGCCCTGTTACAATGAAAAAACGCCGGACTGGGATTGCGATTTCACCGCGGACGGTTATCGGCTTCCCACGGAAGCGGAATGGGAATACGCCTGCCGCGCGGGCAGCGGATCCCGGTATGATTTTGGGCAGCCGGAAAAGCTCAAGCAATATGCCTGGTTCGATGCCAATGGAGATCAGAAGACCCATGCCGTGGGCCTGAAGCGACCTAATGCTTGGGGGCTCCATGACCTGTATGGAAATGTTTCCGAGTGGTGCGAGGACGTCTATAGCCCGACGTTCTACGGGGTGAGTCCGTCAGTGGATCCGACAGGCCCCAAGAGCCCAGGGAAGGATGTTCAGCGGGTCACTCGCGGAGGGTCCTGGAAATCAAGCGCGGAGATGTGCCGCGCCACCTTTCGCCAGGGCCAGCACACGGGCGATACGGACGCCTGTTTCTATACGGATTACTGCGGATTTCGCGCCGTTCGGCGCGTTTCGCCAGAAGCCCTCGCTCAATTGGAAAGGGGCGTGAAGTAATCCCGGCAGAGTTGTTCCGCGCTGGGCCGATTCGCGGTTGCTGCGTTATCCATGCTATTTCACACCTGGCCATTCCTGGTCTTCTTGCTCGTCGTCCTCCCGGTGTTTTTCGCGCTTGGGAGAACCAGATTCTGGATCCCCTGGCTGCTCCTGGCTTCCTATTTTTTTTACGGCTGGTGGAATCCTTACTATCTGCTCTTGGTCGTTTATTCCACGGCGCTGGACTATTTCCTGGTGGCGCTGATGGATCACTGCCCCCGTGAAGGGGCGAGGGTGGACATCAAGGCCAGGCTCTCACGGCTTCGGTTTGGCGACTGGGTGCTGAAGGCGGCCTTTCTGGGGTCACTCGCTTCCGTGGCCGTTGCCGGGGTTCTCGTGCTGACGGGACCCGCGACCCTTCGGCCACTGTCTTCTCTCATGGGACTCATATTTCTGCTGATGGCGGTGGGCTCGCTTCTCAGCAGCCGCAAGACTTGGCTCTTTATTAGTCTGTTCAATAACTTGGCGCTCCTTCTGTTCTTTAAGTACGCCCGCTTCGTGATCGAGAATATCAATGAAGTGCTGGCTTGGGCTGGCATTGCCGTGAAATTGGCGGATCCAGCCAGCCTGATGCCTTTCGGTGCGGCTTATCTTTTGCCGGTGGGGATCTCTTTTTTCACATTTCAATCCCTGAGCTACACAATCGATTTCTACTTTGGAAAAGTGCATCGGGAGCGCCATTTTCTCCGGTTCGCAACGTTCGTCTGCTTCTTTCCCCAGTTGATGGCTGGGCCCATCGAAAGAGCAAAGAATCTGCTGCCTCAGTTTGAGCGTTTTCCGGAGTTTAAATGGTCGAATCTCACGGATGGCGGCTCGCTCTTTTTGGCGGGATTATTCAAAAAGCTGGCTCTGGCCAACTACCTGTCATTTTACGTCGAACGAGTCTACGACAATCCGACGACCCAATCCGCCAGCGCGCTCGCGGCCGCGACATTCGCGTTTGCGTGGCAGATATTCTTCGATTTCAGCGGTTACACCGACATGGCGCGGGGGCTCGCTCGGATGATGGGATTTCATCTGATCCTGAACTTCAACAACCCCTATCTCGCGACAGGGTTGGGGGAGTTTTGGTCGAGGTGGCACATGAGCCTTTCGAGTTGGTTTCGCGATTACGTTTATGTGCCGCTGGGCGGAAATCGGCATGGCGCTTTCAAGACTTACAGGAATTTGTTCATCACATTTCTTATTTCGGGAGTCTGGCACGGCGCGGCATGGAGTTTCGTGGTGTGGGGCTTGCTGCACGCTTTTGGAGTGATGGTGACCCGCGAGTTGGAGCGGTCGGCATTCTATCGCGAGCGAGTCCCCAAAGTGGCAAAACAGATTGGCGTGTTCGTGTTTGTCTGCTTCGCCTGGATTTTCTTCCGAGCCGAGAGCTTGACGGAGGCGATTTTCATTGTGCGGCGCATCGTGTCCGGCTCTTGGGTTGATCCCGGGGTTCCCGCTCTCATGCTTCTCCTGGTGGCTTTGGTGTGGTCGTATCAGTTCCTGTACGAATCCCGGCTGCGTCCCTGGCTCGCCCAGCCAGTGGCCCGCGTCGTGTTGGCGGCATCCATGATCCTTTATCTGTGTTTCTGCTCCTCAACCGCGGGATCGTTCATTTATTTTCAGTTCTAAGGGTCCGTGCAAAAATAAATTCGGGCTTTGCTGGCGGAATCATGACATTATGGCGAGGCACGAATGAGAAGCATACCCTCCCGGTCTGTGACGAATGAGTCACAAAGGAATAATGTCATGCTGTCATGAGGCCCCAGC
>SYMW01000112.1 GCA_005805305.1 Verrucomicrobiales bacterium
CCCGCATGGACTCGCCCTCGGCCTCCTCCATCGTCAGAAGCGCTTTGCAGGAAAGCAGGAGGCCGGCTTGCAGCGCGAACGTTTTCATGGCCCATTCGCTGTCCCCGTGGAAGAACAGAAACGCGATGGTATTGGCCATCCAGAGGCTCGCCACGACGCACGCCAATCTGTGAAACTGCGTTTCATAATGCTCTTGTCGGTACCCAAAAATCACCTTCAACGCCATGGACGTGCCCGCGAGCAGGAACATCATCATGAAAAAGGTGCCAAAGACGCCGGTGTTCACCATCAATCCTATGAAGCCATTATAAAAACGGCCCTGATTCACGTGCAGCGTGATCGTTGTGGGGTCCCAGAAGAGGGAATAGTCCGTCAGCGAGGACATGCCGAAACCCCGCCCCATCCACCAATACTCGGGAATCATGGACATCCCGGTCGCCCTGAGGCGTTCCCGCACGAACAGCGTGACGGAGGCATCCGCTTTCGCGCCGGCATCGACCTGGATGGCGGGAAGGAAAGAGACCGCCCGCTGAGCCGCCAGCGGCAGTTTGGGGGCCACCAGGTAGGTCAGGGCGATTCCGAACAGCACCACGAACGTGAGCAGAATGACGTTGCGCACATTGAAAATCCGCTGGCCAGCCATGCAGAAAAGGAATGTGATGCCAACGATCAGAATCAGATAACGGTGTCCGCTGAGCACGCCCATTCCCAGAAGCCCGATCGTCAGGGGGATCAGATACAAGCCGCGCTCGGTCAGGAATTTCCGAAGCGGCACCAGCACCAACAAGAGGACGATCATTCCTTGGCCGAAGGTTCCCAAAGATTGAAACCGCCGAATTCCGTGACGCAAGCTTTGGGCCTCGAAATTGATCGCGTCGTTGGGAAGCTCAAAAAACTGCAAGATTGGAAAGAACACCTGGGAGGCTCTCGAGAACACGAAATCGGACACCAGAAACGTGGAAGTCAACACACACTGAATCATGAAAAGCTTGACCATCGTTGCGCGATCCAGCCGGCACAGCAAAAATAGAAACGGGAAAATCGCGCAGGCCAATTGCTGGAAATAAGATCGCCCGCCCATCTGTTCGCCGCCAAAAATGCGGAGGCCCACCCCCCGGTACACCATCGTGATCATGAGCACAGCGCAATAGCCCACCACACCCGCGAAAAGCCACTTGTTCTCCTGAAACACGCGCCCCGCGTCCGAGGCGTACCGTCTTAGGGAAATCGTGATCACCAAGCCAGACCACGCCAAAAGAGCCGCAAACTCCCAGAAAAAGGGCCGCCCAGGAAAGAACGGCACGATCAGCGCCGAACTAAAAGTCGCCATCGAAATCATCGCTGAAAGCTGCGTGTGGTAGGGAAGCAGCACCAGCCAGCCCACGCCCGCCATCACGAACATGACGCCCGCGATATCGGTGGCGAACATGTAGGCGATGAAAACGGCAAACAAACAGGCCACGCCCAGCCAGAAGACGGCTGTGACGCGCAGGCGTGAATCAATGGCATTCATGTCGGTGCAGTCTTACAGGAAACCTCCGGGTGGCGCAACCATCCCCGGATCCTTTTGGGTGCGCGGTTAATCCAACACGCGCATTTGCGTCGCGTCCACGATGTGCGACCCAGATGAAAGCGAGCTGATGATGACGACCGTGTCCCCTTTCTTCAGCATGCCCAGCGCCACCAATTTCTCCAGCGCGGGATCGATGGTCTTCTCCGGCGCCTCGTGATGAAAGGGCATCACCATGGGAATCACCCCTCGCGGCAAGGACAACGAGTCGGCTACCGACCACGATTCGCAGATGGCGATGATCGGCGTATGCCGGGGCCGCATCCAGGCTGTGTGCCGCGCCATGTTCCCTCTCAGCGTGAAAACGAGGATCGCGTGCGCCCTCAGGTCATCCGCCATCACCACCGCGCTCTTGGCGATCTTTTGCCGTGGGCTGGTGAATTGGGCCTGCAACTGGTAGTTCGCGCCACCGCTCCGCTCGATGCGGCAGGCCACCTTGTCGAGCACTTGCACGCATTGCACCGGGTATTTGCCAACCGTGGTTTCACCGCTCAGCATGATCGCGTCCGCCTGCTCAAACACCGCGTTCGCCACGTCCGTGATCTCGGCGCGAGTCGGCATGGGACTCACAATCATGCTCTCCAGCATGTGCGTCGCCACAATCACCGGGCGCCCCACCCTCAGACACGATTTCACGATTTTTCGCTGGATGATCGGAAGCTCTTCGTAGGGACACTCGATTCCCAAATCCCCTCGCGCCACCATGATCCCGTCCGACACCTCAATAATCGCCTCCAGATGGCGCACCGCGAGTTGATCCTCGATCTTCGCGATGATTTGGGGCGCGGGCTTCGCCTTGGACAAAACCGTCCTCAACAGTTCCACATCCTTCGCCTCGCGAACGAAGGAAAGCGCGATAAAATCAACCCCGACTTCCATTCCCAATTCCACGTCGGCCATATCCTTCTGCGTCAAGGCAGGCAGGGAGACACGCACGCCGGGTAGATTGATGTGGCGGCGGCTTCCTAGCTTCCCGGGTGTCAGCACCTTGCATTCGACACGGTTCTTTTTTTTCGCCATGACCCGCATGTGGATCTGGCCATTGTCCACCAGCACAACGTCTCCAACGCTGATGTCGTTGATAAAGTCCTCATAGTTCACGTCCACCGAGTGAACTTCCTCGCTTTTCTCACCCCGGACCGTCAGCGTGAATTCCTGGCCCGGCTTCAGATCCAACGCAACCGGGAGATCCCCGGTTCGGATGGCGGGCCCCTGGGTGTCCATGAGAATCCCGATGGAAACCGCCCTTTGCTTGGCAATCGAACGAATGTCCTTCACGAGCCGCCGCACCCAATCATGCGGCGCGTGCGACATGTTCAGCCTGAAAATATTCACACCCGCCTCGATCAGGGCGCCAATCATCTCTGGAGTCTCCGTGGCGGGCCCCAGCGTTGCTATGATCTTCGTTCTTCGCGTCATCGAATTAAAAGTGTGGCAAACGGCCCGGAATTAAAAAGCTTTATCGGGGACCGACGCCTCCAGCCCGATGTCGTTCTGTCTTGAACGGGTCGCGTCTTTCCCCAGAAAGACTATGGGTCTCGTCACTGAGCCAGCCTCCGGGACACGCGAACCGCCAACCGACCGCGGTGCGTGGACAAAAGTGATTGATAACGGCCCCCCGTCGCGGCGATGATCAAAAGGTTTCACGGGCTTCGCTCATGATTGTCCTCAAACAAACTGCAACGGGTTATGTTGGAACAAAAGTTCGGATTTGATTTAGGGATCGCAACTCTGGCGGCGGGAATGGTGTTCGCGGGGGGCGAAGGGTTGCGCGCGGCGGTCAAGTATCCGTCGGCCGCGCGCGGCGATCTAGTCGACGTGTATCATGGCCAGCGGATCGCGGATCCTTATCGTTGGCTCGAGGATCCCGACTCCCCCGAGACCAAGGTGTGGGTGGCCGCCGAGAACCAGGTCACGTTCAAGTATCTGAAATCGATCCCGAAGCGTCCGGCTATTCAGAAAAGACTCACTGAACTGTGGAATTACGAGCGGTATGGAGTGCCGTTCAAGCAAGGCGGCCGCTATTTCTTGAGCAAGAACGACGGGCTTCAGAATCAGAGCGTTCTTTACACGCTATCCTCATTGGAGGCGTCCCCTTCCGTGTTGCTGGATCCCAATAAACTGTCTTCGGACGGCACGGTGGCGCTGACATCCTACCAGGTGAGCGACGATGGACGGTTGCTGGCCTATGGCATCTCGCGGTCGGGCTCCGACTGGCAGGAATGGCGCGTGCGCGACGTTCAGACCGCCCAGGACCTTTCCGATAGCCTCCAGTGGGTGAAGTTTTCAGGCGTTTCTTGGACCAAGGACGGGAAGGGATTCTTTTACAGCCGTTACGACGAGCCTTCGGAATCGGACAAGCTGCGCAAGTCGAATTACTATCACAAACTTTACTATCACCGCGTCGGCGAACCGCAATCGAAAGACTCGCTGGTTTACGACCGCCCCGACAAGAAAGAGTGGATGTTCGACGGATCGGTGTCGGAGGATGGGCGTTACTTGATCATCACGATCCGGCAGGGGACCGATCCTCGCAACCGGGTTTATTACTCGGACCTGACGGCGCCGGGAGCCGCCGTGACGCCGTTGCTCGACGATTACGATGCTTCCTACGATTTCATTGAGAGCGAGGGCGCACGCTTCTGGTTTCTGACGGATTACAAGGCTTCCAAGCGCCGCGTCATCGAAGTGGACGTGGCGCGCCCCGCGCGGGAGAATTGGAAGGAGCTTGTGCGGGAGAGCCCTGAAACCTTGTCCGCCGCGGCGGTGGTGAACGGCGAGTTCATCGGCACTTATCTGAAAGATGCGCGGAGTGTGGTCCGCCGTTATCGGCTGGATGGATCCCTCATTGGAGACGTGCGTTTGCCTGGCATCGGATCGGCATCGGGTTTCGGGGGAAAAAAGGCTGACGCGGAAACTTTTTTTTCATTCACCTCGTTCACGGTGCCTGGCGCGATCCACCGGTTGGATTTGAAAACGGGGCGGAGCGAGGTTTTTCGCGAGCCCAAGGTCGGTTTCAACAGCGAGGCCTATGAAACGCACCAGGTGTTTTATTCGAGCAAGGACGGGACCCGAGTGCCGATGTTCCTGACGCATAAAAAAGGCCTCAAACGCAACGGCAACCTTCCGACGTACTTGTATGGCTATGGAGGGTTCAACATCAGCCTGACTCCCTCGTTTTCGCCCGCTTTGCTGGCCTGGATGGAGATGGGAGGTGTCTTTGCGGTGGCGAATCTCAGGGGAGGCGGGGAGTATGGCGAGGAGTGGCACAAGGCGGGCACCAAAGAAAGAAAGCAGAATGTGTTCGATGACTTCATCGCGGCGGCCGAATGGCTCATCGCGAACCGCTACACCAAGCCTTCCAAGCTGGCGATCGAAGGTCGCAGCAACGGTGGGTTGTTGGTCGGCGCGTGCATGAATCAGCGCCCCGATCTTTTCGCGGCGGCCTTGCCCGGGGTGGGGGTCATGGACATGTTGCGTTTCCATAAATTCACCATTGGCTGGGCCTGGGTCTCCGACTATGGATCCTCCGACAATCCGGACGAGTTCAAGGCGCTGGCGGCTTACTCGCCGCTGCACAATCTCAAACAGGGAGCCTCCTATCCCGCGACGTTGATCACCACCGCCGACCATGACGATCGCGTGGTTCCGGGGCACAGTTTCAAATACGCCGCGGCGTTGCAACACGCGCATCGTGGGAAGAGGCCCGTTCTGATACGAATCGACACCAAGGCCGGACATGGCGCCGGCAAGCCGACCGCCAAAGTGATTGAAGAATGGGCCGATAAACTGGCGTTTCTGACGCATGAGCTGAGGATGAAGTAAGGGTTGAGACGCTTGAAAGCGATGCTTTGCAATCGAAACTTTTCGCGTTAAGATCGGCTGATGCGTCATTATCATTGGACCAGTGAGTTTCGCGGGATCTATGAAAGCGGTTTGAAGGCCCATCGCGCGGGAGTCACTCGGCCGGGAAAGATGTTTGATCCGGCCCAGCAGGCCGCTCTGGCGACGATTGGTTGCACGGCGCAGGAGCTTTTCGATTTCGTGGATGACGGCGAGCGTTACGGTGAGCCGGACTACGAGTTCACGTTGCTCGTGACGGCGGTGCGGCGCGATTATTTTCTCACCATTCAAAAAGGGATCCCTTCTACTCGCGTGATCGATATGAATCAGCTCCCTTCCAAGCAGGCGGAAGTCGCGGGAATCGCGTGGCTCCCACGCTTGATCGAGAAGGCCCGGGCGAAATTGAAGGGTGAGATGCCTCCCGACCTGATGTACGGCTGCGGCGGCGACCGTCCATTCTTGGAGAGTGTGAACGTCCACGCCGCCGATTTTCTCCGGGCCGTGTGGGCCGCGGGCGATGACAACGCCCGGGTTGTGAAGTACGTCCAAGAGTCCATGCGAGCGAATTGATCGCGCTGGCCGGGGAGCGGATCCTTTAATCCCAAATCGATGAGCATTTCATTAACCAGACGACGGATGCTTCAATCCACCACGGCCGCGACGGCCCTCGCATTCGTTGAATCGCCGTTGACGGCATTTGGCCTTTCCAGCCCCGGAGAAGGCGCGGTGCATGTGCCTTTCGTGGACCCCCAACCCTTCGACCCGAAGCGCCGCATGGTGAAGTGGGATGAATTGGCCTCCTGGATGACTCCCTCCGAGGATCTGTTCACCGTAGGCCATTACGGAACTCCCACGTTGGATGCGGCCGCGTGGAAGCTGGATATCGGCGGGCTGGTCAGCAAACCGCAAACGCTCACTTTGAGCCAAGTCAAAGCGCTGCCCAAGAAGGATATCATCGCGACGCTGGAATGCTCCGGGAATGGCGCGGGGCCGGGGTTTATGGGCGCGGTGGGGAATATTCGGTGGACCGGAACTCCGCTGGCGCCATTGCTGAAAGGCTGCGGGCTTAGAGATCGAGGGGTTGAGGTCGTGTTTTACGGCGCGGACCAAAAGAACGAGAAAGTTCGCGAGAAAGAGTATCCCCAACATTTTGCCCGCAGTTTGTCGCGAGACGAAGCGATGCGGTTCGATTGTCTTTTGGCGTATGAAATGAACGGAGAACCCCTCAACGCGGGCCATGGGGCGCCGCTCAGGCTGGTGGTTCCAGGGTGGTACGGCGTCGCCTGGGTGAAGTGGCTGACCCGTATTGAAGTGCAGGATCGTCGGTTCATGAGCAAGTTCATGGCCCGGGATTATGTCACCATTCGTGGCGAAGAAATCGAGGGTGGCACGGCCTGGAAAGAAAGCAGCGTGAGCTGGATGAATGTGAAGTCGATGGTGGGCCGGTTGCTCCGGTTAAAGAATGGCGCCCTCCGGTTCACAGGCGCCGCGTGGAGCGACGGGACACCGCTGGCCTCGGTGGAATTGCAGGTGGATGGCGGGCCTTGGTGGAAGGCCCGGTTGCGGAAGGATGTGGATACTCCGTATGCTTGGACGTTTTGGTCTTACGATTGGAAATATCCGGTTGATGGGGAACATGCCGTGGTGTGCCGGGCGACCGATGTGAATGGCGTCACCCAGCCCTCTGCCGACGATCCCCGGATCAAACTAAAAAAAACTTATTGGGAAGCCAATCAGCAGCATCCCCGGCGGTTCGTTGTGGCTTGAGAGCCTTGCGGGCTCTGCCTCAACGATCGCCCGATTGCCTCGCGGCGCTGCGTTCTTGGAGCCAGGCAATGTCCTGATTATTCGGGCTGACGGTGAAAAAGCTGCTTTTCGCGTAGCTTGAGAGGCACCCGCAATACAGATTGTCATGGTACGTGCTCGGGTCCTTCCAGCGGGGCGTTTCCGCATGGCCATCCGCGAAAGCCACCGTCGCGCCCATGTTGTGAAAATTGGCGGGCCAACTCACATAATAAGCCCGCTCACCCCGAGCGCTGAGATCAATCGAGAATGATCGATCGTCAATGCTGTCGGGGTGTTCGTCGATGAACACCCAAAGGCCCGAAGGGATGGGGTCCGTGAGGTCTGTTTCCTTTCTATAAACCATGCCTATCCGGTTCATTGCCAAACAGCCTGAGCAATGCTAGATTGCAGGCATGGACCCCCGCGGCTTCCCGACGACTCTTCCCGAGTTCCAGCGCGTCTTC
>SYMW01000113.1 GCA_005805305.1 Verrucomicrobiales bacterium
CGGTGAGGGCGTTGAGGTAAACCGGCAGAGTGGCCACCAAGGTCTTGCCTTCGCCCGTCGCCATTTCCGCGATTCTGCCGGTGTGGAGGGAGTGACCGCCGATCAACTGCACGTCGAACGGGATCATCTCCCATCTAACGGCATGCCCGCGCACGATCACGTCCTTGCCACACAGTCTGCGGCATGTGTTTTTGACCACCGCGAACGCTTCGGGCAGAATCTCAAGCAGTTGCTTGGCGAGTTCATCCGGGTTGTCGATAGCGGATAGCCGCTCTTTCCAAAGGGCGGTTTTTTCCCGCAAAGCTTCGTCCGGCAGCGATTGAAGGGAGGTTTCGAGCTCGTTGATGCGCGCGACGAGTGGGCGCAATTTCGCAATTTCGCGATCGTTCTTCGATCCGAAAATCTTTTTGATAATCAGTCCTAACATGCCGGAATGGTAATAGTAATCGGCTAAAGGCAGGGCGTCACGGTGGCGCAACGCGGGGGTGAAGCCGTCCGCCGAGCGAGTGGAACCTAAGGGAAGGCCAGGAATGCGTCAAAGGGAATTGAGACCTGCCGCCCTTCGATATGGCCTTTTTCCGGCGAGGATGGTAAGTTCGGAGGATGCGCGTCGCGATCTATCCTGGCAGCTTCGATCCCCTGACCAACGGCCACTTGGATGTCATTCAAAGGGCAGCCAAGCTCTTCGACCGAGTCATCGTCGCCGTCGCTGAAAACGAGGAGAAGAGCCCTTTGTTTTCGCTCGAAGAAAGAAAAAGGCTCGTGGAAGAGTCCGTCTTGCACATTCCCATCGTGGAGACCGACTCGTTCCGGGGACTGCTCGTCGACTACGTCGAACGAAGGGGCGGGCACGCGATTCTTCGGGGTCTCAGGGCCGTTTCGGACTTCGAGTTCGAATTCCAATTAGCTTTAATGAACCGCAAGCTCAACGAACGCGTTGAGACCATCTTCATGATGCCGCGCGACACTTACACCTTTTTGAGCTCTCGCATTGTGAAGGAGATAGCCCGTTTGGGCGGTGATATCACGAGTTTCGTGCCCCAAAACGTCGCCCTCGCGCTGATGGACCGCGTGGGGATTTCCCCAAAAATCCATCAAAAGGAGTCCACACCATGAAATTCCGGCTCAACTTGAAACGACTGGAAAAGCAAGACGAGGTGCTGGAAGGCGAGGCATCGCCTGACGAATTGGACCTGGCGGATGTTCGTGACCCGCTCGTCTCGATCAACCGGCCTGTCCGATTCAGCCTGACCGCCACTCGATTACAGGAATCCATACTGGTCCAAGGGCGGGTCGAGATGGACCTGGATTGCAGTTGCGCGCGTTGCTTGGAACTTTTCACAAAACGCGTTGAACTGGATCCTTGGAACGCGATCATACCCCTGGAGGGCGAGGAACGAGCGGTGATCAAGGACGATTCCGTGGACTTGACGCCTTACGTGCGCGAAGATATTGTGTTCGCCTTACCACAACATCCGTTGTGTAAGCCGGAATGTCGGGGGTTGCCCGTGGCGCCAATTAAAACGACGGATTCGGCAGGGTCATCGTGTCAGGACGAGAAATTGACAACACCGTCCGCATGGTCGGCCCTTGACCAATTAAAATTGAAGTAGTTTACCATTATTTATGGGTGTTCCTAAGCGTAAACCGTCGCACAGTCGCCAGCGCATGCGCCGGGCTTACAACAGCGTTTTGAGATTGCCACAAACCAGCTCGTGCCCTCAGTGTTCCGCTCCCTACATGCCGCACCGAGTCTGTCCCGCGTGCGGATTCTATAAGGGGCGGCAAGTGATTACGATCAACGCCCTGGCCTGAACGGCGCCTGAAAGGTTAGCAAAGTCGGCAGCGAGCCAGGGCCTTGGGCGGTTCTGGAAACGCTCTGTTTCTTTATTCCTTAATGCCTGTGCGCGTCGCCGTGGATGTCATGGGGGGGGATCGAGGATGTCGGGCCATCATTCAAGGAGTGCGTGAGGCTCTTCAACAACAATCCCGCATCGTCGAAGTCCATCTGACCGGGGCTCGCGACCAGATCGAGGCCGCTCTAGCCGCGGAGAAACTCACCGACAGCCGAGTCCGCATCGTTCACGCAAGCGAAGTCCTCACGATGGAGGACAAACCTGTAGAAGGATTGCGCCGCAAGCGTGATTGTTCCATCCTGCGCGCGGTAGATCTGGTGCGCCATCAGGCTGCGGATGCGGTGATCTCCGCAGGGAATACGGGCGGGATCGTCGCCTCGTCCACGATTCGATTGCGCATGCTTCCCGGCGTGGATCGGCCAGCCATCGCCACCATCATTCCTTCTTTGGAAAAGGAGTTCGTCCTGGTGGATTCGGGAGCTAATCCGGAGTGCAAACCCTTGCACCTGGCGCAATTCGCGATCATGGGGTCAGTGTATTCCCGTCAAGTCCTAGGCCGTGACAAGCCTCGGGTGGGGATTCTGAGCAACGGCTCGGAGGAATCAAAAGGCACCGAATTGACACGCGAGGCGATGAAATTATGCCAGGCGGCACCCATCAATTTTGTGGGCTACGTGGAGGGGCACGACTTGTTCGAGGACCGCGTAGAGGTCGTTGTCACGGATGGATTTATCGGCAACATCGTTCTAAAAACCTGCGAGAGCATGGGCCGGGGGATCTTGGCGCTCTTGCGCCGTGAGTTGAGCACGTCGCCTCTGAGAAAGCTAGGGGTGCTGATGGCTCGCGCCGGCTTTCGAAATATCAAGCGGCGGATGGATCCCGAAGCTTACGGTGGAGCGCCCTTGCTAGGATTGAATGGGCATGTGATTAAAGTCCATGGATCCGCGGGACCCGTCGCCGTAATGAATGCCCTGAAACAATGCGCCGAAATAGTGCATCACGGAGTGAATGACCAAATTGTGAAAGAAATTGCCGTCTCCACTGGCGCGGCAGGCGTGCCTGCCCCCGCATGAGTGCCACCCCTCCTGAGAAAACGCTCACCAACCCCCGCGCCAAACACGGGTTCATCGCCCGCACTTGTTCGATCGCGGCGGTCGGAGCCTACGTTCCCGAACGAGTGCTCACCAACGCCGAACTGGAGCGCGTGGTGGATACTTCCGATGAATGGATTACCTCGCGGACCGGGATCAAAGAGCGGCGCGTGGCCGCCGTGGGCGAACACACTTCCGACCTCGCTGCCGCGGCGGCTCTCCGAGCCATGGAAAGGGGAGGCATCAAGCCGGAACAGATCGATCTGATCATCGTCGCCACCATCACGCCAGATATGCCGTTCCCGGCGACAGCTTGTTTGGTGCAGCAGAAAATCGGAGCTCGCAACGCGGCCGCGTTCGACTTGGAGGCCGCCTGTTCCGGCTTCATTTTCGCGCTCGAGGTCGGGCAACAGTTCATCATGTCCAGGACTTATGACACCGTCTTGGTCATCGGCGCGGAGAAACTGACATCGATCATCGATTGGAAAGATCGCAACACCTGCGTCTTGTTCGGGGATGGCGCGGGAGCCGCCATTTTGCAGAATCGTCCGAACACGCACGGTTTGCTGACCGTCTGCATGGGCGCCGACGGTTCAAAGGCAAATCTCCTTTCGATGCCTGGAGGAGGCAGCCGATGTCCGGCGACCGCGGAGTCCGTGGGCAGCCGATTGCACTACCTCCGGATGGACGGCAAGGAGACCTTCAAGAACGCGGTTCAAGCGATGTGCCAAGCCGGACGCGAGGTGATGCGTCGGTGCAATATCGACATCTCCCAAATCGAGTGCATCATCCCGCACCAAGCAAACCAGCGGATCCTCGACGCCGTCGGGGAACGCCTTGGAGCGCAACCCGGGCAGGTTTTCATGAATTTGGACAGGTTCGGCAACACCTCGGCGGCATCGGTTGCCATCGCGCTGGATGAAGCCGTCGAGACGGGCCGCATCGAGAGGGGCGATTTGGTGCTGCTGCTTGTGTTCGGGGCCGGATTGACTTGGGGCGCCGCGGTCATCGAATGGTAAGCCCACCTTGCCCCAGTTGAAATCGGGGTCGCGAGTCAAGAATCAAGGCGGCGCGGGAGAAGGATTGAGCTATTTTGATCCCATTGACCTTCCTTAGTGAGATGGTAGAATCTGGGTAAGACTATGTCATTAAGAAGGCTCGACAGCTTGGGGTCCTTCTCTCCCCGTGCTTTCCATCACGGGAGGAACCATCTTAGCTTCAGCGCCGATTCCACCCGCCTGCGAAGCAATGGCATCGAGTTTCGATCCCCAATCCCCATCGCGGTCTGGCTCGAAATGGCAGTTGAGCTCGATGCTGGCGAGTCTGGTGAGCCCGTTGTCTGCAATGGCATCGTGGTTTCCTGCGTCGGTGACTGCCTCATGGGCTACACGATCTGCATTGTCTTTCTCAGCTTGAACGAGGCGTCGCAACGGCGGCTCTCCCAAATTGTCGATTCTCGACTGGCGTAGTATTGAATCGGCCGCTAGCCTGGGCCCATGGAAATTTTCCATCGCATTCTTCATACTGCCATCGAAGGCGGGGCTTCGGACGTCCACATCAAGATTGGCCACGCGGTCATTTTCCGAATCAACAGGCAACTCATCGCCATCGAGTGCCCATTCCCCAACGCCGAATGGATGAACAAGATCGTCTCGACCATCGTCCCGCCCCATGCCCTCAAGCGTCTCGAAACGGAGAGAGAGGTGGATTTTTCGTATTATGAGCCTGGAGTGGGCCGCTTCCGCACAAATCTCTTTCAACAGAAAGGCGAGTTTTGTCTCGCGATGCGTTACGTGAAAACAAAGGTGCCCAGTTTCACGGAACTCGGTCTCTTGCCGGTTTTGAAAAAAATCGCCGAGGCGCCGCGCGGTATCGTTCTCCTGGCCGGCTCCACCGGATGCGGCAAGTCCACGACCCTCGCCGCCATGATCGAGCACGTCAACGCCACTTTCAAAAAGCATATCGTGACGCTCGAGGATCCCATCGAGTTTGTTTTCGAGGACAATCAATCCGTCGTGGAGCAACGGGAAGTGGGCTTGGACACCCTCTCTTTCGAGCACGGCCTTAAACACATCCTCCGCCAGGACCCCGATATCATCATGGTCGGGGAAATGCGCGATTCGATTAGTTTTACCGCCGCGATGAGCGCGGCCGACACCGGGCATCTCGTCCTGTCCACGCTGCATACCACCACCGCCTCCCAGTCCATCACTCGCATTCTTGACTTCTTCAAAGCCGACGAACGCGAACAGATCCGCCGGCAGCTCGCCGGCACGCTTCAGGCCGTCGTCTGCCAGCGCATGGTCACCACTCTCAATGGCAGTTTGACGCCCGCCTTGGAAATCATGGTCAACACCCCCACGGTCCGCAAATTGATAGAAGAAAACCGGCTCGACAAGCTCGCCCTGGCCATCGAGATGGGAACCGACGACGGCATGCAGAATTTCAATCAGGCCTTGTTCCAACTAGTCAAGGACCGGAAAGTCTCGGAGAAAGAAGCGCTCGCCAAAGCCAGCAATCCGCAGGCGCTGGAGATGAATTTCAAAGGCATTTTCCTCGACGAAGGCCGCCGCATCCTCGGCAACTAAGAGCCCGGAACCCCGCCTCGATCCAAATCCAAATCTCGACTTCTCCTTTCGCAGGCCCGCACCCTTCCACGACGCAATGACTGAACCGTCGATCACTCCCGAGCTCGTCAGACTCCACAACCTCACTCCTGACGAGTACCAACGTATTTTGGATCTGCTGGGCCGCGAGCCGAGCCACACTGAACTGGGAATTTTTTCAGTCATGTGGAGCGAGCATTGCTCCTACAAAAACACACGGCCGCTGCTCAAGACGTTTCCGACGAAATCGCCCAAGATCTTGGTGGGGGCCGGCGAAGAGAACGCCGGCATCATCGACGTGGGGGACGGGTTGGCGATCGCCTTTAAAATCGAGTCGCATAACCACCCGAGCGCGGTGGAGCCGTTCCAGGGCGCCGCCACGGGAGTCGGCGGCATCATCCGGGATATCTTCACGATGGGTGCGCGCCCTGTCGCCGCTCTCAATTCGCTGCGCTTCGGCGACATCGCCAACCCCCAGGTTCGGCGGCTCTTCAGCGGCGTGGTGAGCGGCATCGCCCATTACGGAAATTGTTTCGGGATTCCCACGATCGCCGGGGAAGTGTGTTTCGACAAATCCTACGAAGGCAACCCGCTCGTCAACGCCTTCTGCTTGGGGGTGCTCCGCCACGAGCAGATCGCGCGGGGCGCCGCTCGGGGAGTCGGCAATCCAGTTTTCTACGTCGGCCCCGCCACAGGCCGCGATGGCTTGGCGGGGGCCGCATTCGCGTCCCAAGATCTCACCGAAGAATCTTCCCAGCAGCAGCGCGGCGCGGTGCAAGTGGGCGACCCGTTCATGGAAAAGCTTGTGTGCGAGGCGTGTCTCGAACTGCTGGCCACGGGCGCGGTCGCCGGCATCCAGGACATGGGAGCCGCGGGGCTCACTTGCTCAACTTGCGAAACGGCGGCCCGTGCCGGAACGGGCATTGAGATCGAGCTCGATAAGGTGCCGCAACGGGCACCGGGCATGACGTCCTACGAGATCATGTTGAGCGAATCCCAGGAGCGCATGCTGATCATCGTCAAAAAAGGCCGCGAGGCCGACGTCAAACGGATTTTTGACAAATGGGATCTTCCGTGGGCCGAGATCGGCGTGGTGACGGACACGGGGCGCATGGTCGTTCGACATGGCGGCCGCGTGGTGGCGGATCTGCCCGCCAAGAAGCTGGCTGATGAGGCGCCGGTCTATCAGCGAGAATCTCGCGAGCCCGAGTACTTGGCCGCAGTCCGGAACTTTTCACTGGATGGAGCAGTTCAGCCAGGCGATCCCATGGCGATTCTTCCAAAATTGTTGAGCTGGCCCACCATCGCCTCAAAAAACTGGGTCTACCGGCAATACGACCACATGGTTCGAAACGGATCGGTCGTCTGCCCGGGCAGCGACGCCGCGGTGATTCGGATCAAGGCGGACTCCCTGCCGCCGCTGCCAGGCGAAACGCTGAACGACGTGGGACTGGCGCCGATCGCGGACAAGCTGGTGGCCATGACGGTTGATTGCAATGGGGTGTACTGTTATCTGGACCCCTATGAAGGCGGTAAAGCGGCGGTGACGGAGGCTGTGAGGAATCTCGCCTGCACGGGCGCTGCGCCTCTCGGGGTGACGGATAATTTAAATTTTGGAAACCCCCACAATCCGGAGCTGTTTTTTCAGTTGAAAGAAAGTGTTCGAGGGCTAGCGGACGCTTGCCGGGCATTTCAAACGCCCGTGACGGGTGGCAACTGCAGTCTGTACAATCAAAGCCCCTCGGGGGCGATTGATCCCACGCCAACCGTGGCGGTGGTCGGATTGGTAGAGGCGCCTGAGCACATCACCACGCAATGGTTTAAGAACGAAGGGGACGCCGTCATTCTATTGGGTGATATCGTGGATTTGGACGATCCGTTGCTGGGAATTGGGGGCAGCGCGTATCTGCAGGTCATCCACGGATTGAAGACGGGGCTCCCGCCGCGTTGTCCGCTGGATCACGCGATCCGCTTGCACGACACTCTTCTTGGTTTGATCCGCGAAGGGCTGGTGAAGAGCGCTCACGACTGCAGCGAAGGCGGCCTGGCGGTGGCTCTCGCCGAATCCTGCATCAGCCGCAACGAGGGCCGCGGTACTCCCGCCTTGATCGGGGCGCGCATCGATCTCACACCCCTTGGGACTCCGAGCCGGTGGGACGCGCTATTGTTCGGCGAGACTCAAAATCGGGTCGTGATTTCGACACCCCCGGAGCGCGCCGATTTGGTGTTGGAACGGGCCTCGATAAAGCGTGTCCCCGGGTTTGTGATTGGGCGTGTTGAAGGCTCTCGCTTGCATTTGACCACGAAACAGGGTGGCTGGGATTGGGATTTGGAGGCGTTGCACGACGCGTGGTGGAACTCGATCGCGCGGGCTATGCGATGAGCCTCCGCAATCCTGGAAACCCAGTTCGTTCCCCCCATTCGCGGGTCGGAACTTGGCTTCGCGTTCGCCTCGCCTTTCTTGTTTGTGAAATTGTGTCCCTCAGCTTGGGGGGTCCGATCCTGTGCCAATGCTTGCGGATATTTCCCACGACATCCAAGTTCAGACCTCAGGGTTTCGGAGGCCTTTCGTGAAAAAGAATGGAGTGCGCGTTTCGCTCCCGGAGTCTGATCCTTGTTCATCGGGTCGAATCTCAGAATCTCTGCCGCTCGGTGAAGGCGTTGGGGCGGCTCGCAGGCAAGCTTCGTTTTCAAGCTTCACTTGACCGATTGCGGCGCTTAGGTTGGTGGCCACGATGGATGCAACGGACACCGCCACATCTCCGCGGGCCGCGACTCAAGCCCAAGGGGATCAGGAATTCCCGCAAGAGTTTCCTGCGCTTCAACCCGCGTCAGTCTGGCCGCTTGATCCAGCCGTAGCTTTCTTGAATCACGGCTCGTTTGGAAGTTGCCCTTCACCCGTGCGGGCGGCTCAGGATGCCTATAGAAAGCGCCTGGAGTTGGAGCCCATTGACTTCTTGGTGCGGGACCTCGAACCCCTCCTGGACCACGCTCGGGAAGCGCTGGCCTTATTCGTCGGCGCGCGGCCCGGCAATCTGGTTTTTGTGCCCAACGTCACAGCGGGAGTCAACACGGTGCTTCGATCCTTGAAATTCTCTCCTGGCGATGAGCTGCTCGTGACCAATCAGGAATATAACGCCTGCCGCAACGCGCTTAATTATGTCGCCGAATTCTGGGGCGCGACTGTGGTTGTGGCGCACATCCCCTTCCCGATCAGCCACCCCGACCAAGCTTTGCAGGCTTTGCGATCCGCCATCACGTCCCGCACGAAGCTCGCGTTGGTGGATCACGTCACGAGCCAAACCGGCCTCGTGATGCCAATCCCAGAGATCATCCGGATGCTGCAAGAACGTGGAGTTTGGGTGCTGGTCGATGGATCGCACGCTCCGGGGATGGTCCCGCTGGCTTTGGAAGAATGGGCCCCGGAGTTCTACACCGCCAACTGCCACAAATGGATCTGCGCTCCCAAAGGAGCTGGATTCTTGGTCGTGAAGGAATGCTTGCAGTCTAAGATCAGACCCCTCGTCATCAGCCACGGTGGGAACTCCTCGCGAACGGATCGATCGCGCTTTTTGATCGAGTTTGCCTGGCCAGGCACTCACGATCCCTCGGCGTTCCTTTCAGTGCCCCACGCCCTTGAGTTCATGGGATCGATCCTGCCAGGAGGATGGCCAAGCCTGATGGCGCGCAACCGCGCGCTGGCGCTGGCGGCGCGGGCCAAACTCTGCGACGCGATCCAAATCGCGCCACCGGCCCCCGAGCTAATGATCGGCTCGCTAGCGGCGGTCCCGATTCCCGATAGCCCTTCGAGCATCAAACCGGAATCACCTCTTTATATCGATGCCCTCCAAGAGACCCTCAGATGGGAACACCAGATCGAGGTTCCCATCATTCCATGGCCCGTGTGGCCTAAGCGCCTCTTGCGAGTTTCCGCCCAGGCCTACAACTTCCTGGGTCAATACGATCAGTTGTGCTCGTCGCTGGCGCCGCACCTACGCGGTCCCAACAGGAACGGCCGAACTCCAGAACATTCACGCGCTCCCGCATAGCCCGCATACCTTTGAAGGCCAATCCAATTCCCGGCAATTTCCGCCGCTAACGTGAGCAAGAAGAGCGAAAAAATTTCGGCGTTGCTGTCAAAGTCGACTGATGGCAAACACAGCCCGCATTACTTGGGCTATTTCGACTGTTTCAACCAGGGCTTGTTCTACGAAGCCCACGATGTGCTCGAAGATCAATGGCTGCGGGACCGGAAACAACCACGGGATGCATTCTACAAAGGACTCATACAGCTTGCCGGCGCGTTCGTGCATTTGCAAAAAAACCGTCTCAAGCCTGCGGACGCGCTGTTTAGGCTCGCGGAATCGAACATGCGCCTCTACCCGGATCGGTTCGAGGATTTGGATCTGGCCGCCATTTTGGCGTTCATCGAGGAATGGCGTGGCGCGCTGGACGCGGGCAATTTCGAGCAAAATCCAATCAACACCAAGCCGCCGCCAAAACTCTTTCTAGGATGAACCAGCCCGACACAGAACTTTTGACATACCCGTTGGCGTTATCCACTCTTGCCCCATGTCCAAATCAGCCCTAGGACGGGGTCTGGGAGCGTTGCTGACGAAACAGAGTTTCGCCAGCAAACCACCCGCTCCCCATTCGCCTTTTCATCAGGCGCCACCGTCCGCGGGGACACCCCCCGCCGTGGAGGGTCCAGGGGATGGCGATACAGTGCGGCATCTGCCTCTCGAGGTATTGAAGCCCAGCGCCCTCCAACCAAGGCGTGATTTTCCCGCTGAGTCTCTTCAGGAATTAGCCGATTCGATTCGAGAGCAAGGGATTATTCAACCCCTCATCGCGCGCAAGAGGGAGGATCATTATGAACTGATCGCAGGGGAACGCCGATGGCGTGCCTCCCAATTGGCGGGGCTCAAGGAAGTCCCTGTCATCGTCCGCGAAGCGGATGACACCACGGTTCTGGAGTGGATGCTCATCGAGAACCTCCAGAGAGCGGATCTCAATGCCATCGAGGAGGCCCAAGGTTACTCGCAGCTCGTCGAACAATTCGGTTTGAGGCAGGAAGATGTTGCGGCAAAAGTGGGCCGCAGCCGTGTCGCGGTGGCCAACGCGCTTCGTCTGCTCCGGCTTTCGGCCGAGATTCAGGATCACATTCGCGAGGGCCGCCTCTCTGTCGGACACGCGAAAGTGTTGCTCGGCCTTCTCACCCCCACGGAACAGTCGCGGGCGGCCGGTAAAGTGCTGAAAGAGGGGCTGAACGTCCGCCAAACAGAAATGCTGGTCGCGGCCATGCAGCAAAAGGAGGCTTTCGGAAAGCTCCCGGCGCGTGGCACGGCGGCCCCTGGAGCTCCCGACGCCCACCTCGCCGATCTGGCAGTCAAGATTCAAGAGCGGCTTGGCACCAAAGTGGGGTTGCGATACCGTCAAGGAAAGGGTTCGGTAGAAATCAAGTTCTTCAGCGACGCCGATCTCGAACGTATCTTGCAAATTTTGGGGGTCGAATTGAACTAGTTTCCCCTACCGAACATCCAACCCCATCATTCATGAGCGATACGAGAGGAGACAACTACAAGGTCTGGGCAGCGGATAACTTGGTCTACGGCCCCGTGGACTTGAACACGCTGATCCAGTGGGTGCAAGACCAGAGGGTCTTGAGTGATACATGGCTCCACACGGAGAATGAAAACACATGGCGCCAGGCGAAAGATATCCCCGAACTATTCGAGTTTTTCCATCAAGGGAGCAGCACTGCGTTCTTTAAGAAAAAATCCGAGCCCGGAACCGCCTACACCTTGGACGAAGTGCGCCAGTTCAAAATCTTCAGTGCTCTTTCGAACAGCCAATTAGATCAATTCATGCGTTTTTGCGAGTATTTTGAACGGGCTCCCGGAGAGCTTCTCATCAAGAAAGGAGATCCAGGCGACGCCATCTACTTTCTATTGAGCGGTGAACTCAGGGCACGCCTCGTCATCGGTTTGCAGGATACCACGGTTGGCAACATCGTCGCGGGCGAATTCTTCGGCGAAATGGCCATGTTCACCCACAGCGCGCGGTCCGCGGACGTCGTGGTAGAAACTCCCGCGCGCCTCCTCAAACTCTCGGCGGAATCTTTCCTGTTGATGATTCGGGAGCTCTCCAGCCTCGCAGGCCCGATTCTTTATGCCATCGCGCAAGTCATGGCGCGGCGCATTGCCGATTCGAATAAGAATCTGCACCGGGAAGTCGCCTCGGGTTTCGTCTGGCGTTGATCCCGACGCTTCAGGCCCGCTGGCGGCCCCGAGGGGCATTCACCCAACAACCGCGAAGCTGTTCCCGGAGCGGGTCGCTGTGCTCGGCGCAAAAGCCGATGTGCGAATGCCGCCGCCAGCCTTCCGCAACGGCATACTTCCCCGACAACCGCCCCATTTCCCTGGACGTGTCTTCCATCGCCTTCAAATAGGAGTCCATCCCTTGACTGGCATCCAACCACTCTTTCTGGCTGGCGTGAGCCGCCAGAGCCGCTCGCTTGGTGGCAAGCGTCCGGTCTATGTTCACGAAAAAGTCCGCGCGGACAGGTTGGCCGAAAGGGTCTTGAAGACCATGCGGCATTGCGTGGTACACCGTGACATCGCCTTCCACTGCCGCCCTTCGCGGGGTTGTCACGAAGTTGGGCATTCCCCGCGCGAACGCCGCAGTCACGGCCAATCGGCAGGTGTTCATGTGATCCTCCATGTAATCCACGGGTGAATGGGTCAACACGATTGACGGACGCACTTCACGCACGACCGCCGCCAGCCGGCGCAGGCTCCGAACCTCGTAGAGAATCTCCAAGTCATCCGCGAAACCCGGATGATCGCGAGCTCCGAGAATGCGAGCCGCCTCGAGGGATTCCTTTCTCCGAATCCGCCGAACCGCGGCCGCGACGAGAGTCTGGCTGCCGCAATTTCCACTCGAGACATTCAAGCAGTGAATCTCAAAACCCTTCTCGCGAAGGAGCAAGAGCGTGCCAGCCATCATGAACTCGATGTCGTCAGGATGGGCCGCGATGGCCAGTGCGATGTTTCTGGACGCAGGTTTCACAGACATCGAATAGAGGATTTCACGCGAGGATCGGGTTCAAGACCCGGCCTGCGACGTCCGTCAACCGGAAATCCCTGCCTCCATAGCGGTACGTCAGGCGCTCGTGATCGAGGCCCATCAGATGGAGAATCGTGGCGTGATAGTCATGAACGTGGCAGGGATCCAACACGATGTTCGCCCCATACTCATCGGTCGCGCCATGCGTCATGCCCCCTTTCACACCCGCGCCGGAGAGCAGGCACGAAAAAGCTTTCGCGTAATGGTTCCGCCCCTTCCCATTGCCTCCGTCGCTCCAAGGTGTTCTCCCAAACTCAGTGCAAATGGCGACCAGTGTTTCCTCAAGCAATCCCCGCTCCTTGAGATCGCCAAGGAGCGCGGCCAGCGCCTTGTCCACGCGCAGAGCCTTGGGTCGATGAGTCTCCATGTCGCCATGCGAATCCCAGTTGTCGTGCGACCCCGTGTCGATTAACTCGACCACTCGAACCCCGCGCTCCACCAATCGCCGCGCCGCCAGGCACTGCCACGCGAAAGACTTGTTGTCGCCCGGGACAACTCCGTAAGCGCCCAAGGTGCGGCCGGATTCACCGCTCATGTCAAACACTCCCGGAACCTCCCGCATCATTCCGCGAGCCGTCTCGAAGCTCGTCATGCGCGCCCGCAGACGGGAGTCCGATCTCCGGCGCTCGAAATGCGCTGAATCCACATCCCGAAGCAGCACTTCTTCCATTTGCCGCAGGCTCACCAGCCTGGCCGGAGCCTCCAAGTCAGCGACCGGCCGCGGCCCGGGAAGCAACCGAACGCCTTGATGTTCTCCAGGCAAGAAACTGGAATCCCAAACCTGCGCGCCCGCATAAGGCAGATGCTCGGCAAGCACGACATAAGCCGGCAAATTGGCGTTCAAAGTCCCAAGCCCATAGCTCAACCAAGCCCCCAGGCTCGGAAGCGGCACCGTTGCCGAACCGGTGTGCATCGCGAGAGTTGCTTGAAAATGTTCCACAATGTCCGTGTGCATCGAACGGATCACGCACAACTCATCCGCCATAGCCCCGAGGCAAGGAAACAGCTCGCTGATCGCCAATCCCGATTTTCCGCATGCTTGAAACTCGAACTTCGATCCGAGAAGCGGCAGCGAACGCGCCTCATCTGGCCGCAGACCGAAAGCGGGAATGGGCTTCCCGTGGCTCGCCGCGAGAGCCGGCTTCGGGTCAAAGGTGTCGACGTGCGAAAAGCCGCCAGTCAGGAACACAAAGACGAGACGCTTCGCCTTCGCTGGATGATGGGAGGGCTTGGGCGCCAGCGCATGGCCGCCTCCCATAGCCGCCGCAAATCGCAGGCGTGAAAGCCGGGCGCCCGCGGCCGCCGCCAAGTTCGCGGGGAGGCAGCGGCTCAAGAAATCGCGCCGTGTCAGTGCCGAGCTAATCCACATACATAAACTCGTTGGAGATCAGCACCACGCGCGCCAAACCCGTCCACGCTTCCTCAACAGCCCCACCATTCGCTCCCGCGCTGTCCTTGAGCGACGCGGCGGCCCGGCCGATCCAGTCGCGAAAGAGGAGCTCTTCCGGCTGTGTCGGAAATCGTCCCCAAGCCCGGCTGCAGAGTTCTCGAAGCTTCTCTCGCTCACTGGCGGTTGAGGCCAAAACACGGCGTGCCAGCAAACGCGCTTGATTCTCCACAAAGGCATTGTTCAGGGCAAACAATGCTTGCTGCGGAACCGTGGAGACCCGGCGCGCCTCTGTCGAACTGTTGGTGTCCGGTCCGTCGAACAGACCCATGAATGGATGGCGCTGCAATCGCTGCGTCATGAGATAAACGCTTCGGTGCGAGGATTCGTAACAATCCTTGAATGGTTTGTGTTGGGTCCAAGTCCACTTCTCAGGGGGCGGGAAAGGATGTCCGCCGGGTCTTGTCAGATCCAGCCCTCCGCTGGCGAACAGCATCGCGTCGCGAATCTCCTCCGCCTCAAGCCGCCGCCGCTCGAAACTTGAGTAGTAACGGTTCGATGGATCGCGAGAATGGTTCGCCGGCGCCTTGCCGCTGCTCATCCGATACGTCTTCGACGACACGATCAGCCGATGCACAGCCTTCACCGACCATCCGCCCTCAACGAATCGGGACGCGAGGTAATCAAGGAGTTCGGGATGCGAGGGGGCGTCTCCACGAACACCTAGATTGTTCGGTGTGGCCACGATTCCCCGGCCGAAATGATGCTGCCAAATTCGGTTGACCATGACGCGCGCCGTGAGGGGATTGTCAGGCCGGGTCACCCAGCGCGCGAATTCGAGGCGCCCGCTTGTCCCATCGGGGATCGCCAGCGGCCCGCCCCCGGCTAGGAAATTCGGCGCGCAACGGGGAACCATTGGCCCGTGGTTGCCAGGCTCGCCTCGGAGCTGCAAGAAGGCGTCCATAGCTTTTCCATCCTGAACCGCGTAGGCGACCGGCAAGTCGGCGGGGGACCCGGGCCTTTCCAAAATCCGAAACTCCTGCTTAAGCGCTTCAAGATCCTTCTTCCACCGCTCCTCGCCCGGCTTGTCGCCTGGTTTCAACTTTTCCGCCTGAGCTATCTTCGATCGCAGCGCCGCCAAACGCGCTTGCCAGGCGCTTAAACTTGGCGCCGCCATCGCCTCGGGGACAAGTGAAACGAATTTCTGACGCGGGAAATTCTTGGATTGCACCTCCTCCGATCCCGCCCACGGAAACTCGGTGCTCGCGAAAATCCCGTAGAGCCCGTAATAATCCCGCATGGTTGCCGGGTCGAACTTGTGATCATGGCACCGGGCGCATTTCAAGTTCAATCCCAAGAAGGCCTGGCTTACGGTTTCGAGCGTGTTTTCAAGTGTGAGATGCCACAGTTCAAACGGCCCCGTGCCGTAGCGCCGTGACAAAGCGAGAAAGCCGGTCGCCACCACGCGCTCGGCATGGCGGTCCGGTGGTCCGCGCTTCGCCAAAATGTCGCCCGCCAACTGCTCCTCAACGAATTGGTCATAGGGCATGTCCTGGTTGAACGCATTGATGATGTAATCGCGATAGAGCCGGATCTCGGGGACGGGATAATCCGCATTGTCACCGGCAGTGTCCGCGTACCGCGCGACATCCATCCAGTGGCGGCCCCACCGCTCGCCGTAATGGGGCGAGGCCAGCAGTCTCTCAACCACCTCCGCGTAGGCCTTTTCCGTGGGCCTCTTCAAAAAATTCCCCAACTCTTCGGGTGTCGGCGGCAACCCTGTCAGATCGAACGTAATCCTCCTCAAAAGCACGGCGGGCTCTGCGGGGCCGGCCGGCGCCATTCCCTGCCCTTGCAATGTCGAAAAAATGAACGCGTCGATCGGATTGGACCCCGCGTGGCTCGCCCGGAACCGCGTTGGAACATCGGGCTTCCTGGACGGTTTGAAAGCCCAATGATTCGTCGAGGCCACCGCTTCGACACCCAGGCTCAACCCCATCCAAAGCGCCATGCCAAAGCCCAAAAAAGTTTGACGGCCGCGTGCCTCCCAGCAAGCTCGAGTGTTCATCCTTGAAACGGCAGTTGATCCTCGCGGAGATTGGCAAAAGCCTGGATGAGAAAGGCCTGACGAAGAGAGAGGCATATCCCTTGTGGATTTGGCGAAGATTCGCTTTCGGCAAGTGCCGTTTTAAGGTTCATTGGGAACCGGCGCGCAGGCTCTAGAGGGCCTGATGAATCGGCTCAGCGCCTTCCACCCCGACCAGTTTTTGATCCAATCCACCGTAAAAATAGCTGAGTTCATTCGGATGAATCCCCATCTGCGTGAGCACGGTGGCGTGGATGTTTCTCACATGGAACGGGTCCACCACCGCGGCCGAGCCCAACTCGTCGGTTTCTCCGACGCTCACGCCGCCCTTGATTCCCCCGCCGGCCATCCACATCGTGAATCCGTATGAATTGTGATCCCGCCCCGTGCCAGTGGCGTACTCAGCCGTGGGCTGCCGTCCAAACTCCCCGCCCCAAACCACGAGTGTGGAATCGAGGAGCCCACGCTGCTTGAGATCCTTGAGCAGCGCGGCGATGGGCTGGTCCGTCCGGCCGGCGTGATAATTGTGGTTCTTCACCAGATCATCGTGCGCGTCCCAATTGCTGTCGTTGTGCGCTCCACCGGCGTACAGCTGGACGAACCGCACTCCTCGCTCCACCAAGCGCCTCGCGAGCAGACAGCGCTTGCCGAAATCCTCCGTTCGCTTGTCGTTCATGCCGTACATCCGACGAGTGGCTTCGCTTTCCTGGGAAAAGTCCACGGCCTCGGGAGCGTGCCGCTGCATGCTAAAGGCCAGCTCGTAGCTCGCGATTCGCGCCGCGAGCTGGCTGTTGTCCGATCTCGTCCTCAAGTGGTCCTCGTTGAATCCCCGCAGCGTGTCGAGCATGCGCCGCTGAGCCGTCTCACTCATGCCCTCGGGCCGTTTGAGGTTCAAAATCGGCTCTCCAGCCGAGCGCATGACGGTCGCCTGATAACTCGCAGGCATATAACCGCTGGACCAATTCTTGGCTCCACTGATCGGCCCGCCCGTCGGATCCAGCATCACGACGAACCCCGGGAGATTCTCGTTCACACTGCCCAGCCCATAGTTCACCCAGGAGCCCAGACACGGGCTGCCCGACAAAATGCGCCCCGTGTTCATCTGCAGCATGGCCGAACCGTGGATCGGAGAATCCGCGGTCATGGAATGCAAGAAAGCAATGTCGTCGACGCAGGTGGACAAATGAGGGAATAGATCGCTCACCCACTTGCCGCTCTGACCGTATTGCTTGAACTGCCACTTCGGCCCCACGACACGGCTCTCGTTCCTTTTGCCGCCCCGTCCAAATGTTTTGACGGCGATCGTCTTCCCGTCGAGAGAGTAAAGCTTGGGTTTGTAATCGAAAGTATCAACCTGGCTCGGCCCTCCATACATGAACAGGAAGATCACATTCGACGCTTTGCCTCCCATGTGTGGAGGTTTGGCCGCGTGAGGGTTCTTGAACGCACCTGGCGCGATCGGGCTGGGGCTGGCGTGCAGCCCGCCCCCAAACAGACGCCCGGATGAAAGCAGTCCAGTCAAAGCGAGCCCGGTGAACCCGGCTCCAGCTTCCCACAGAAACTCTCGCCGAGTCCGGCCGCAAAACCCTCCCGAGCCAGCGTTCCCTTGATTTCCAGAGTTGGATGAGGACCTGTTCATAAAGTAAAGATAACCAGTTCGTTCAATCGAGGTGCATCAGTTCGTTCAAGTTGAGCACCAGCAGGCAAAACCGGGTGAGCGCATCTTCCATTGAGAGTCGCTCTTGATCGCGCAGCCCGAAAAGGAACTGAACACCCCGCTCGACTTCGTCGTGGGCGGGTTTACGGGCTGTGGCCAGGTGCAACGCCCGCTCGACACACTTCTGCGGCGAGTTCCCGACCTCGGAGCGGATCCTGCCCGAGAGGAGCGAGGCGTTCCGGTTCAAAAAATCACCGTTCAGAGCCCCGAGCGCCTGGGTCGGCTGCACCGTCGTGAATCGCACCGGAGTGGACCGATCCGTTTCGGCCATGTCAAAAGTCTCCAAAATCGGGGTCACTAAGGACCGTTTTGCGTGAATGTAAACGCTCCGCCGCGCCTGCTCAGAAGCAGGAGAACTCCCCCACCCGTTGCCGGGCTGGGATTGTCCGGCCAACACTTCTGCGGGAATGTCCACGTAAATCCCTGGCCCAAACATCTTCAAATTCAAGGAATCTGCGACCGTTAGAATCGTGTCCCGAACCTCTTCGGCGGTCAACCGGCGCATGTCAAAGCGCCACAACCAATCGTTCGCTGGATCGGCCTTCAAAGGACCCTCTCGACCTCCGGAAGACATCCGGTAGGTCTCCGAATGCATGATCAGCCGATGCATGGCCTTGACGCTCCAGCCAGAGGCCATGAACTCGCACGCCAGCCAATCCAGCAACTCAGGATGAGTTGGCAAGTCGCCCTGCAATCCAAAATTGTTCGCGCTCCGAACAAGGCCGCGGCCGAAGTGATACTGCCAAAGCCGGTTCGCCATCACTCGAGCTGCCATGGGGTTTCCATCGGAGGCAATCCATGCCGCCAAAAGACTCCGCAAACCGGTCGTTTTTCCGTTGTTCGGGCTCGTCGATGGAATGGTCACCTCCGGTGGGTTGAGCACGGTTGGAAATCCCGGCGCGACCTTCTCCCCGGGCGCTCCGGGGTTTCCTCGCGCGAGCAGGAATGTCTCTCGGACAGCAGGTCCCGGCTCGCTCACCACGAGGGCTTTCGCGACGGGGATGGATTCCACCTTAAGCGTCGGCAGCACCCGCCGAGCCTCCCGATGCTGCTCAAACACCGCGTCCCCCACCACGGCCCTGGCCTCCTTCTCCCAACGTTTTTCGAATTCCTTGCCTTCAAGCTGGTTCGTCCCAAGCGAGCCCGAGAGGGAGCGTTGAAAACGCGCCTCCGCCTCAGCCACCACTGATTCCATCGCCCTGCGTTTGCCTTCGATCTCCCGCACTAGGTTCAAATAAGACGCTTTTTCCGCCGCATTTGAAAAGATCGGGGACTCGTCTGTCGCGCCTCCGTTTCGATAATGGTTGATGTTGTTGAAGAACGCGAGCAAACGGTAATAATCCCGCTGCGGCACGGGATCAATCTTGTGGTTGTGGCACCGCGCGCAATCAATCGTGAGTCCCAAGAAGACCTGCCCCGTCGTCATCACCAAATCGTCCAAGGCATCATATCTCGCGAGCTCGCGATCCGCCGGTTCGTCATCCCAGATGCCAAGCCTGTAATAACCCGTCGCTATCAACCCGTCCGCCTCCTCTTGCACCGAGGGCGCGACCAACTCGTCCCCCGCGAGCTGCTCGCGCACAAATCGGTCATATGGCTTGTCCGCGTTAAAGGATCGGATCACGTAATCCCGATAGCGCCACGCATGGGGCTTGGCGCCGTCCCGTTCGTAGCTGTTGCTCTCCGCGAAGCGCACCAAATCGAGCCAGTGACGCCCCCACTTCTCCCCGTAGCGCGGAGAACTCAACAGGCGCTCTATCAATTTCTCCCAAGCCTGCGGATCGGTGTCCGCCTCAAAAGCCGCCACCTCTTCCAGGGTTGGCGGAAGACCAGTGAGATCGTAAGCGGCCCGTCGAACCAACTCACGCCGGGTCGCTCGCGAATTAGGCGCCAGCTGTTTCGCGGCCTGGCTTGCCAGCACAAATGCGTCGATCGGATTGACAGGCCGCCGCTCGAGCTCAGTCGACTTGCCCATTCTCTCCTGCGCTGCCGCTGCTGGCGCCGTCGCCGGAACGGACGGGCGGCGCAGCGGTTGAAAAGCCCAATGGACCCGCTCTTTCGCTCCAGAAGCGGGTTGCAGTTTTGGATTCGCGGACGTCTCCCCCAACACCAACGAGCCTCCAAGGAATGTCAGGGCAAACCGGAGGCATATGGCCGAGTTCAAGTGCGTTCGCACGGAGTTGGTCATCGCCCACCGTTATAAGCATTTCGTCCGCCGCTGTGAACTGGATTCTCAGACTCAAACGGTTTCCTTCAGGATAAATTGACTGGATCCACATCGATGGTCATCGCGACGCCCTCGGGCAGTCTTAACCGCTGCTGCATCACCCCCAAGGCAGCGCTGAGTTTTCCCATCGACTTAAGCCGGATCATCATTTGATAGCGAAACTTTCCCTCCGCTTTCAGCAATGGGGCTGGCGCCGGACCAGCCAAAATGGCGCTTGGGAACTGCTCCAATACTTTCTCGAACTCGCGTTTCACGGTCTCGGCGGTGAATCGAACCTTTTCCTCGTTGGCGCCTCGAAAAGTCACGAGCGCAACCCGGGCGGCCGGCGGATAGCGGAGTTGGGCGCGCAAACCCAATTCTTCGTCATAAAACCCCTCGAAATCATGCCTCCGTGCATATTGAATCGCTCCATGGAACGGAGTGAACGACTGGACGAAGACCTCGCCCTCCACATCCCCGCGACCCGCTCTTCCCGAAACCTGGGTCAACAGTTGAAACGTGCGCTCCCCCGCCCGGAAATCCGGGATATGGAGGCTCTGGTCGGCATTCACAATTCCCACCAGCGTCACGTTCGGAAAGTGCAGCCCTTTGGCAATCATCTGCGTTCCCAGCAAGATATCGATCTTGCCGGTCTTGAAATCGCCCAGGATGCGGCGGTAATCATGCTTCTTCTTGAGGGTGTCCGAGTCCATCCGGCTCACCTTGGCCATAGGAAATAAGCTGGCCAACACTTCTTCGACCTTCTCAGTGCCGAGGCCTGAGAATCGGATCGACGGGTCGCCGCACGCCGCCTGGGGGCAAACCTTGGGGGCGCTTTTGGAACTACCGCATATGTGGCAAAGCAAGATCCCATCCCTCCGGTGGTAGGTCATGCTCACGCTGCAAAACTCGCACCCGGCCACATAGCCGCATTTCAGGCACTGCATCGAGGTCGCGTACCCGCGGCGGTTCAGGAACAGCATCACCTGCTCCTTTCTTTCCAATCGCTGCTGAATCGCCTCCTTGAGGGGTGGAGAAAAAATGGGCGGCCCTTTCTCGGATCGAATCGTCAAGCGCATGTCCACAACCCGAATCAGCGGCATTTTCTTGTCATCCGCGCGGCGCGTCATTTCAAGCAATCCGTATTTCCCCTCACGCGCGTTATGGTAGCTCTCCATGGAGGGCGTGGCGGATCCAAGGACGACCACGGCGGACTCCATCTGCCCGCGAACCACAGCCACGTCCCGGGCATGGTAACGCGGCGTTTCTTCCTGCTTGTAGGAAAATTCGTGTTCTTCGTCGACGATGATCAGGCCCAGCGGATCGACCGGCGCGAAGACCGCGGAGCGCGCTCCGATCACGATGCGAGCCCGGCCTTGGCGAATCTTGTGCCATTCATCGTGGCGCTCTCCTGCCGAAAGGTGGCTGTGGAGCACGGCCACCATGGTCTGGAGCGGGCCCTGGCAAAATCGAGCCTTGAATCGTTCCACCGTTTGGGGAGTCAGAGAAATCTCGGGCACCAGAACGATCGCGCCCTTGCCCAGCCGCAGGGTGCGATCGATCGCCTGGAGGTAAACCTCTGTTTTTCCGCTGCCGGTCACCCCGTGGAGCAGAAACGTTCGCTCACCCGCCCCAGAGGCGCCTCGAGAGCCCGCGGGAAGGTCCAAGGCCGCCTCGATCCGGACCAAAGCCGCGCGCTGCTCGTCGTTGAGGACCAACGAAGTCGTGGGCAAGATGGTCTCCTGGGCGTAGGGATCCCTCTCGTCGATTTCCGAACGAATCTCGATCAACCCCTTCTCCTCCAGGCGCCGCAGCATTTCGACGGTGGTCTGCAGGATCTCTCGCGCTTGCGTCATCCTCACCTGGCCCTGCGCGCGAAGGTTCTTCAACACATTCGACTGGCGTTTCGTCAAGCCGAGCTCGGCGGATTTATTCGCGAGTGGCCGCGCGACCAATCGCTCGCGCCAGGCGCTGTCCTCGCGGCGCACCGCGTCAGGCAGGATACTCTTGAGCGCCATCTCCATTGCGCAACAGTAATAGTCCCCGATCCATCGCGCCAATCTCAAGACGGGGGGCGTCACCAAGGCATGATCACCAATAACCTTGATGATGTCCTTCAAGACGCCCACCTCCGTCCGACCCGCCAATGCCGTCACATAACCCAGAACCTCGCGTCTGCCGAAAGGAACCCTCACGCGCGACCCGACGCTAGTCAACGGAATCCATTCGGGCGGCACCCGATAATCAAATTCCTTTCGAAGCGCTATATCGAGCGCCACCCTCGCAATCGTCACAAGTCGAGCAAACCCCATCCCCCCGCGCCCGTCAACCAACCACCCCGGCGAACCATTGGTCAAAAGGCAGAAAAACACCGCGCGACGCGGTCTCCCAAATCTTCCAAACTTCCAAAACCACACCCCAAGTCGAGGACCAACGAGACGCCACACTCGGCAACACTCGTGTTCGAGGCGAGTCCGATCGCCCTAGGAGACCATTGACCACGCCAACAAATTGGTTAGTCTCTAGCCATGATCAATTCCACCATCCTTGGGAACGTCGGCTTTTCAGCACTCCTCGGCGGGCTCATGGCATCCTTCGCCACCGATCGGCTCGAGGCCGCGCAGTCCGCGCCAAAAAGCTTCACCTCTTTATTCAACGGCAAAGACCTGACTGGCTGGCATGGGATGGGTCATTTCGACCCTCGACAGCTCGCTTCCATGACCGAAGACCAACGAAATGCCAAGCGGGCCAAGGACACCGAAGACGCCAAAAAACATTGGTCCGTGGATAAAGGGGAGCTGGTCAACGACGGCCACGGGGCGTATCTCACCACGGACGCCCAATTTGGTGACATGGAGTTCCTCATCGATTACAAAACCGTCGCTTTGGCGGACAGTGGCATCTATCTCCGCGCCACTCCGCAAGTCCAGATCTGGGATTTCACAAAAGAGGGGGGCAAATGGAACATCGGCGCGGACAAAGGCTCAGGCGGATTGTGGAACAACAGTCCTGGAGCTCCAGGGAAGGACCCTGCCGTGATGGCCGACAAGCCCTTCGGCCAGTGGAACCATTTCCGCATCGTGCAGATCGGCGAAAGAACCTCCATCTGGCTCAACGACAAACACGTGGTCGATCACGCCCGCATGGAAAACTTCTGGGACCGGAAAGCTCCCTTGTTCGCCAAGGGCCCCATCCAACTCCAAACGCACGGCGGTGAAATCAGGTGGAGAAATCTGTTTATTCGCGAAATCCCGGCCACGGAAGCCAACGCGACGCTCGCAAAACAAGGCGAAACGGGTTTTACGCCTATATTCAATGGAAAGAATTTCGATGGTTGGAGCGGCCCGATCGACAATTATGAGATCAAGGACGGCGCCATCGTTTGCAAAGCAGGAAAAGGGGGCACGATCTATACTAAGGAAGAGTTCGGCGACTTCGTGGTTCGATTGGAGTTCAAATTGCCGCCCGGCGGGAACAATGGCCTGGCGATCCGGTATCCCGGCCAGGGGGATCCAGCCTACACCGGCATGTGCGAGCTCCAAATCCTGGACAACGAGGCCGAGAAATACAGCAAACTGGACGCCCGCCAGTACCACGGATCGGCCTACGGGATGATCCCCGCGGCACGCGGATTCCACCGAGGTCCGGGCGAATGGAATTTCCAGCAAGTCACGGTAAAAGGCTCTTCGATCGAGGTCGAATTGAACGGCACGCAAATCCTCAATGGGGACGTTGGCAAGGTCACCGAGTTCATGGCCAACACCCCGCACCCGGGGAAGGGCCGACCAAGCGGGCACTTCGGCTTCGCCGGTCATAGCGATCCCGTGATGTTCCGCAACGTGCGGGTCAAAAAGCTATAGTTCCTATCCGGTGCAGAGGAGCCCATCGGAGCCTCGATCGGCCCGTGATCTGACCATCTGAAAGCACCCGCTGATCCGAAACTCGAGGCAGCCCCCTCGAATCGAGAAGCAGGCGCTCCCAGGTTGAATCGCTACTCGGTGTCGGTCAGGGATCTGGTCGCATTCGTCTGCGGAACGGGAGATCTTGGCTCGCAAGGCTCCGTGACCTCTCCGACCCGAGCCGCGGAAGGCGTTGAAGGACACAAACAACTTCAATCATCACGGCCCCCGGGCTATGTCCGCGAGTTCGCCGTCGAGGACGTCATCGAGACAACTTCGTTCCAACTCCGGCTCCGTGGGCGCGTCGACGGCTATTGGATCACTCACGACGAACTGTTCGTTGAGGAGATAAAAACGCGCACGAGCCCGGGTTTGCCGAGCGCTTCCGAGTCAGCCTTGCATTGGGCCCAAGCGCGCGTCTACGGAGCTTTGTTGTTCCGCGCTCTCAGCCCTCGAAAGGGGACGCTCCGCCTCCACCTCACCTATCTCCACATTCCCAGCGGCGAAGTGCAGACGGTCGAAGCCACGTCGGCGGGTGGCGAACTTGAGGCATTTTACAAAGATGTCCTTGCGACCTACACCGAGTGGCTGGCTCTTCACTCCGCTTTGGTGAAAGGGCGCAATGAGTCGCTGGAATCCACGTCCTTTCCGTTCCCCAGTTTCCGACTTGGACAGCGCGAGATGGCCAAGCGCGTCTACCGCGCCGCAATGAAAGGAGGCCGCGCCTTCGTAGAGGCTCCAACGGGCATTGGCAAAACCCTCTCCACTCTCTTTCCCGCCCTGAAGGCTCTGAGAACGGAAACCTTTCAGAGGATCCTGTATTTGACCGCGAAAACCCCTGGCAGAGCCATCGCCGAAAGCGCGCTGCGGGAACTCCAAACAGCCGGCGCCAAGTGCCGCGCCATCACGCTGTCGGCGAGAAACCAACTCTGTGTGCGGGACGGCGCGCCGTGCGACGCGGCAACGTGCCCTTTGGCTGCCGGCTATTTCGACCGCCGCCTCGCCGCGATGAGGCAATTGCTCAGCCAACCTCTCATGACCCGCTCGTCGGTGGAGCAGGCCAGCCAGCGGTTTCAGTTATGCCCCTATGCGCTGTCGATGGACTTGGCGCCCTGGATGGATGTGGTGATCGGGGATTACAACCACTTGTTCGATCCCAGGGCGAGGTTGGAGTTTTTAGAAAACGCCTCCCATGGATCCTTCGTGTTGATTGACGAAGCCCACAACCTCGTGGATCGAGCCCGTGACATGTTCAGCGCGACCCTCTCACCCATGGCGCTGTCCCGTGTCCGCAAACAACTCCAACCGCTCGCGCCCGCCCTCGCCAAGACGCTGCGCTCGCTCGAACGATCCCTGCTTTCGGCCATGGGTGGCCACCAAGACCGCGCTGCCACCGGAAGCGCCGCCGGCCAGGAATTGGAGAACGCCGTGTTGCCTCTGTTTGGCGATCCCGCCGCCGCGCGGCGCGCCCTAAGGGGACTGCCCGTTGCCGGCTCGGATGAGGCGCCCGCATCCCTGGACGCTGGGGGATTCGCCGAGGGCCGGGCGGCTTCCGAGCCGCCCAAGGGAATTGAGAGACCCCTGGTGGAATTCCTCAGGCTGGCCTCGGAATGGCTCGCAGAGAAGACCAACCGTTCAGAACCGGAGATCCATGGGGATTTGGGCGAAATCTATTTCGAAGCAACCGCGTGGCTTTCGACCTTTCGGCGGTTTGACGAACGTTACGCGACATTGTTCGAAACAGGCGGCACTCCGCTCGTCACTTTGTTCTGCCTGGATCCGTCTGCCCGATTGAGAGAGGTCCTCGATCGCTGTTCCGGCGCTGTTTTCTTCTCGGCAACACTGTCGCCGCTCAAGTATTTCCGTGAATTGCTCGGAGGAAAGGAAGACGATCAAACCCTCGCGCTCCCCTCCCCTTTCCCCCCGGAGAATTGCCAGATCTTCATCAACGACAACATCCAGACCACGCATCGAACTCGCATGGAAACGCTCCAGTCAGTGGCGGCTTCGATAATCGCGTTCATCGAGGCCCGCATGGGAAACTATATCGCTTTCTTTCCCTCTTTCCGATACTTGGCGGAGGTGCTCGAGCGCGTTCGCACTCAGGCGCCAGGCATTTGCACGGTGATCCAGGAGCCGCGCATGAGCGGGGAGCAACGAAACGCCTTCCTGGCTCGTTTCACAGCCGAGCCACAAGAAACCCAAATCGGGTTCGCCGTGATGGGGGGCATTTTCGGGGAAGGCGTGGACTTGGTGGGCGACCGGCTTTCCGGGGCCGTCGTCGTGGGTGTTGGCCTCCCCCAATTATCGTTCCGGCGGGACGTGATACGAAGCTTCTTTGAAAGGAACGGGCAGCCTGGTTTTGACTACGCCTACACCTTCCCCGGGATGAATCGCGTGATTCAGGCGGCCGGGCGGGTTGTGCGATCTGAATCAGACCGTGGACTGCTGCTGCTGATCGACTCTCGATTTCGTGAACGGCGCTACCGCGATTTGCTCCCGCCGTGGTGGCGCATTCAGACAGCGCGGAGTGCCGAGGCGCTGAGCCACGGAGCGAAGGAGTTCTGGAGTTCTCCTTAGAACATCCGGGGACTCGGGGACGGAGATCGTCTCGATTTGCCGTTGACGCCGGCCGAGAATCAGGAGGATTCTTTGTCGAACCCAATCGTTCCCTAACAACTTTTTCGAGACATGAAAAACATGACCCCTGATACGGCTAGAATTGCCCTTCGGCCGCTTTTGTCGCTGGCTCTTCTCGTCGCGGCAACCCTGTGTTCCCGCGCGGCGGATCTGACCCTGGGCATCCAAACGTGGACCCTCCGCGAGTTGAACTTCGACCAAACCGTCGAGTTCGCGGTGAAACACAACATCAAAAACCTCCAGATGATCGGAAAACACGTCGATCCGATGGGGTCAATGGAAGAAGCCAAGCGCAAGAAGGCGATCTTGGATCAGAACGGGCTCACCTGCTACACATTTGGCGTCGCGGGAACAAGCCTGAACCACGAGGAGAACCGGAAACTATTCGAGTTCGCCAAGTTCATGGGGATCAAACTGATTATCGTGGAACCCTCGGATTTCAAAATCTTCGATAGCTTGGAAACACTCGCGAAGGAGTACGACGTCAAAGTGGCCATCCACAACCACGGCCTGAAGTCGCTGTATGGCAATCCGCAAGTCGTGCGCAATATCATCAAACATCGCGATCCCCGAATTGGGGTTTGCCTGGACTCTGGCTGGATCACGGCCGCCGGGTTCGATGCCGCCAAGGTTTTCAAGGAGTACGAGGGGCGCGTTTTCGATATCCATCTGAAGGATAAGACCATCAAAAAAACCGAAGGGGACGATGTGTCCTTCGACACGCAAATCGGCGAAGGCAAGGCCAATCTGAAAGGCTTGTTGGCGGAGTTGCGAAAATCACATTGGAACGGAGTTTTGGCCATCGAAACGGACAGCCAAGACTTCGCTCGAAAACCCTCTGAATTCGTCACCGCCGCCGCCCGCTTTATGAAGGATAATTAAACTCTAAACCCGCCGCGCTGTAAAATCCAGGCTGGGCGGCAGCGCAGGCCCGCCTTGGGGGATGCGCCTTCCTCGCGCCTAGCATCCGGCCTGGCAGTGCTCCCGCCAAAATCCGAACTTATTTTTGCATGGACCCGTAGGGCGGAAAGGTCATTCAGACTCGGCGCGGTCAGCAGAACTGGGACACCATAGAAAAACGAAAGTCTGGCCACGGCACGGAGCTTCCGGTAGTCTTTTGGCATCAACAACCGCTGCGGGTGCGGGCTCATGAAACATTATCTGGACTTTGAAAAACCGATCCTTGATTTGCAGCGCAAGTTGGAGGAGTTGAAACAGCATCCGGAAACTCGGTCTCTCGGGCTGAGTTTCGAGGAAGAGATTGGCCACATAGAGGCCAAGATCGAGGAAACGCGCCGGCATGTGTTCACGAATCTGACCGCGTGGCAAAGGGTTCAGCTCGCCCGCCATCCCCGGCGTCCGTTTGCCATGGATTACGCGCGAACCACGTTCACGGACTTCAGCGAACTCCACGGGGACCGACTTTTCTCGGACGACCGCGCGCTCATCGCCGGGTTGGCGACCCTTGGATCCCACAAAGTCATGTTGATCGGCACTCAAAAAGGCCGCGACACGAAAGAGAACATCCTTCGCAATTTTGGATCGGCGCATCCAGAGGGCTATCGAAAGGCACTCCGGCTCATGCGGCTGGCTGACAAATTCGGGCTGCCCATCATCACTCTCATCGACACCGCGGGAGCTTACCCGGGCGTCGGCGCGGAAGAAAGGCACATCGCCGAAGCCATCGCAGTCAATCTTCGTGAGATGATGCTCCTAAGTGTTCCTGTCATCTCCGTGGTGATCGGGGAAGGAGGCTCAGGTGGCGCCTTGGGAATAGGGGTCGCGGACAGGGTTTTAATCCTCGAGAATGCTTACTATTCCGTCATCAGTCCGGAAGGGTGCGCCGCGATTCTCTGGAAAGACAGAGGGGCCGCCCCCAAGGCCGCCGAAGCCCTCAAAATCACGGCGAAAGATCTCCTCGAGCTCAAACTGGTGGATGAAATTGTCCCCGAACCTTTCGGGGGAGCTCACAACAATCCACTGCTGATTGCCCAGACTCTCAGGGATCATTTGATCCGCAATTTGGAGAGCTTGAAAGAATTGGGGGCGACCTTGCGGCTGCGGACTCGCTACGAAAAGTTCCGTTCCTTCGGTCATTTCGTCGAGTCGAATTCAGCTTAATTCGGGAAGAGCGAGATTAGGCCACATGAGCTATCCGATGGTGTTCGAACCCGTCGTCAAAGAGCGCGTCTGGGGAGGCAGGCTGCTCGAAAGTCTCTATCGCAAAACGATTCCATTCCCAGGACCAGCGGGCGAGTCGTGGGAAATCACGGACCGCCCTGAAGGGGTGAGCAACATTCGGAACGGGCCGTGGCGGGGCCGGTCTTTGCGCTGGGCCATGCAGGAGCATGCAGCGGCTCTTTTGGGCGATTTTCCAGCGCAAAACGGCCGCTTTCCGTGGCTGATCAAAATCTTGGATGCGCGCGAGAATCTCTCGCTGCAAGTCCATCCGCCGGCAGCTCTCGCTAGCGCCCTAGGCGGCGAACCAAAAACGGAGATGTGGTTTGTCGCCCGCGCCGACCCCGGCGCGATGCTTTACGCGGGACTCCAACGCGGGACGACGCGCTCCGATTTCGTCAAACGCGTCCATGAAGGCACTGTCGCCGATTGTTTCCATAAAATTCCGGTCCGGCAAGGCGATGCCCTATTCGTTCCGAGCGGCCGCGTCCACGCCCTGGGCCGCGGACTGGTTATATTTGAAATCCAGCAAAACTCCGACACCACATACAGAGTTTTCGATTGGAACCGACTGGGGGCGGATGGGAAACCCCGGGAGCTCCATGTGGAACAATCACTGGCCTGCATTAATTTCGACGATTTCGAACCTTCGCTGATTTCCCCTCGACGAATGCCAGGACGCGGATTCGGATGCCAGACACTCGTGGCTGACCCCTTGTTTCACATTTCGATTTGCAACGCGGGTTTGGATGAAAGCCCATCTGGGGAAGGGTCGTTCTCGGTCTCCAAACCCGCCGTCGCCGCGGCGGTGGAGGGGCAATTGAGCATCCAAGGCGGCGGAGAAAAGGTAACCCTGCTCCCTGGAGACTTTTGCTTGCTTCCCGCGGCACTGGAGGCCGTCCGATGGGAAGCCTCGCGCGAATGTCAATTCCTCCTGGTGGAAACAGGCGGCACTTCAATCTAGCACGAATGCGCACTTCTCAAGAACGCCGGATCCGGAGAACCTTCAGAAAGTGGCTCGGCAAGTCACGCCTCGTCACGGTGCTGCTGGAGGACGCCTGGTTTCGTCTCATTCTGCTGATTTCATTCCTCGGGGTGGTGGTGAGCCTAGTCCTGACTTCGCCCATCTGGATCACGACCCCCAAAGGATTATCGCCCACACGGCGAATTAGCGCGCTGGACATGATCATTGCCCACCGACTTCATGACCGGGCTAAAGCGGAAGCCACGGCGGGTGAGATCAACACGGCCGCCAACACCTGGCATATGGCCAGACAACGAAATCCCGGGAACTTGGCGATGCTCAGGGAGTCCACGCTAAATTTCCTGGCGATGGGTGATTCGTTGTTCGAGAATCGGGCCGAGGCTCTGGCTCTCGCCGCCTGGCTCGTGGGGGTCTCCCAAACCAATCACGCCGACGTGGTGCTCGCGGCACGGGTATACGAGACCTACAAAGCCCCCGAGCAGATCCTCGCGATCACGGAGCCAAAACTCCTTCGAGAATCCGAGGATCTCGCGGCGCCACGATTCGTCGCTCTCATCCGCTTGGGCCGGCTTTCACAGTTGCGCGAGGAATTGGCCGCCTTGCCAGCGCCAGTGAAAAAGCGCCGGGACACGCAACTGTTCGAGGATGCGCTGTCCCTCTTTTCGAAGAGGTCCGACGCGCCCGTCTCCAGAGAACGCCTGAAAGCCGCCAGCCGGGATCCCGAACAATCCGCGCTTGCGATGCGATTGTTGTTCCGGGGAAGCGTGGCAATGGAAGATCTGAACACGGCAATGGAATCTCTCCGCCACCTGGTCGAAACAAAGCGCAACGAACTCCAGGACCACTTGCTCCTCTGGAGACTGGCGTCTAAACTAGGCGCTTCACTCGAGTCGCTCAATATCGTCGACGAGAATGTCCCCAACCCCTTGACCGCCACGGAGGCCTTCCAGTTGATCAGCACCCTCGCCAATCTGAACCGAGTGGAGCTTGCAAGCCAGGCACTCCGACGGGAGTTGCCGAAGCACCCCAAGAGCATCGAACTGTGGATGATTCAAGCTGAGGTTCTGGCGAGAACCAAGGAATGGCACCCGTTGATAGCCGCCGCCCTGCAATTAAGGGAGCAATTCGCCGAAAGCCGGGATGCCACCGCGTTGAGCCATCTTATGGAATTGCAGGGTTTCACGGAGCTCAAGATGCCAGCCGAGGCCCAGTCAAGCCTTTATCATCTTAAGCAAATCCCGCTCGGGAACACTTCCCTTGCGCTGTATATGGCGCAAGTACTCCGCCAATTAGGGGCCTACGCGACGATCGAACAAGTGCTCAAACCGTTCCAGGCAGACCTGGATCGCAATCCGGAGTTTTGGAGCCTTCTCTTCGACGCGGGGTTCGCCACGAAATCCACCGAGCTTGTGCTCGAGGCCAGCAATCGAGCGTTGGAACTCGAGCCAGACCGACCCGAGGCGATCAACCGCCGGGCAGTGGCCTTGATCGTCGCGCGCGAGTCACCTCAAGAAGCGCTTCGCTTGACGGAACGCTTAAAGTCTTTGTATCCGGGATTTCCCGGAGCCACTATCAATCTGGTTCAAGCACTTCTGCTCAACGCGCGACACGAAGAAGCAGCCCGCCTGCTCAACGGGATCGAACCCCGCGCCCTCAGCACCGCCGAGTCCAACCCGTTCTGGCTTGCGGCCGCCGAGTTGGCCCTGCTGCAGAACGAACCTCAAAAATGGGGTCAATACCTCGGCCGGATCCGCGTCGACGATCTATTTCCAAAACAGGCGCGCTGGTTGGATGAGGCTCGGCGACGATCGGACCACTGAGAGCCCGGCCGTGCCAAGAAGTGGCGTCTTCACAATCCCTCCTCCCGCCAGGGTCAGTCGCCGCGAAGGCGCCACCCCCCCGCTCCTGGGTTTGACTGGAAGCCGATTGTTTGCAAGAATCCCTTTCGATGAAACTCCAATCCCTGCTCCCCCAAGCCATTGTTTGCTTAAATCTCACGCTCCTTCCCAACCTGAGCGCGGAAGTCAACAAGACCGAGAAAATCGCCCCGGACACCTACTTCCATGAAGGAGATTTGGGACGAAAAGGTCACTGCAACAATGGTTGGATCGTTTTCAATGACTACGTGTTGGTAATCGATGGGAACTTCCCCTCTGGAGCTAAAGAAGTGATTCCTAAAATCAGGGCGATTACCGACAAACCCATTCGTTTCGCGTTCAATACACACCACCATGGTGACCATGCCTACGGCAACAAAGTATGGGCCGAAAATGGCGCCGTCGCCGTGGCTCATGAAGGAGCGCTGGCGGAAATGAGGCATTACGAAACGGGCTTATTCGGGACCAAGCCCGGCAGATGGGAAGAGGCCGCTGCCTCGCGCCCCGACGTGGCTGCCAGCAAACTCCACCCGCCCTCCTTGCTCTTCCGGCAAGAGCTGATCTTCGATGACGGAACTCACCGTGTCGAATTGCTCCACTTCGGAGTCGCTCACACAAAAGGCGATGGGTGGGCTTGGATGCCGAAAGAACGAATCTTGTTCACGGGGGACGCGTGCGTCAACGGACCCTACAATTACGTGGGAGACGGCAGCGTCAAGGATTGGATCGAAACTCTGGAGGCTGTGAAGAAACTCAAACCCCGCCTGATTTGTCCGGGCCATGGACCCACGGGCGGCCCCGAGGTCCTGGAGCAGCAGCAGCGCTATTTCAGAGTTCTCAGCGGCGAAGTCAAAAAGCTGGTTGACGCGCGAAAAACACCTTCGGAAGTCAAGTCGGCTGTCGAAGCGATCAAAATCATCGTTCGAAAGGATGACACGATCGCTCGCTACTTGGGTGGCATGTTCGAAAGCCAAGTCGAGAAAATCTACGTGGAAATGGGGGGGAAACCATTCGAAAAAGCCGCAGCCATCGCCGATAAACACTGGAAACAGGCCAAAGCCCGCTGAAGCCGAATTGCGTCCGGGCAGCCCATCCCTAAGGGTCCGTGAAAAATAAATTCGGGCTTTGCTGGCGGAATCATGACATTAAGGCGAGGCACGAATGAGGAGCATACCCTCCTGGTCTGTGACGAATGAGTAACAAAGCCACAATGTCATGAGGCCCCAGCCCTCCGGGCCGGGGCGGTGCCAGGCCATCTGCCGCGTTGCTCGTCAGTTACAGCCCCACCTTGGGGGACCCGCCTTCGCCGAGGCTTCGGCGGGGCGGGTGCGCCCCTGTCCTCCGAAGCCTTGGCGGAGGAGGGTTCCTCGCGCCTTGCATCTGGCCTGGCAGCGCTCCCGCCAAAATCCGAAGTTATTTTTGCACAGACCCTTAGTCCAGGTTGCCCGCCAAATCGGTCACGAAAGGCATGTGCCAAACCCTCGCCAAACTTCCCTGATCACTTGGACCTCGCCATAGGTGATCCGCGTTCCGCCCCCGAGTCCGCTGTCAAACTCCGTATCTCTCCAGCGTTCAAAGTCCTCCACTTGCCTCTCCTCAGATCGCCGAGTTTGACGGGACCGATTTGCACCCGCTGCAATCGCTCCACCTCCAGGCCCAGCACCTCGAACATCCGCCGCACTTCTCGGTTCTTACCCTCCGTCAACTCCACTTCCACCACGCTGCGAGACTTCGTCGACGTGTGAACCCATGCGCGATCGGCACGCAAAGTCTCCCCCTCATGTTCCACCCCCACCGTGAGGCGTCTAGCCATGTTCTCAGGGACCGCCCCCGTCAAACCAACCACGTATCGCTTCCGCACGCCGTATCTCGGGTGAGTCATCCGGAGGCTAAACTCACCGTCGTTTGTCAAAAAAATCAATCCCTCGCTCTCCCGGTCAAGACGTCCAACCGAATAGAGACTGGTCCACTCTCTTGGAAGAAGATCTCCAATGACCGGACGCCCCAGCTCATCCTGGCGGGTGCAGAGAACCCCCCGGGGTTTGTGGAGCGCCACGTAGAGCTTGGCTTTGGGTTTGACCGGTTTTCCGTCAACCGCGACCTTGTCCGACTCCGGACGAACTTTCGTTCCCAACTCTCGAACCACCCCCCCATTAAGGCTCACGCGGCCATCGAGGATGATGCGCTCGGCGGCCCGGCGGGAGGCCACTCCGGCTTCAGAGAGAAACTTTTGGAGGCGCACCATGAACGCGTGAAAAGGAAGCAGGGACATGCGGTCCCGCATGCCCCTGGCCACCAGGAATAAGTTTGATCAGAAGGCCTGAAAACCGCGATCAAACGTCCGGTTTCGTCTTGCGAAGGCCCATAACCGAATCCCCGGGCTTCCACTGACCGCGCCTTTTCAATACTTCGACTCTTTCGAATCGCTTCAAAACATTTCTCTTTGCGCCGGATGTGCCGGCCGCGCGCAGACTGGGATGCAGTGCCATAAATTTATCTGTTTTTCAGGCCCTGGCCATCACGGCCAAAGGCAAAGTGAACGGCGCTTTTATCAAAAACGCCCGGGAATGCAACGGCTTTCTTCGTGCCACCCAAAATTTCACAACCGATTCCCCCCGTCAAGAAACCGCCATCGACCACGGAGGTGGGAGGCCAAATCCACCCCTCCGGCGCGCCCATTCAAGAACGGGCGGCTAATGCGATCAGCAAACCTGACGCCACAATCGCCAGCACCAGGAAGAACACTTTCGCGTAACTCCAAGGACGCTTGCCTGCGATGGCTCCAGAATCTCCGTTCACAAGGACTTGGTAGCTCTTTCCACCATAGTTATAGGTCAATAGCCATACGGGCAAAAGGGTGTGCTTAAATGTTTGCCTCGAAAAAGCGACTTTCACCCGAAGATTTCGCTGAGTGTCTCCGGGAACGGCGGAGGCGCATTTGGATTCCATTTCATCCACCATCCGTTCCCGAGAATGTTGCGCGGCGGCAATGAGATCTATCTGATACTGTTCAACCACCCATCCCGCTACATAACCCGCATCGTAAGGAACCAGTTCCTTCGTTGGAAATGGTTCGATCTTCGAAAGTAATCCAGGGTCCGCTGCCTTGGACGCGGCGACCAGGGCGTCGTCAAAAAAATGCTCCACCGCTCCCGAAGCCCACTGCCAGCGAGTTTTGCGCACGCGCCTCGTTTGGCTTTGCCCGTTCGAATCCCGGAACGTCTCGGTTTCGTAATAATAATAACCCGCCTCGGCAGTCCAATCCGCGTGGGCGAGGGCGTCAAAAGTCCAATACGGCAGGTAAACTCCCTTGATCGTGTCCGTGACTGCGGCTTTTTTCAGCCGGTTTGGGGCAAACCATCGGGTGCCAAACCAAACTTTAACCGACTCGCGAACGCGAGACTCGGCGATCTTGAAGGGCAAAACGCTCTCGGGGCGAATCGGAGCGCGAATCTGGTCCTGCGGGACAATCTGAGCCGACCCGCAAAACTCGCACTTCTGCGCCACTCGCTCCTTGGCCAAGACCGAAACAGCCTTGCAGCTCTGGCACAGGACGGATAACCGCACGGCATCCCAACCCCGGCGTTCTGGAGGCAGGCCGCGCAGCGCGGCCACCAGATCGTTTTCCTCGACGCTTCCCGTTTGGGGATCCAATTTTGCGGGACTCGTTGTCCCGCAATAAGGACAAACGAGCGCCGACTGGGATGGATTCCAATGGGCGTCCGACCCACATGAGGGGCATTCGAATTTCTGCCTCGCCGTGACATCGCTTTCTCCCATGCCAGCCTCGCCTTGCGGATTGCCCGGGAGCCGGCTCATTTCAGGAACTCATCCAACGTCGAACGGCTGATCCTATACACGGACCCGATTTTTTTTGCCTTCAGATCGCCGGACTGAATGGCTTCCATCACGTCCGATTCGGCGACGGCCATCAACGTGGCAGCTTCAGCGGGGCTCAGCAACCCGAGCTCCGGCGGCGACCCGCCACCCGCCTGAACTCCCGAAACGGTCCGGGAGCCCGAGGGCGGCGGCGGCTGGAACAACTGCTGGGCCAAAGCGGCGCCCAGAGCCATTTCCGCCCCGAACGCGGCTCCGCCGCCCGCGCCAGGAGCGCCCTGGGTTCCGAGATGCTGGCCCATCTGAAATTTCACGTAGTCGTTCAAATTACCGATAGCTGACATGCTCGTGCGTTTGTCGATGGCTTGTTCCACTTCGGCCGGCACGGACACATTCTCGACCACGAAAGAGGTCAGCTCGATGCCGTATCGCGCCTGAGTCGCCCTGTTGATCAGCGGAAGCAGTGAGTCCCCAAGCTCGGAGTGGCGCGTTGCTACGTCCAGCACGGGAACTCGAGACTCCGCCAATGCCTCGCTAAAAACACTCACGAGCTTGGACCTCATCGCATCGGCAAACTCATCCAATCTGAAATGGTGGTCCGTGCCCGCGACTTCCCTCAGGAACAACGGGGGATTCGTGATCTTGAAATCATACGTGCCGAAGGCCCGGGCTCGGACAATCCCAAAATCGTCGTCGCGAAGCATCACCGGATTGGAGGTGCCCCATTTGTTGCCCGTGAAGGTTCTCGTCACCACATAGTAAACGTCCACCTTGAACGGCACATCGAAGCCATATTTCCAGGAGGCCAGCTTGGTGAGAATAGGAATGTTATCCGTCGTTAGGGTGTGCTTTCCTGGCCCATAAAGATCACCAAACTGTCCCAGATAAACAAACTGCGCCACTTGGGATTCCCGAACGATCAACTGCGCGCCGCGTTTGATGGCTTTGTC
>SYMW01000114.1 GCA_005805305.1 Verrucomicrobiales bacterium
CAGCCTTGAGAGGGCCGCGTCCTAACTGATAGACGAACGCGCCATAACCCAATTTCCGATAGCGAGATAGGTGAATCCGGACAGGGAGTCAACTGAAAAAGAAGCAGAACTGTGCCTAAGCCGGTACGATGCAATACTTGCTAGGGCTGCGATTCCGACTGCGGAGATCCAATATTTGATTTTGTTAAGTCAAATTTTAGATTTCGCCATTTTTCAATCGCTACTGAATTGTAACAAAGCGAGAAGCCGCGAAATGACCCGCCATCCTGTACCATCCAAGCTTCCCGCAAAGGGCGGCTCTACCTTTGGGTTAATTGTCATGGCAAAGCGCTAGATACTACTTGGGATCTACACAAGTTAAGGCTGCATTCGGAATCCTGACAGCGAGCTGACACATTACTTAAGATCGATGACAAAAAAAAAAGCCGCCCTTTCGGGCGGCTTAATGAGAACACACCAACTTACATTATTTCTTGCGGCGGAGGAACAGAGCGCCTGCACCCAGGAGACCGAGAGCGACCGTAGAAGGCTCAGGAATCACTGGTCCAGGACCGGCACCGGCCAAGCTGAAACCGGCCAAACCAGTCAGGTCAGCGGGAACCGCAGGGGGGTTTCCACCACCACCCAACACGATCGACAACACTGCGGAACTTCCACGAACTGTGGCTGCGTCATACGTAGCACCAGTCGAGGCATCCCAAGCGCGCATCGCGACACTAGCTGCTGAGCCGCCGGCAATTCCAGCAACGGTGACTGTGCTGGCCGAGACAAATCCAGCTGCTGCACCCGTCCGGAAAGGCACAGGCGAGCCAACTGCATTGAGACTGCTGGCACTCGAGCCAACATACAACTGTGCCAGAAAGCCTGCCCCATCAAGTGCCGCACCGCTAACGCCAAGCACTTTCGCATCCGCACCGTTCGCCGCAAACGCACCTCGGTTCGCAAAATTAATGGTGCCTTGAGCCTGAGCAGCGATTGTAGCAACGACAACCGCAGCAATTGCTATTAGTTTTTTCATAGTTTGTTTTGTTTACGAGTTCCTCGTTTATTTGTTTAGTTGTTTACCGAGAACGTCCGCGTCCAGGCACCTGCTTTGCCTGCCTTCACGAAGAACGCTTCACCAACTGCAGGGACGGGCGTTCCGCCAGACCACTCACCCAAGTCGAGGACATGCGTGACGTAGCTGTTCGAAGCATTGTTGAAACGATATACAGTATCGCCATCGGCAGCTGGGAACTTCAGGTCCGTGTCCAATTTGCCTGACTGGGGAACCTGAGAGCTCATGATCGAAAACCCAGCCGCAATTGGATTGGAAAGATTTCCCTGCATCACTTCACCAACGAACGTAACTTTGGTGGCCGAAGGGCTTCGGATGAAAGCGCCACCTCCAGGAGCAAGCACAGCATTGGGGCTGTTCCACTCGCCCAAATCCAGCGTGTTCACTGTGAAGGCGCCGTTGACGAATTGATAGACTACGGTGCCGTCTGGAACTGACGCAAGCAGCTTAGCGACCGTGTTGTTTCCCGCACCCGCATCCAGAGGGTTCGCGATCATGGAAAAACCCTTGGGGACGTCAACGTTGACGTAACCAACTGCGTTGACCGAGAAAACGGATTGCGCCATTGAGGTGGCCACACCCGCCGCGCCTAATGCGGCCGTAAGGAATAGTGTTTTTGTTCTCATTTGTTGTTAGTATTGTTCCGTGTGTGGGCTGAATGTTTCAAAAAACCGACTCAGTGTCAACAGATTTTTAAACTTCCCTTGAGGCCCGGCGTACCCCGCAAGAGTCTTCCACCATACCCCAATCGGTTACCTGATTCATCAAGGCCCTAATCACACCTCTATTACTACCCTGGATTTTCACTTTACACAACTGATTTTATGCCAAAATTGTCAATTTTCGCATCAAGGCGTTAGGGGCACGACCAATGCCTTAAACCGCCTCCGTCCAGTTGCCACACTTCGCTCGGGCTCCTTTTGAGTTTCCTTGCGATAAGCCTTCAGATTCAACCGAAAGACTTGTGGAAAATACTCTTGGGGATGAATCCGAAAGCCTTGATCGTCCAGGTCTCAAACAGCTCGTCCAGTGTCCTTCAGGGGCTCTATTCAAAGGTTCGTCTTCTTCGTCCGCACCGCTAAGAAATGCCGCCGTTAAGGGTGGAAATTCGCCAACCAACTTTCTTCGGGTGCCCCAAACTGCCACGATTGGCCTCTCCATTCAAAGGCTATACGGTCCGCGTGAAGAGCATGAAAGGGCAGCATCAACCGTTTCCAGGCGTCAACTTTCAAGCGGCCTAGGACAAAATCTAAGTAATATTGCTCATCGAATCCGTAAAGTTTGTCCCCAACGATAGGATGGCCAATGCTCGCGAGATGGATTCGAATCTGATGCTTCCGCCCGGACAGAGGGTCCACGGCAAGGCAGGAGAAGCACGATCCTTCAATGCTTCGGCTCCAACCTTCCCAATCAAATCCCTCCGCAGCCTGAATTCCAAGAGCCTCGGCGGCCCGGAGAATCTCCAAGTGCCCCGCAGCCAGCGATCGTCGGCTGGCCTCCCACGTCGACAAAAGGCGATATCGAGTCACGGCGGTCGCGCCATCGTCTCGCACGCAATCTTTAATAGCCACGGCGCTCGTTACGTCCTTTCCTAATGGCCGCTCGATCAGCCCTTCAGTCGCCGCCACGGTCCCGTGAACGATCGCCACGTAACTTTTGCGAATCATTCTCCGCTCGAAGAGTCTTCCCAGTTCGCTTGCCGCATCCTTTGACTTCGCCACCACGACTATTCCGCTGGTTTCCCTGTCGATGCGGTTCACCATGTGGACGGGCTTCCCCTCCCCGAGGTAGAGGCGCGCCCTCCCCACCAAACTGGACAGCGCGTCTTGCTTGCTGGGATGACAGACCAAGCCTGCGGGCTTGTTGAGCACGAGGATCGCCTCATCCTCGTGTAGGATTTTCAGCAAGTTGGCTCCTCCGACGAACAAACCTCGCGAACCCGATTCAAGATCACGTCGGCGATCAGCGGTTCGTCACCAATGCTCGCGCTGTACCAAACGAGTTTGCCCCGCTTTTCACTGGGGTTGGGCCACGTGGGCTGGCCTAGCCTCAGGCGTTCCCGAACGTTTTTCTCGGGCTCCCCCAGCATCATGGGGATGTCCTCGTACGAATGGAGGCCATCACTGATGAAAAACGGAACAATCACCAAGTGGCGCGTCAGAGCCATCTCGTAGCAACGCTCAATTCGGGGCTCTTCCTCCATGAAAAGGGGAAACACATTCGAGTAACGATTCATCGCGCGAATCAGCTCGACTTGGATTTCGATGGATTTCCTTGAGTTCTCATTGTTTCCAGTGCCGTGACCCGCAATGAAGAGGGTGCTTTCCGACGGTTTTGGCGCCCGAGGAAATGGGTGTTTTTGGACCACTTCATTCGCCATGGACAAGATCACCCGGGTCATGCTGGAGTGCGTGCCAACGGGCTCGCAATACGTGATCCGGCGCCCGTCCACGATGGCCGTCCTCGAGAATTCGGGGGCACCCGCGGGGCAGAGCCCGAGCTCGCGCGGGATGACCTGCTGGGTGAAATAGCCATCGCTGATGAAAAGCGGCACCACAAAGGCCCGGCCTGCGGAGACGCCGCGCGTCACGCCGCAAATGGAGGGCTCCAATTTCCAGAAGCTCTCCAAGACCTGAAGAAATATCCGGCGGCGGCGAATCTCGTCGCAATGCTTGTACGTGGGGGCGCTTGACTCCGAGTTAAGGGTGGAGCCGTGTCCCACGACGATGAGCGCCGAGTCCGAAAAGTCGTGTGAATTCACTTCGAAAAACTTCCTGCTGATTCGGTTATAGTCACTTCGGCAGGGGCTCTCCATCGTAGCCTTCCATCAAGGCGAGCATCTCTTTGACCGAGCGATCGAGGCCGTCGAACACCGCCCGGCTCACAATGCTATGCCCAATGTTCAGCTCCTCCAAAAATGGCACGCGATGAAGCGCGCGCAAATTCTCGTAATTCAAGCCATGACCCCCGTTCACCCGCAAGCCCAGCGAACGCGCAAGGCGTGCGGCGTCCGTCAACCGATCCAATTCCCTCTCACGATTCTTGGCGTCGTGGAACTCCTCGGCGAATGCTCCAGCGTGCAATTCAACGAACTGGGTCCCCGTCAGCGAGGAAGCTTCAATTTGCGCCAAATCCGGGGCCACGAACAGGCTCACCTCGATGCCACCCCGGTTGAGTCGGTCCACCGCGCGCCGAATAGGATCCAGATGGGCCGCCACATCCAACCCTCCCTCCGTGGTGACCTCCTGCCTTCGTTCCGGAACAAGACACACCACATCCGGTTTGACAAGAAGAGCGATGTCGACAATTTCTGGCACGATTGCCATCTCCAAATTGAAGCGCACTTCCACCGCGGCGCGCAAAGCCACGACATCCCGATCCACGATATGGCGGCGGTCTTCCCTCAAATGCGCCGTGATGCCGTGAGCCCCGGCTTGGACGCACATCCGCGCCGCTGCGACGGGGTCGGGTTCTCCTCGTTTCAGACCGCGGTAGCGCGCTTCGCGAAGCGTGGCCACATGATCGATGTTAACGCCCAATTTAAGCATGCAATCCTCCTCCGAAAAGCAGACCCTCAGGGCGGCGGCGGTATGGGAGCGGAACTCGCGGGCCCCGGAACTTCTCCTGCTTTCGCGTCAGGGCCTGAGTTTTGTTTGTTCTGACGCAAACCCTTCGCCTTGGTGGGAAACCCCAGCGGTTCGTACGGCATCCGAAATCCCGCGAATGGAAACGACGGCTCGTCGAACCATTGGGCCAAGAAATTAAGTTCGACGCCCGTCAAACCGACATGGGATCGGCGACTCAACCGAAATGACGTGGAAGATTCGCGGATGATTTCCGTGACCGTGTTGCCCAAGAGCGGCGCGATCGCGGCGAGCCAAAGCTTAGCCGGCATGTTTGGGCTCAACTGTGGTTTCGTAGAGAGAAACGAGGCATATTGAAACATCTGAGCCCATTGCCCAAGTCGCAGCTCCGTGATCTCCCAATCATAATAAACCAAGTTAGTGCGGCCCGACACCTGCCCCAAAAGCTCCGCGGGAGCAGGGTTGGTCGGCTGAGTCGTCAGCGGGAAGAATCCTCCGATCAAGTATTGCCCGGCGCCCTCCACGAATGGCTCCAAATAGGGAACAAACGCCGGCAGACCGCGCCACACGACCGAAAGCCGTTCAGGGTTCCATAAAAGCCCTCCCGCGCCCAATCCGTCCAACCGGGCGTTGGCGCTGGGCACAAGGGAAGGACCAAGACTCAGCAAAACATTGGTGGCATCCTGAACCGGGGTGGCGGCTAAGCTCATAAACGGAACTTCATCACGAGCCCAGACAAACAACTGACTCGACACCGCAGGGAGCGCCACGTTTGTAGACGGCAACAACCGGTGCGCCCACGAATCAAAGCCATGGCTCGCCGTGAAGCTCACCAGCGGGTCATGGATCGCGTTTGTCGGGATCGTCCAGGGTTCCATGCGCAGCTTGGGCTCCTTCCCAAACTCCAACAAGGCCGCCGTGGTGATTCGCTCCTTAAGGCTAGTTAAAGAGAAGGAAAACTTCGAAAGCGGCGAATCCAGGATCGAGAGGTTTGCGTTTTCCAGCTTTTCGTTGTCCACCTCCAGGCGCAGCCAGTAATCCACCGCGCTCGGAACGGGGCGCCCGGAAGAGGTCGTCGAGGCCATTGCGTTGTCAAGGCCGGGAAGCCCCTGAGGTCCGACGCCCCCCAAAAGCCAGTTGCCGACATGGGCCACTCGAACGGCCAGATTCGAATAAACGACTTCGGAACCATTCGTGCGCGACGTTAAAAAACCGCTCCATGAATTGGTTCCAGCAGCGAGAAAGTCGAGGAGGGTGTAGAGCCGGGAGGCGGCAAGGGTTGTTGAGCCCCCCCCCAAGGGCGATGAGCCCAACGACTGGAGCAGGCTCGCCATATTGGTCTGCGCGAGGGCCAGGCTGTCAGGATCCAAAAACACCGCGAATGTCCATTCGGGATCACCGCCACGCGGCCGCCGGAGCGCCAGCCAGCACTCGCGCCCGGCGACCTCGCGAACCAAAGACCACGACAACTCCTTGGCCGTTTCAATTTGTTCCGCGGGCGCGAGGACCGTGGCAAGTGCCGAGGCGAGCTTGATGCCCACGTTGGTTCCCAGCGCGGAGGTCTGAGGCAATTCCAAAAGCGCCCGGAGAGTGGCTGCGTTGGTTTCCGCCAGGATCTGTCGCGATCCCGCGAAGTGGAACGAGAGCAAGGTGTCCCAATGGGGCTTTACTTCGGCTTTCGAAGCCGGAGGAGGAGGGGCCGGCCGACAGCCCACGCCCCAATACGACAAAGCGCCCAGCAGAAGCAGCACTGCCCCTGAAGCTGGACCCAGAACCGCCATGCAGAATCTCGAACGTCTCATCGCGAAAGCCATTGTCTGACAAATTGTTTCTTCCTTGGCAATGCCTTTCACAAGCCTCCTCTTTCATCGATCACCCGGGGTGTCTCCGTGCCACGACCTGGTCAACTTGGGATGAATATTTCGTCCTTCCTCCTTTCGACCTTTCTTCTTTCGTCGACAAAACCACCCGTTTTGCTAGGATGACCGCATCTCTCCCTGAATCAGCTTCAATGCCATGCCTCGCTCGCAAATGACTCTCCAGCGACCCACACCGACCCCACGCGCCACCCCGCATTCCGGATGCCGACATCGACCGGCCTTGCTGTTCCGGACAAAAGCAGCCGCATGCCTTGGAATTTTGAGACAAGCGCTTGGCCGAGCCTTTTCGATCGCGGCGGCATTGTCTGTTTTAAAACTGTCGGGCGACGCTGGAATCGCGCCGTCACCTCGCCAGGATCGCTACAATCTTCTGAGCTACGCGAGCGCCGACGGATCGTCGAGGCCAGTATTGTCAACAAGGGATTGGCAGCATCGGAAAAACCAGATTTTAGAGTCGATGCGTGAAGTCATGGGCGCCCTCCCTGGGAAAGAAAAACGATGCGCACTGGATCCAATCGTTGAAGAGGAGGTGGATTGCGGCACCTATGTTCGGCGTTTTTTGAGCTACCAATCCGAACCGGAATCTCGGGTTCCCGCCTACTTGCTCATCCCCAAAAAAGTGCTACGTGGCGGCCAGAAGGCGGCAGGGGTTTTATGCCTCCACCAGACGCATCGATTGGGCCAGAAGGTGGTCGTGGGATTAGGAAACAGCCCAAACGATGCCTACGGAGTGGAACTCGCTGAGCGGGGTTTCGTCTGCCTTGCCCCGGCCTATCCGTTGCTCGCGAATTATGCCCCAGACTGGCGCCGGCTCGGTTATAAAAGCGCCACCATGAAGGCGATCTGGGATAATAAGCGCGGGCTCGACTATCTGGAATCGCTGCCGTTTGTCAAACGAGGGCGGTTCGCGGCCATCGGCCATTCGTTAGGCGGCCACAATAGTGTGTTCACGGCCGCCTTCGAACCACGGATCCGAGTCGTGGCCACTAGCTGCGGATTGGACTCTTTCCTTGATTACATGGATGGCAATGTGAAGGGATGGACGGGAGACCGCTACATGCCCGAGTTATCCCGATATGCGCTTCGCGATATTCCGTTCGACTTCCATGAAATCATCGCCAGCCTGGCTCCCCGACCCTGCTTGGTCAGCGCGCCGCTTGGGGACACGAACTTCAAATGGGAAAGCGTGGACAGGGTCGCCGGCGCGGCCCGGCAGATATACGGTCTCTATGGCAGACCCCAAAACTTGATCGTGGAGCATCCTCCCTGCGGGCATGAGTTCCCCAAAACGATGCGGGAGCGAGCCTACGAACTCATCGAGAAACATCTCTGATCCTGCCGCCACCGCTTGATGCGAGCCCCTCGAGGCTGGTTAGGCCGTCAGACGGCCGCGCCATTGGCTGGCGAGGCCAGATCGGGCGGCTCTCCCATCGCGCTCAAGATTCGAACCTCGAAAAGAAAAAGTGGGGGTCAACCTTAAAACGGCGGTTGAACCTCCTGGAGATTTCGGAGATTTGCAAAAGCCTGGATGAGAAAGGTTCAAACCTCAGAAAAGAAGGGGGGATTCGTCACCAACAAATTGCTTTTCATTTCCTTGAAATCCTCTCTGAAACCAGCTCCCTCGACCCATCTGATGGGAAGAGAGCACGGGAGAGGGGCGTGTTTTGAGGGAAACGAGCGCTCCGTTCTTTTTCACGACTACAAGTGGCCTCGGAAATTCTGAGGTCTGGCGTGAGCCGTAGAGTGAGCCTGAGTTTTCATCCCAAGCTAGAACCCCAAAATTGGGCGCCTCTGTCTCGCGGAATCATTTCCCATCCCCCTTCACCCCTCCTGGCTGCCTAAAAAAAAGATCCCGCGGGCAACGCCGGGCGCCAGAGATACATCCTTGAGTTTATGCTCAGGTTGATGTGGAATCGACGACAATCAACGTTTACCACGAGCATAGGAACCGCAGGATGCTAAAAACACGACGAGCTTTTCTTGCGGAATCCGCCGCCGCGCTGGCCCTCGGACCCGCCGCCTGGGCCGCCCAGCCAAAGCGGCCGCGGGTCGCCGCACTCACCACGATTTATCACAAATACTCCCACTCTCAGCATATCATCGACCGCTTCCTCGACGGCTATGGGTGGGAAGGGCGCCATCACCGACCCCGGATGGATGTGGTGTCTCTCTACGTGGAGCAAGTCGGGGAAAATGACTTGAGCCAGGAACGCGCGCGGCGGCATCCAGGGATGAAGATCTACCCCACCATCGCGGAAGCGCTCACTCAAGGCGGCAGCAACTTGGCCGTCGATGGAGTCTTGCTCATCGGCGAACATGGAAAGTACCCGGTCAACGAGAAGGGCCAGACGCTCTACCCTCGCTACGAGTATTTTCAGCAGGTCGTCGATGTCTATCGCCGCTGCGGCCGCTCCGCTCCGGTGTTTAACGACAAACACCTGTCTTGGAAATGGGATTACGCGAAAAAGATGCGCGATACCGCCCTTGATTTAGGCTTTGGTCTGATGGCGGGTTCGTCGCTTCCAGTCACTTGGCGCCAGCCAGCCGTCGACCTGCCATTCGGCGCGGAGGTGGAAGAAGTGGTCGGCATTTGGAGCGGCTGGCTGGACGGAGGCGATTTTCATGTGTTGGAAGCCATGCAATCAATCATCGAACGGCGGCGCGGAGGCGAGACAGGAGTGCGCTCGGTGGAGGCCTTCCGCGGCGAGCGGTTTTGGAAAGCCATGAATGCCGGCTCTTGGGAGGCTGGAGGATGGGATCCGCGTTTGATCGAAGCGGCGCTCTCTAGGAGCAACCAACTCAAATCGGCGCGACCGACCTACAGCCATGCCTTCCCAAACACGGAGGAATTGCGCCGCCTAGCCCCCGATTCCTACGCCTACAGGTTCGAGTACAAGGATGGATTGAAGGCGTCCATCGTTCAGTTCAGAGGCGACGTGGTGGGGGATTGCAATGTGGCGGCACGCCTCAAAGGCGGCCGTGTCTTCTCGTTGCTCTTTTATCTGCCTTATTACTCCATGCGCAACTTCTTCAGCCCCCAAGTGCATCACATCGAGTCGCTGTTCCTGACCGGAAAATCGCCCTACCCGGTGGATCGCACGCTTCTGACCACGGGCATGACGGAAGCGGGCATCGACTCCCTCCACCAAGGGCAGCGCCGGCTTGAGACACCGCACCTTGCCGTCCGCTACAAACCCACGCGGCATTCCACATTTTGGAGAACATGAACACCAACCGCCGCAAGTTTCTAGCCGCGCTCGCCGCCGCCGCCGCGGCCGCAGTGCCCCCACGGACGATGGCGGCAGGCGTCCGCCCCAAGAGAGTCGCCATTATCACGACGGTGTGGAGATACCTGTCCCACGCGCAGCACATGGGAGACCGGTTTCTCGTCGGCTATCCCCGCCACGGGCGATGGCACGCGCCGGCTCTCCAAGTCGTTTCAGCTTACGTCGACCAAACGCCAGCGGACGATCTCAGCCGTCAACGCGCCTCCGCACACGGGTTCACGATTCACCCTAGCATCCCCGAGACCCTGCGATGCGGCGGCGACCAATTGGCGGTCGACGGCATCGTGATCATTGGCGAGCACGGGGAATATCCGCGCAACGCCAAAGGCCAGGTTCTCTACCCCAGATATGAGTTCTTCAAACAATGCGTCGGCGTGTTTGAACAGGACCGGAAGGTCGCTTCCATCTTTAACGACAAGCACCTTTCTTACAGTTGGCGGAAGGCGAGAGAAATGGTGGATGATTCAAAGCGCCTCAAGTTCCCCTTCTTGGCGGGTTCCTCGCTGCCCGTGACGTGGCGCCTGCCTCCTATTGAGGTTCCCTACGGCGCCGCGATGGAGGAAGCACTCATGGTGGGTGTGGGCGGCTCCGATCCCATGGATTACCACGCCCTCGAAGCCATGCAATGCATGGTGGAGCGCCGCCATGGCGGCGAAACAGGAATCAAATCCGTCCAAATGATCGAAGGCGACGCGGTTTGGCGAGCGGGCGAAGAAGGACGCTGGCCCCGGCGCTTGCTGGAAGCCGCGTTGTCGCGTTCTGATTCCTTGCAAGGCGATTCCGAACTCGATTCGCGGCCTCAAGATCTCGCGAACAACGGACAACTGCCGAAACTAGTCAAAAATCCTGCGGCTTACTTCATCGAACGCAACGACGGGTTGCGGACAACTCTGCTCATGCTAAACGGAGCGCTCCAGGATTACTGCTTCGCGGCGCGGCTCAAGAATGGCGAGATCCTGTCTACTCAGTTTTTTCTGCCGCCAACCCCAAATGTCACCTACTCCGCCTGTCTCATGGCGCAAGTGGAAGAAATGATCGTCACGGGGCGGGCGCCCTATCCAGTCGAGCGAACACAGATCGCCAGCGCCATGCTCGATCGCTGCCTCGACTCGAAAATCGAAGGCCATCGGCGAATCGAGACTCCCGAGTTGGACATCCGCTACAGGGCACCAAGAGAATCTCGGTTTGGCGGATGAAGGAAGCCCGTTGATGAACCCCATGACGGCCGCGACCAGCACTGGATCAAGGGCTTGTTCACTCCTCCCCGCATGGCGGACGCGAACCGCGTGGACCGCCCGGCTCGGCATCTTCGTATTCACCCTCATCTGCGTTTCCGCCGCCGCGGACCCCAAAATGGCCGGCGCTGAAAATTGGTGGGCATTTCAACCCGTGAAGAAACCCGCCACACCTAAGCCCAAGATCAGCCAGTGCGATCCAATCGATGCTTTTCTGGACGAACGAATCAACGGGCTGCAGCTCCGAAAATCGCCACCGGCCGATCGCAGATCCCTCCTGAGGCGAGCCACGCTCGATCTAACGGGACTGCCCCCCACAGTCGCGGAGACAGAGGCATTCCTGCAGGATGCGTCTCCCGGCGCTTTCGCGCGAGTCCTCGACAGGCTCCTGGCCTCCCCCAAGATGGGACAGCGCTGGGCCCGCCACTGGCTGGACGTGGTTCGGTACGCGGACTACCACGACGGGGATCCGAAAGCGCGCACGGCGAGCTGCGAACCCCTGGAGGCTTGGCGTTACCGCGATTGGGTGGTCGACTCATTCAATCGGGATCTGCCATTCGATGAGTTCATCAAGCATCAGATCGCTGGAGATTTGTTGGCGGACCCGGCCGGCAAGCCGCTGTATTTGGAGGGAGTCGTTGCGACAGGGTTTCTCGTTAACGGCGCCTGGGACCGGGGCGATGCGGACAAGGAAAAAATGCTGAGCGACATGGTGGACGACCAAATCGACACCGTAGGCAAGGCGTTCATGGGCTTGACCCTGGGATGCGCCCGGTGCCACGACCACAAGTTCGATCCCATCTCGAACCATGATTACTACGCCCTGGCCGGCATTTTCTACAGCAGCCATTTCATGGAAACCCTTGGAACCAAGGGCGGCGAGATCACACTCAAGCGCGTCCCTTTGGTCCCCAGATCAGTTTCCGCGGCGCGCGACGCCCAATCTCTCCAATTGGAGAACATCAAAGCCAAGCTCGACGCCCTAGACAAATTGAAGCCGCCTCTCTCCGCCGACCATCCGGAACGACTCCAACTCGTCAGGGAACGCGACATTCTTCAGGCTGGGCTGCCGCCTCCCTATCCCGTGGCGCTGACGGCGCGAGAGGGGGGGATGCCGGGCGGACTTTTTCCTAATATCCAAGATGTGCCCGTGCACATTCGAGGAAGCTATGCGTCGCTCGGCCCGGTCATCCCCAGGCGGATGCCCTCTTTTTTTGCCGGAGAACGCCAACCGCCGATTTCCCAAGGAAGCGGGCGGCGGGAGTTGGCCGAATGGATCGCCTCGGCCGCCAATCCGCTCACGGCCCGCGTCATCGTCAATCGAATCTGGCAATGGCATTTCGGCGAAGGATTGGTCAAAACCTCCAACAATTTCGGCCTGAATTCAGAGCCTCCCAGCCATCCAGAGCTTCTGGATTGGCTCGCAGCGCGGTTCGTGGAAGACGGATGGTCTGTGAAGAAATTGCACCGGCGCATCATGCTCACCGAAGCTTACCAAAGATCGAGCCGTGTGCCGGACGCGGAGGTCGAACGGGATCCGGAAAACCGATGGCTCGCCCGTTTTACCGCCCGACGCTTGGAGGCCGAAGCCATCCGCGACGCCATGCTCTTCGTTGGGGATGGGTTGGACTTAAGTTTGGGCGGCCCAGCCGGAGCCGACCTGAAAGCCGACCGCCGATCACTCTATGTGCAGACCGCCCGATGGGATCGGAGCAGCTTCGCGATGCTCTTCGACGCGGCCAACCCGGACGCGGCTGTTGAAAAGAGATTGAACACCACGGTCGCTCCTCAAGCGCTGTTCCTTTTGAACGATGAATTCGTGCGAACTCAGGCGGCGCGCCTGGTCGGACGAATGATGCGTGAGGCGCCGTCCGACGAGATCGGTCGCATTGATTGGACCTATCACACATTGATGGGGCGGCCTCCCAAACCAGGGGAGATCGCCGTGGTCCGCAGATTGATTATTCAGAATGGCGGCCCTGGGTCGGAGGGAGCGTGGCGTGACTTGGCGCATGTGTTGCTCTGTGGCAACGAATTCATCTACGTGGATTAATCCATATTCTTCATGGCCCACCAATTCCCGAATCTCCAATTGCAGTCACGCCGCCAGTGGCTTTCAAAAATAGGGAGCGGCTTCGGCTTGCTAGCTCTGGCCGATGTCCTCGCGTCGGCATCAGGACGCCGCTTTCCCCAGGCGTCCAACACTCATGCCCGCCCCGCCGCGACGCGCCCGCCACATTTCGTGGCGCGCGCCAGGCGCGTGATCTTTCTCTACATGCCGGGCGGACCTTCCCACGTCGATCTGTTCGATCCCAAACCTCGGTTGGCCCGGGACCACGGCCAGCCTCTTCCTTTTGAGAAGCCAAAATTAGAGCGCACGAAGACGGGAAACCTACTCGCCTCGCCGTGGAAGTTCTCCGCCCACGGCCAGTCCGGATTGCCCGTCAGCGAGTTGCTGCCACGGATCGCCTCGCACGCGGACGACCTCTGCGTCATTCGATCCATGGTGGCGGACAACATCAACCACACCGGCGCGGCTCTCCAGATGTGCACCGGCGAGCAAGCCTTTTCGAGGCCTAGCATGGGCTCCTGGCTGACCTATGGCTTGGGATCGGAGAATCAAAACTTGCCCGGATTCGTCGTGGTCAGCCCCGCCGCCGTCTTCCAAGGGGCCCAGTTATGGGCGTCGAGCTTTTTGCCGAGCGCTTACCAAGGAACCCTGATTCGGGATTTGAATCATCCCATCGCCAACCTTCGGGATCCATCGGGCAACTCGTTGCGCCAACGCGTCAAGCTGGACGCCTTTCGCGAACTCAATGAACTCCACAAGCAGGAAAGAGTCATGGACAGCGAGCTCGACGCTCGGATTGCTTCCTTCGAACTGGCCTTTCGCATGCAGCAAGAAGCCCCGGAGGCATTCGACCTCTCGCGCGAGAGCGCCGCGACCCACCGCCTTTACGGAACGAATGAGCCCACCACCGAACTATTTGGCCGCCAATGTCTCCTGGCCCGCAGGCTCGCGGAGCGCGGCGTGCGTTTCATCCAACTTTTTGACGCCCCAAAAAACAACGCCTGGGATCATCATGGCGGCCTCCGCGAAGACCTGCCGAAACGATGCGCCGCCGTAGATCAACCGATCGCCGCGCTGCTCACGGATCTCAAATCGCGGGGGCTCCTCGAGGAAACGCTCGTGCTGTGGGGGGGCGAGTTCGGGCGCACCCCAACGGCCGAAGGAACCAACGGAAGGGAACATCACCCGTTCGGATTCACCATGTGGATGGCAGGGGGAGGCATCCGAGGAGGACAGGCTCATGGCGCCACCGACGATTTCGGCTGGCACGCCGTGCGGGACATCGTCCATGTCCACGACTTGCACGCCACCATACTGCATCTCATGGGGCTCGACCACACCCTGCTGACTTACCGGTTTGGCGGCCGCGATTACCGTTTAACGGACGTGTACGGCAACGTGGTGCGGCAGATTCTCGCCTGAAAGCTGATCCCTGAATAGCGCGATTGCCTCGCCGGGACGCAGGACCACGGCCATGCCGCAGCCAGAACCGCGGGCCTCGCTTGAACTCCCCCCCGCATCAGCGCGATCGGGCGACCGCCGTCATCTCGAAGTTGTTGGTGAATTTGGCTGGCAGCCCGGAGCGCGGTTGTGTGCGAAACACCAGCCGCAGCAGGTTCGGCGTGGCTGCGAGCCTGAGATACTGCTGCGACTGGCTTTCAGCACAGTCGCGCTCCACCGGCAACGCGTGGATGCACCGGGGCGACCCAGGGCGGTTCTGGACTGACGCG
>SYMW01000115.1 GCA_005805305.1 Verrucomicrobiales bacterium
CATGCCAACCGGCAACCCATTGCCCCAATCCTCCCCTGCTACCACCAATCAACCCACTCTTATCCCCCCACTCACCCCAACTTTGAACGCCTTAGCAGTCTCTCCTTACTCTGCCTTTGCAAAAATCTGAGATGCGCACACACTATTGCAGGGCTCACTATTGCTATTTACACCTTTGGCGCTGCTGGTAGAATTCGTGGGGACAACCGACAGAATAAATGAAGAAAATTGAGGCCATCATCAAACCGTTCAAGCTCGAAGAGGTCAAAGACGCGTTGTCCGGCATCGGCGTCGAAGGAATGACGGTGAGCGAAGTGAAGGGATTTGGTCGTCAAAAGGGGCACACGGAGATTTACCGCGGGAGTGAATATACGGTTGATTTTCTCCCTAAAATCAAGGTCGAGATCGTCCTGGCGAATTCCCAGGTCGACGCGGCCGTGGCGGCCATCATCAAAGCCGCGCGGACTGGCAAGATCGGTGACGGCAAGGTTTTCGTGAGCTCGATCGAAAACGCGGTGCGCATTCGCACCGAGGAGACGGGCGACAAGGCCGTCTGAAATCTTCCCGCGAGCGCGGTGTGCGGTGATCCTAGCCTCCCAGTCGAAAGGTTCGCCCGGGTTTCGTCGAGAAAAATCCATTCCGGTCTCCCCCCTCCAAGCCGCGTTTCGCGGTTCCGCGCTATTCCCTGTCGAGCGGGTTGCCCCGTTGGGCCACAGTCACGCCGGCATCCATCCAAACTCCCTACCAAAACATGAGCACACCCAAACAAGTTATTGATTCAGCCAAGAAAAATGGGGCCAAAATGGTCGACGCCAAATTCGTCGATACTTTCGGCACGTGGCAGCATTTCACGGTTCCGATTTCGGAACTGAGCATCGATGTGTTCGAGGAAGGCTTCGGCTTCGACGGATCCTCCATCCGCGGGTGGAAGAGCATCGAGGCTTCGGACATGCTGGCCATGCCTGATCCTTCGACAGCATTCATCGACCCCTTCTGCGGAGTTCCGACTCTCTCGCTAACATGCACCATAGCCGAGACGGGGACGAAGGAAGCGTACACCCGCGATCCGCGGGGCATCGCGCAACGGGGCGAGAAGTATCTTTTGTCGACAGGCCTCGCCGACACCGCTGTGTTCGGCCCTGAGGCCGAATTCTTCATCTTTGACGACGTCCAATTTGACGCGAAAGCGAACGGCGCCTTCTATTCCGTCGACTCCGGGGAAGGGATCTGGAATTCGGGCCGGGATGAGATGCCGAATCTTGGAAACAAGATCCGCCACAAGGAGGGTTATTTTCCCGTTGGCCCGACGGATACGCAGCAGGATATCCGCACGGAAATGTGTTTGATGATGGAGCAGCTGGGGATTCGGATCGAGCGCCATCATCATGAGGTGGCCACGGCGGGGCAGGCCGAAATCGATTTTCGATTCGACACTCTTGTGAAGACTGCGGACACGATGATGCTTTACAAGTACATCGTGAAAAACGTCGCGCAACGGCACGGGAAAACAGCGACCTTCATGCCCAAGCCATTGTTCGGGGACAATGGGTCGGGGATGCACACTCACCAATCGTTGTGGAAAAAGGGCAAGCCGCTTTTTGCGGGCGCCGAGTATGCCGGCCTCTCCCAGATGGCTCTCCATTATATTGGTGGCATCTTGAAACATGCCAAGGCTCTTTGCGCTCTTTGCAGCCCCACCACGAATTCGTACAAGCGATTGGTTCCCGGGTACGAAGCTCCCGTGAATTTGGCCTATTCGGCGAGGAACCGTTCGGCCGCCATCCGCATCCCCACTTTCAGCGACAACCCGAAAGCCAAGCGAATTGAGTACCGCCCCCCGGATCCCTCAGCCAATCCTTACCTTTGTTACACCGCCTTGCTCATGGCCGGGCTGGATGGCGTATTGAATAAGATCGAGCCCGGCGAGCCCATGGACAAAAACATGTACGAACTACCCCCCGAAGAGCTCGTCAAGGTCCCGCAGGTTCCGGCAAGTTTGGGAGAGGCTCTCGTCCACCTCGAGCGCGATCACGAGTTCCTGCTCAAAGGCGATGTCTTCACTCGAGACTTCATTGAAATGTGGATCCACCACAAGACGAAGGAGCAGGATGCGATACGGTTGCGTCCGCATCCATACGAATTCCACTTGTACTACGACGTCTGATCGCATTTCGACCGCGACGCACAATGGATGGAGGCGTTCAGCCCTGGCTGAACGCCTCTTTTTTTTGTGCCTTTTCTGCTTTCATTCCTCCCGGAATTCTCGAAAATCAAGGGCGCACCTTGAGGTCCGTGGCGGTCTTGTAGTGATGTGTTCGATGGTCTATTCACACGAGCTTTTGGGGTGTCGGAATCGGCATTTTGAGGGATCGAGCTCAAACGACTCTGCGAGAGTGACTAAAGCGGAAGAAAAATCTGTGAATAACTCGCGAATAAGAGTTAATATATTGTCCTCGTCAACTTCACTCTCTTCTTCTAAAAACAGCGCCCGTCATTAAAACGTAACATGAGCCGTTCTCCACGAGATTGTTTTCAGGATGGGGCCTGGTTTTGGGTGGGATCTCTAAGTTATTGGAATAAAGTGTGTTATATTGAGATTGAAAAGCTCGATCAGGACGCCGCTCACGATGGGTCTCGCGGATTTTGTGGCGGGGCGGTTTTCGGGGATGGTGCAACACACTGTGTTTAGACACCTTACAAAATGGTTTAAGAGGCCGTGAATAAATTGGTCAATATCCAGCGGGCGAGCGGGAAAGCGACGTGATGCCAAACGGCGAAAAAATCTGGGCGGACGCGTCGGAGATTCTCCGCAGTTTATTGAATTCCGATCTCTTCAATTTATGGTTTCGGCCGATCCGTCCGGTCGCTGTGGATAACGATTGGCTGGTGCTGGAGGTGGCCAACGATTTTTCGCAATTGTGGCTTGAGGACAATTATTCGGATCTGCTTCGCGAAGTTCTTCAGACCGCGACGGGGAAGCCCCTCCGGGCGCGTTTCGTGGTGGGAAACGGCTCTGTCTCCGCCGCCAGTCTGGCGCCTCCGGCCGCGGTGGTTCCCGCAATCACTCCTGCGGACCAGGGCGTCGACAAGAATGGGGTGCCAAAAGAGAACATCTTTAATCCCAGGAACACGTTCGAGGCCTTCGTGGTGGGCGACAACAATAATTTCTCCCACGCGGCGGCATACGCGGTGGCTCAAGCGCCTGGAAAATCCTACAACCCTCTGTTCTTGTACGGTGGCGTCGGCCTCGGGAAAACCCACTTGCTGCACGCGATCGGACAGTATGTGGCGCAGCACCGCAAGAACTCCAGAGTCGCCTATGTCTCCTCGGAAAAGTTCACCAACGACTACATCACTGCCATTCAGGACAACCAGCTTGGGCGTTTCAGGAAACGATACCGGCAGTCCGACGTTCTGTTGATTGACGACATCCAGTTCCTGGCCGGTAAGGAACGCATTCAGGAGGAGTTTTTCCACACGTTTAACGCCCTGCACGAGGCGCGCAGGCAAATCGTGCTCACGTGCGACAGGCCCGCCAATGAGATTCAAAATCTCGAACAACGCCTTGTTTCGCGTTTCGAGTGGGGTTTGGTGACAGATTTGCAGCCTCCCGATATTGAAACCCGGCTCGCCATTTTGCGGAAAAAAGAAGCGAGCCTAGGGGTCCAGCTTCCTGAGGAGATCCTCCATTTCCTCGCGGGTCGGATCCGCACAAATATACGCCGGCTCGAAGGAGCGCTCATCCGGGTCGCCTCCTACGCGTCGTTGACCGGGAAGAAAATCTCGGTCGAGCTCGTGGAGAATTTGTTGCGAGAAGTGCTGCACGAGGAAGGCCGGAGCACGATCACCATCGACGTCATCCAACGAAAAGTGGCCGATCACTTTGACATTCGCCTCGCGGACATGACGAGCAAGAGGAGGCCGGAGAACATTGCCTTTCCAAGGCAGATTGCGATGTTTCTGGCGCGGCGGCTGACGGAAAGCTCGTTCAGCACCATCGGGGACGCGTTCGGCGGCCGCGATCACGGCACCGTTCTCCATGCGTGCCGGCTCGTCAAAGGGCGCATGGACGTGGATTCAAACGTTCGGCAAGTGGTTCTCTTCCTGGAGAAACAATTGGCGAGATGACCAATCATCGGTCTTTGACTGATGCGCCTTGAAGACCATCGGAGTTCGGAGGCGCAAGTGTGCCGTTCACGAATTCGGTGGGTATTTGTTGTGCCACAGTTGACCTCGGGCAAGGCGCGACGAGGGAGCATATCCGGAAATGGATCTGTGACTGAGGAGCAACGCGGCCCGAGGACAACTGTGGCACAACCCGTTGGGCGGCATGTATTTTTGATTCAGGCTTCGTTATTTGCTCCTCACAGACCCATGGAGGGTATGTTCGTCGCTCTCGCCTCGCCTGAATCAAAAACTCATCGCCGCAAATGTCCACCCAATTCGTGAACGGCACACTAGGCGCGAGCAGTCCGGTGATCGAAGTTCAAGGACTTTGCAAAAACTACATCACTCATAAGAAGCAGCCGGGATTGGGAGGCGCCATCAAGGGCCTCTTCCACCGGGAGAAGGAGATCAGCGCTGCGGTCCAAGACGTCTCTTTCAACGTTGAAGAGGGCGAGTTTGTGGGGTTCCTAGGCCCGAACGGGGCGGGCAAGACGACGACGCTGAAAATGCTCGCCGGCTTGTTATATCCGACCAAGGGCGAGGCACGCGTGTTGGGTTACGTCCCGTGGGAGCGCCAGGACGGATATCGCCGGCAGTTCGCGCTGTTGCTGGGCCAGAAGAATCAGCTTTGGTGGGATTTGCCCGCCCGGGAATCCCTGGAGTTGAACGCCCGGATCTATGACATTCCCCAAGAAAAATTCCTCCGCAGTCTCGATGAAATGACCGCGCTGCTGGGGGTTCGCGAAAAGCTCAACGTGATGGTGCGCGAGCTTTCTCTGGGTGAGCGGATGAAATTGGAGCTCATCGCCGCGCTTCTTCATGAACCTAAGATCCTATTCCTGGACGAGCCGACCATCGGATTGGACGTGGTGTCGCAGAAAACGGTCCGTGAGTTTTTGCGGGAGCACAACACGAAGCGCCGCACGACGATTCTCCTCACGAGCCACTACATGGCCGACATCCAGGAGCTCTGTGAGCGGGTGATCATCATCGATCGGGGTGTGATTTTTTTTGACGGCAAACTGAGCGCAGTCATCGATCGATTCGCGGATTTCAAGCTGATCACCATCCAAACGGATAGAGCTCCCTCAGGAGGAGCCGGGGCGGTCGCCAAATACGGGGAAGTGCTCGAGTATCGGGAAACGCTTCTGAAATTGAAGGTGAAACGCGATCGAGTCATACCTGTGTGCAAGGCGCTGCTCGACGAACTCCCGATTAAAGACATCGACATCCAGGAAGTGCCCATCGAAGACATCATTCGGCGAATCTACTCGCGCTGAGCGCGATCGACATCATGGCGCCGGCGCGGGACCGGCGACGAAGCGACAAAGAGCCCAAGCGACGGCGACGGTGACAGTGACCGTGAGGAGAGCCTCGAGAGCCCTTTCCGTCCAGCGAGCGTCGCGTCCGGAGTGGCGGATCAATCCATTTTCAACCGGCCCAACTGGAGCATGCGCCGCAGTTCATCCCAGCGATTGAGGCGGAGGCGCAGAAAACGAAGCAGCTTCCAATCGCTGCAGCGCCGGATGCGGCGCATCCGAGCGCGCTCGGCTCGGATGTGGGCGCGGTGGCACCAGCAGTCCTTGACGGCGTCCCAGTAGGCGCGGCGGACCACCGACCATCGTCCGGTCATGAGTCCAACGGCAACGGCCTAGGCGGCCAGCCAGGCCAGTTGGGTCAGCGCCAGCAGGAGTAGGATGTGCTGGGCATTCTTGAGAATCACCAGCAGCCCGTTCCTGTTTGAATAAAATCGCTTGGCTTCGCTGGTTCGAAACTCCACTTCCCGGGCGCCCCCTTTGGGGTTCACATTCGGGGCCCCCCGGTGATGGAGCCGCGACGAGGGAACCAGGATCGCGGCGCGTCCCGACATCCAAACGCGCCATGTTAGATCATACTCATCACCATACATGAACAGGACGGAATCGAACGCGCCTAAATCCCAAAACAACTGCTTCTCGATCAAATACGAGCACCCTCCAACGGTGAAAATCTCGCGAGTCCGGTCCGAGCGCGTTTCGCGGCTGAGCAGGCCGAATGCGTCAAATCCCGCGCCGCCGAGTGACTGGATGGAGTGATCGTCATAATTCAACATGATGGGCGTGGCGGCGGCCGCGCCGGTGGAGCGGACATGCTCCATGAGGGACTGAAGGCAGTCCGGTTCCAGCCAGGTATCGTTGTTCAGGAAGAAAAGGTATCGCCCCCGCGCCGCTTTGGCGCCCCGGTTGTTGCCCTCGCAGAATCCAAGATTCGAACCGTTTTGCACAAAACGCCCGCGGTCCCATCCCTGGAGGAGCTCCTCAGCCAATGAGTCCGAGCCATCGGTCGATCGATTGTCTGCGATGATCAACTCCAATTGATCTGCGATCGTCTGATGCCGGATGGACTCCAGGCATCGGTTCAACCATCGCGCTCCGTTGTAGTTGAGAATGACGATGCTGATGAGTGGAGCGTCAGTCATGGGGGCCGCCTAAGGGTTGTTTGCGGGGCCGCTTGAGTCGCGAAGCGCCAGGCTCACCGCGTCCAGGACCGTCTGCACGGTGACGGATTCCATGCACCGCCGCAGAAAGTCCGGCGAACCGCGGATATCGCCGCCGTCATACCTGTAGAAGTCGAGGCTGCGCCCATGCGTCATCGGATTCGGGACAAGCGTGAACGGGCGGCGATAGGGGGAGATCGTGGGGCCAAAGGTCGGGGATTCGATGACAATTTGCCTCGGCACCTTCACCGCCGCGGCGAGGTGCATCATCAAATTGTCCACGCTCAAAAACACCGGGCACAACTCCAAGAGGGCCGCGGCGTGCCGCACGCTGGGCGTTCGCGCGGGAATGAGCCGTGGGGAATTCGCTGAGGAGAGCAGTTCCACGTTATCGGCTTCCTCATCGGGTCCTCCGAAGAGAATCATCCGGCGCTGCGGATTGCTCTTGAGCAGGTGATGGATCAGCTCCCGGTAATGAGCCAGCGGCCAACGTTTGAGCCGCAGGTTCTTGGTTGTCCCAGAACCCACATGAAGCCCCATCCATTCCGCCGCGGACAGGCCGTGTTCCCTTGCAAAACCTCCCGCCCACGCTCGCTCTTCGCTTGTCAGAAACAGTTCGAATTCGTGGTCGGCCAGCATTTCATGGGCTCCGATCAACGGCAGGAGGCGCAGGTTGTTCTCGATGGAGTGGATCGCATAATCCTGGGGCACGGAACGGTTGACCAGGAGCTGGTCGAGCTTGTTGGAATTGTCGTAGGCGTGGCTGGCGCGGAGGCGCGCGGCGATCGCGCGGGCCACGATGCGATAATGACGCTTGCTTTGAGGGTGCGTGTTCAAACTGATCGCATAGCCTTCTCGGCGGAGGGACCAGAGGAAACACAGGGATTTGAAAGCTCCTTCGCGCACCAAGTTTTTCTGGATGACACGATTAACGTTGGGATTGCGCAGGAGCAAATCCCGCGCCCCCGGCCAGAATACAAGGAAATCAATCGAGGCTCCGGGAAAATTCAGCCGTAGTTCCCTGGCCAGCGGTGTTGCGATGAGGGTGTCCCCGATGCCCGCGAGGGAGATGACCAAAATTTTCATGGGCGGGCCTCGTGCGGGCGGGCTCGCATCCTCCCGCTAAGGCGAGGCTTCCAATTCCAAGCGCGGTTTGGCTGGAGCCCCGGCCGGCTTCTTGGGTTCGCGGGCGGCGAACTCAAACCCCACCTTGCCTTCCTTGCCTATCACGAGGAACGCGGAGAACGGACGTCCCTTTTTCGAGATGAACTTGTGGAGCAGGTCGGTTTTGCCGTTTCCGAGAAGCTTGGAGATTTGATCGCGCTCGATGGATCGCTGGAGAATGATCTTCCCCGTCCGGAAATCGCACGTGCGCGCCGCGCCCACTGATTTCTCGCAAACGTAGCTCATCCCGTTTTCATACACGAAGTGCTTGCATTTGGGGCACTGGCCCAAGGGTTGCTGGCCTGTGAAGTCGACTTCCGTCGATTGACCATCCGCCGAACTCCCGTTTTGTCCGAAGTCGAACTCCACTTTGTGCTCCGCTCCCAGTTTGAGTTGGGCGGCGAACGGTTTGCCCATCTTGCTGCGGAAGCCTTGGAGCGGCCCCACAATTTTCTTGGATATCAACTCTTCAACTTCCGCGATCTCGAATTGGCGTCCGGCCAATATTTTCCAGAGGGAAAAATCACAGCCCTGGCACTGAAATTTCTTGTAGTTCTCGCGGATCTCCCCGCCGCATTTGGGACACCGCACCGATAATGTTCCGAAATCGCCCGGGACGGTGTCGCTCTCGTACCGCCTGGCGGTCTCGACGATGTGGCGTGTCATGTCGGCGATTTGCTTCATGAACTCGGCGCGCGGAAGCTGCCCTCGCTCCATCATCTTGAGTTTGAACTCCCAATTTCCAGTCAACTCCGGAGAGCACAATTCGGGCACGTTGAGCCCTCTGAGCAGGGTGATGAGGGAGATGCCTTTGGCCGTCGCCTGCAATTCGCGGCCCGACCGCAGTATGTATTTCTCGAAGATCAATCCTTCGATGATGGCGGCACGCGTGGCGGGTGTGCCAAGCCCCTTGGCGCTCATCGCCTCGCGCAGTTCCTCGTCTTCCACCAACTTCCCCGCCCCTTCCATGGCGGAAAGGAGCGTGGCTTCGGAGAACCGCGCCGGAGGCTTGGTTCGCAAGCTCTCGATGTCCACGCGCACGGTGGCGACGGTTTCTCCCGGCTGCACAGGGGTCAGGTTGGGCGTCTCATCGGCATCGGCCTCTTTCCCGTAAACCGCCAGCCATCCCGCGTTCACCAACACCTTGCCTTCGCTCTTGAAAGGCTCGCCTTGAACGCGCGTGATCCGAGTCGTCACTTGGAATTCCGCCGCGGGATAAAACACCGCCAGGAAGCGCCGGGCCACCATGTCATAGAGTTTGGACTCCGGTTCGCTGAGGGTTTTGGGGGTGAGAGCCGTGGGAATGATCGCGAAGTGATCCGAGATCTTGGCATCGTTGAAAATACGCTTGTTCGGTCGGACCCAGCCTTGCTGGAGAATTTGGCCCGCGAAGGGGGCGTAAGCCGTGTTATCCAAAGATTGAAGTGTTTGCCGCACCGTGGCCAGGTAGTCCTCGGGAAGAGCGCGCGAGTCCGTTCTGGGGTAGGTCAGCACCTTGTGCTTTTCGTAGAGAGCCTGGGCAATCTTCAGGGTCGAGGAGGCGGCAAAACCAAAACGGCCGTTGGCCTCCCTCTGCAAGGTGGTCAAATCGTACAACAGGGGAGATTGCGAGGAGGAGGGTTTGCTTTCTTCGGTAACGATGCCCGGATGTCCGGCGCATTTATCGCGAATCTCCTCCGCTCGCGCGCGATCCCACAAGCGCTCGGCTTTGAGATCGGCGTCGGCGTCCCGGCTTTTGTCTTTGATGTATTTTTCATCGAACCAACGCCCGCGATACTCTCCCGCGATCGCGCCGAAGGTGCCGTGAATTTCCCAATAATCGCGAGGCACGAACTTTTTGATCCGCTCCTCCCGCTCGACCATGATGGCGAGCGTGGGGGTTTGAACGCGGCCGACCGGCGTCAGGTGGAATCCTCCAGTCTTGGAATTGAAGGCCGTCATGGCGCGCGTCCCGTTGATGCCAACCAGCCAGTCGGCTTCGGACCGGCAAACCGCCGCGTCCGCAAGTGGCATCATCAACGCGTCCTCGCGGAGCTTGACGAACCCGTCGCGAATCGCCGCCGGCGTCATGGATTGCAGCCAGAGGCGCCGTGAAGGTTTCTCGACTCTCAGGAACCGCATGATGTAGCGGAAAATGAGCTCTCCCTCGCGTCCGGCGTCGCAGGCGTTGATCACCGAATCGACGTCTTTGCGCTTAACGAGCCTCCCCAGAAGCTTGAGCCGGGCCTCGGTCTTCTCGAGGGGTGCAAGATCGAAGTGCGGCGGGATCACGGGGAGGTGCGCGAATGTCCACTTCCCGCGCTTGACCTCGAACTCCTCCGGCACGCACAACTCCAACAGATGGCCGATGGCGGAGGATAACACATACGCCTCGCTCTCGTGGTAGTCGTCGTGCTTTGTGAAGCCGCCTAGCGCCTTGGCTATGTCCGCGGCGACGGACGGTTTTTCCGCAATAATCAGCGCTTTAGCCATGCCACAATTCTCAAAGTGAGTCTCTCAATTATTGTTTCTTCTCGGCCCGCGGCAGCGCCTTCCCGATCCCGATCCCATTCGCTCCCATCGCAACGAGTGTTTGAAACATGCCCCCAGGATCGACTGCTGACGCCCTGGGTGTCACGCACAGGGCCTGGAAACTGGACAAAAAATCCGTTGAAGTCAAAGCTGGATTCACGGCGAGACGGAAATTTTTCCGAGGTCTATTCCGCTGGCTTCGGCGCCGGAGGAGGATCTTGCTTCGGCGCCGTCGGAAAGAATTCCTTGAAGTTTTTGAAGGGATTAAGCGGAAACAGAAGCAGTCTTGGGATGAAGTAGAGGGGTTCGAGCTTGGGCTGCCCCAGCGTGCCGCTGACTTTGTATTCGAACAGCTTGGTAATGGGAGTCAGCACGAATCCAAGCGCGCGCGATGGGAACCAACTCCTGCCCAGCGGTTCGGCCTCCACTTTCGCGTTCAGTTCGCCGTCCAGGTCCACCCACCCGCGGTAACGGAGCCGCATCACCGGCTCCTGCATTTGCAGATCCTCCGTGTGCGCCTGCCCGTTGCGCACCGTGAAGGTCGCCCTCCCTTTGCCGCCCCGGCTGCTCCCCAGCCCTGGCGACAAAGCGTTCAAGACGGGAGACAGCACGCTGAACAGCGGGACATTCCACAAATACCCCTGCTCCAAATTCAATTCCCCGCGCCCCGCCCAGGAGCGCAGGTCCGACGCGAGGCCCGAAGTGATCACGATCTTGCCATCCAAGACTCCGTCCGCGCGATTGGTGGGCGAAGTCAAATCCGCCAGCAACGTTTTTAAATCCGAATTTTCAAACTCCGTGTCGAATCGCAATTCTCCTTTGTCCACCCGCCTGAAATCGAAGTAAAAATCCCCCTTCATCCGCCCCTGGTAAAAGCTCGACCTCACGTTCGACACCGCGAGCGTGTTCGTCACCCAGTCCACGCGCGCCGCGATGCTGGGGACGTTGAACCGCCAGTAACTGAAGCGGTCCGCATCGACTTCGAAATGCATGTCCGTGAACTCGCTATCGCGGACGTTGAGCCCTCCCCATACTTTAACCCGGGGCGGTTTTTCGAAACGATAGGGATTCACGGCTTCCGTGGTCTTGGGGCCGATGAGGGTCGTGACTCTCACCACGGCCATGGAACTGTTGCCGTTCGTGAACGACAACCATTGGTTTGGGAGGTCATACACGATGGACTCGGCGGTGACTCTTTCCTCCCCGCGGGCCAGCTTCACGTCACCGAACCGGAGGATCGCATCTGCGTAGCCGAGCCGAGTCGACAAACTGTCGAATCGATTGCTTTGGTAAGCGATGGGCCCCGTTACCAGGGACCCAGTGGCGCGAGTTCCAGCCAGATTCCTCCAGTCGCCGCTGGCTTCAACGCGCAGCTTCGGGGGAGCCTCGAACTCTATTGAGTTCAGCGTCCGTGCCGCCCGCTCGCCGACCCACGGTATAAAGACGCCCGGATCCATCTCGCTGTCCAGCGAGGCCCGGAACAAGTTTGAGGACCCGTCTTGAGCGATCGCCAGCCGGATCCACCCGTTCGAGTGCCTCAGTTCAAACAAGGGAGCCGACCACATCGAGTTGGACCAACCTGCGCGCGCGGTGATCCCCTCCAGGCGGACTCCCCGCACCTCCACTTTTCCTAAGTTCAACGAGGCCGTCGACAGCAGCCCGTCCTTCCAATCCTGCCGGATTCCAGGCTCGGAGGAACCGTTTCGGCGGGAGCTTGGAAGGGAAAACCGCGCGCTCGCCTTAAACTCAGGCGGCCGCTCCCATCTCACGTGCCTCGACCACTCCACGGACGCGGGATCGAGCTTTTCCCACAGCGCCAGTGGATCGAGCGTTGACGTCACTTCAGCCCGGCACGAGCGGTTCCCCAAATCAATGTCGCCCGCCAACTGAAAGGCTCCGCCAAATCCGGACGCGCTGAGGTCCCGCACCAGGAGGATGGGATGACGCCACTCAACTTGAGACGCCAGGGTGGGGACCTCGATGCCTCCCCAGGCGGACACGGCCACGCGGGTGCCAACTATCTTGCCTTGGATGGCCATCCCCTGAAGCAGGATTTCTCGCCGTTCCGCGCTCCAAAGATCCTCCATCCCGAGTTGAAGGGGAGGGGATCCGGAAAAACTCACGTCGAGCTTCCCCGAGCGGCCCCAGCGCGTCGATAAATTCGTAGCCCCGGCGCTCAGTTCCCAGCCTCTAAGCTCTGTCAGCCCGGAATGGTCCAGGGCGGCGGTGATGTGCAACGATTCACCCCCTTCCTCTGGATTTGATGTGAGCTTTCGCGGGCGCGTGGCGCTGATCTGAATTTCGCTCCGCATCAAGGCTTTTTGGGATGGAAGGCCCCCCTCTTTTAGAGCGTGCCGGCCGCGGACCGCCAACTGATCGGACGAGTATCCGTTCCATGTCGTGAGCGACGATTGGACCGTCCACTGGGCTTCTAACGATTGCGTATTGGTGACGCACAGGGAGCCGCGCATGTCCACATCCGCGTCCTTGGCCGAAAATCCCGTCGCACGCAATCCCTCCGCCCTTCCGGCGACTTGCCAGGACATCCAATCGTTCAGCCGTGGCGATTCGTTTGCGATAGCGCTCAAATCCACGCGATCGGCGGAAATCCAAGGGGAGGACAGGCCTTCGGCCCGGAGGTTGATCCTGACTTTGAGGTTCTCAAGATCCCGGGCATCGCCGTCAAATCGGATTCCGATCTCCGGCGGTTCGCGGAATTTCAGTTGCTCCGAAACTTGCACGATGCGGTGCAGACCCGCCACCAAGTCCTCAGGCGACCTCGGCGTGCGCCCGGCTGGTCGGCCGCCCAATCGTCGGAGATGGGTCGCGTTCGTCAAGGCGCCCGAGAGGCGTAGTCTCCCGCCCAGGGCGCGGGCTTGGAAGTGGTCGAGGCTCCATTTGTCGGGCGCCTCAAACTTAAGATTCAACCCGATGCCATCGATCGCGAGTGACTTGGGGGCTTGATTAGTGGTTTGGAGAGGCCAGGCAAACCGGCCTTTCCTCAACTGAAGGGACTCCACCTCCAGGGTGCGGCTCAGGATCTTCGAAAAATCGATATCCAATAACACTTCATCGAACATGAGCCTGGGGATTCCTCTCTCCTTGATGGCTTCCAGGATCACCTTCTCCACAACGATGCCGGACGGAAACAACCGCATGGTCTCAAACTCCAGATCGATCCCTTGGCGATGAACGCTCTGGGCGAGCGGGCGCTTGATGAAGTCCGGCAGCCCGATGAGGTTGAGGTAAATCAACGGAATGAGAGCCACGAAAGAGGCGAACAAGGCCGACATCCGGCAACCGCGCATCCATCTTCGAAGCCGCGACACTGGAGAAACTGGTCTTCCTTTGGGCATCTGGGAGGTTCCATTCAGCCTTGAAACGGCCGTTGCCCCTTGCGAATCTCCGCAAGATCCTGGCGATAAAGTTTTGCCGAATCACTCACCAGATCCATAAAAGATTTGCCTCGCTCTTCGTCAAACCCTTCTCATCCAGGCTTTAGTCGATCTCCACGAGGTTCAACAACCGTTTTAAGTTTCAAGGCGGCGCTTCCGCCCCGGGGACACTCAGGTACGTGAGGATGTCTTTGTACAACCCGCCGGGAAACTCAAACACAGTCCAGTTCCCATCGAAGACTATCGCGGCGTACACGTTTCGTTTGGGAGTGATCATGCCAAACCGCAGCCCGTGAGATCGAACGTCCTTCCCTTCGAGAGTTTCGAGCTTGATCTCGAACGCCCGCTCGTTGAAGCCGAGTCTTGCGAGCGCATCCGACCCCTGGGCGACCCAGTCGACGGCCCGCTCCTGGCAGAGCCGATACAGCGTCTCCAATACAGCGGGCATGGAGGCTTGCAGTGATTCCGAGGCCGGCCACGACCCGTTTGGGGAGCGTGCAAACCCAATGACTCGGCCTTTTTGTTTGACCGTGACTGCCGTCAGATTTGTCCAATAAAAGTCCCATAGCTTGCGGTCTCGAACTTGAAACGCCGAGTGAGGCAACATCAGCACTTCCGCCAGTTTCACAGCATAGACAGACGGTTCGTCGGCGCGTCGGACCACGATGCGGTCCACTAAATTGGTCCCGATTTCGAGATCGGCCGCGACCAGGTTGGTGGACGCCGCGGCCGGCGTGGAGGTGATCACGCGATACCGGCGGGAGGGAACGGTCAAACCCATTGGAGCGTAGTCTGGAACGACATCGCTCAGAAACTCCACGACTTCCAAGCCCTTCAACCGCTCAAGAATGGAGGTGACGATCTCCTTATCCGCCTTGAACAACTTCTTGCCGCTACCCCACCAGGAACCGTCCGGATGTTGCTCGATGGCGAAAGTTTCCAAGGCCTGCACCTCGATTCGGCGCGCGTCGGCGACGGAGAACGGCAGGATCTGCCGGTTTCGAAACTGCGCGATTGGCGCTTTCAACAAGTCTGAAACCGCCTTGCCCACCGCCACGATCGAGCGGTCCTCTGACGTTTGCGCATAAACCAGGTTCACTTCGTTGGTGACCGGCTTGCCAAAGCGCAGCGTCGCGATTTCGTTGGTTCCTTTCTTCAGGCCTAGCTCGATCTCGGGCGGTTGCAAACCGTAAGACCCCGCGTCGCTCGACGCGGGGTCGGCCACGAAACGGGCGATCTGGGATGTCAGCAGCGATTCTAAAACTTGGTCCACGAAAAGCGTGTCCGCACGGGCTTGGAGTGGATTTGTCAGCCGCCATTGCCGCGCGGCGCCTTCCCTTTGAAGTTCCACGGGCGCAAGCCCGGTTCGGCGAATTTCCAAACGATCCAGCCCTGTGGCCTTGTCTCCCAGCAAACGGCGGTCACGCCAGGCATGGATGTCCGCTTGGATTTTGCCCAGCACCGATGCATGGGTGACCAACACTCCCTCTTGTCCCAGGACCCGCGCGTAGATCGCATCGCCCACGATCGCGCGAGTGCCTAGACGCAATTCCTGAACGGTTCTCCCTTGGGAAATCAGCACTGTGGCTTGCGGTGGCTCCAGTCCAAATCCCGCAAGCCCGTTGGTTTGTTTCGCGACATCCGCTTCGTTCAGGGACGCGATGCGGGTCAGCGCCGCGAGGGAGTCGAGAAACGATTCAACGAGATGGCGCTGGGCCGGGTAGGAGCCGGGCGAGGTGATGCGCCAGGCGTTCTCCTTCATTTCGAGACGCACCACTTGGTTGGAAAAAGACACCTCAAGGCTCGTCACCTGCGCGGGTTTCAGGTGAGGGATGACTCGAGCCGCTTCCTTGGCTCGGCTGGCCGTATCCAGGCCGCGGCGCTCCACAAAAACGATTAGCAGGAACATCGCCACCGCCGTGGCGACTAGAATCCATGTGGTTCGGGCATTCATTTATTTCAAGGGGCGGCTACGCGTTTCTCCGCACCCAGACCATCAGGCCCATCAGCACAACCACGCCAGGCATGCCCGCCATCATCGTCCATCTCAGGGTGTTCAATTGCGCGGCAGTCAGCGTGAGGCGATATTCTTTCAGCGCCTTGGGGCCAATTTCTCCCACCAGCAGCGCCCTATCCAGCAGCCAGTTCGCCGCGTCGTTGGCAAACTCGCGGTTCGCGAGCTGCTCGATCGTTTGGTTGCCCAGAAACACCGAATCCCCCGCGACCACGATCCGTGTCGAGCCCCGATCAGCTTTCACGCCGGTGACGCCGCCCCGTTCAACCGCCATGACAACAGGCGTCGTGCCGGCCCGTCGTGGGGCGCTCACAGGCTCTCCAGGACGTCCCGCGACAGCCACTTCCCCAGACTCCGACGTGAAGGCGATTTCCTCCACCTTCAGTCCGTCGGTCGACGGCATCCCCCCCGAGATTTTCCTCACCGAGCGGGGCAGGATCATGTAGAGGCTGGCTTTCACAAGGCTGCGCACGGCGGGGTGGCCGCTGAAATTCACGATGAACAAATCATCCTGGCGCAGATGGTAGTTCGGGTCGCGGACGCGATCATCGCCCACTTCGAGCCCCCATTTGGAAAACAGCCGCTCGAGACCAGTTCGCTTTCCCACGCTCTGGAAATCCATCAACGCCATCAAGCGTCCGCCTTTGCCCAGGAATTCATCGATCTGTTCGACCTCCGCCGGCATCAAGGCGACACGAGGTCCGGCGATGATGAGCAAGGCATCTAAGGGCAGGCTGTTCGTGCCGCCGAATTGGAACGTGCCAACGCGGATGTTCTTTTCCTGGAGCAGTTCCGCGAACCTGGAATAGCCCATTTCATCTTCGCTGGATGGATCCCGCTCCCCGTGTCCCTGAAGAAACAATGCCAGCGATTGGCGGGTGTCTGTCACGGAAACGACTGCGGAAGTAAAAGCCTGTTCGCCCTTAAAATTTTGTGGCCGAGCGACGTTGGTTTTGCCCTCCAGAATCCCTGAGTAATCGTAATCCGCCAGTTCGCGCTGATAGATCTTCTTGACGCTCGAGCCGCTCGAGAAAATCACCAAATCCTGATCCTTCTCGGAATTCAACTGGTACTGCGTTCGAATCCGTTGGGCGCCTCCCGCGTCGCGGTAATAGTCCACCGCCTCAACGATCATTTTGGGATACTGGTACCGGTACTCCTTGAGCAGATTCTGAATCGATTGAAACACCGGCTTGTCGCGGTCGAAAAACACGACCACATGAATTTCGTTCGTGATCGATTTCAAAATCTTCGACGTCAAGGGCGTCAGATGATGCCGGCCTTCGCGGGTGATGTCCCACCGCGAGTAATGCCTTGACGCCAGGTAGTTCGCCATCACGACAATCGACAGGAGGGCCATGGAAGACACGAGCACGTGCAATCCGATTCTGAACCGTTTGGCGGGGCTGAAGCTGTTCTCGCTTTCGTCCATGCGATGTCTGGTTATTTCCAGCGGCGGCTCTCGACGGCCTTGCAGTTTAGGAAAAGAAAAAACACCGTGAGGCTGGCATAGAACACCAGGTGCCTTGTGTCGACGATACCCCGCACGAAGTCGCGCATGTGCTCCATCATGGACATCCCCACGAGCACTTTCGGGAACCAGCCTGGCAAGGTCGACACGCTTGGGGCGAGGAAACTCAGCAGGTAAAGCCCCACTCCGACCGCGAAGCTGGTCATGGCCGCGATGATTTGGCTGTGCGTGAGGGAGGAGGTGAAGCATCCCAACGAAATGTAGACGCAGCCAAGCAGGAGGATCCCCAAGGCCGTCCCCGCGGCGGCGCCGGGCTCCAAAGCCGAGGGATCCCCGGTCAGCTGGCGGATCACCCACAAACAGCCCAGGAGGGGCGTCCACATCACCAGGTAAAATCCGAGCGCTCCCAAGAACTTGGCCAACACCACCGGCACGTCTCCCACCGGCGCCGTCATCAGGGTTTCATACGTGCCGGAATACTTTTCCAGCGCGAATGTCCTCATCGTGATCACGGGTGTCGCGATCAACAGAATCAGCCAAAAATAAAGGGTTTCGTAAAAGAATTCCGCCAGGGGCGTTTCTGATCCTTCCTGGTTCAGCACGGAAACCAGGCTGTAAAAACTCAAGCCAAGCAGCAATTGCACGCTCGCAATGACCACATAGCCGGACAAGGACGCGAAATAGCCGCCCAGCTCGCGTTTCAGTAGGGTGAAGAAAAGACGCATCCGTTTAGCCCTCCTCCTCGTCCCGCGAAGCGCGCGTCAAATGCACGAAGATATCCTCCAAACTGTGGCCGTCCCTCCCCAGGTCGCGCAGTTTCCACCCGTTCGCCACCGCCGATTCAAAAACTTGCAGCCGCAAGTCGACGCCATCACGGGGGGTCAGAGCACACCGCATATAGTTTCCGTCCATGGCTGAAACATTGAACTCCAGCACATCTGGCATCCCCTCCCACAACTGCCTCAGTTCCCATTCAGGGGCCTCGATTTCAGCAACGACTTGGCCGCCGCCGCTCAACATTTTCTGCAAATTCAAGGTCGTGTCCGACGCCAGAATTCTGCCTTGATTCAGGATCAGGACCCGGCCGCAAGTCATCTCCACTTCGTGCAGAATATGCGTCGACAGGAGCACCGTGTGCTTGCCCTGCAGATCCTTTATCAACTGCCGCACCGAGCGGATTTGATTCGGATCCAAACCGATGGTTGGTTCGTCAAGGATGATGAGGTCCGGCTCGTGGACCAGCGCGTCCGCCAATCCCACCCGTTGTCGGAACCCTTTCGAGAGATGGCCGATCATTTTTGCCGAGACTTCCTCCAGCCCGCACTGATTCAGCACCACATCCACCCGCTCGCGAACCCGCGTTCCCTTCAATCCCTTGAGCCGCGCCCGGAACCTCAGATATTCCCGAACCCGCATGTCCGTGTGAAGAGGGTTGTTCTCGGGCATGTAACCGATCCGGCGCCGAACGTCGTCCGGTTCGTGAGACACGTCGAACCCAGCCACAAGAGCCCTCCCGGAGGAGGCGGGAGTAAAGGACGACAAGATGCGCATCGTGGTGCTCTTGCCGGCGCCGTTGGGCCCCAAAAATCCTACGACCTCCCCCCGGCCCACGGTAAAGCAGAGATCTTCAATCGCCGTCTGGCGTCCGTATCGCTTCGTGAGGTTCTCCACCTCGATCATCCAGGAATCATTCATCTCGGCTTTTTGGGGTGCTTCGGCGGCGCGCCGAGACTTTGGCCTGGACGAGTTTCATCGCAGCATCGCCTCCGTGGTCGCAATGTAGGAATGGATGAAGCGTCCGTCGAACTGTTCAGCCACCAGCGACAGTGTGACTTTCTCGCCTTTGCCTCGTGCGTGCAACGCCCGCGCCGCCGCCACGATGGTGTGCGTCGGCTGGCGGTCGATCGCTTGAATAATGAACCGGCGCTCCAATTTTGCCTCCGCCGCCGGACTTCCTTTTTCCACGCCAGCGACGATCAACCCCGTGGTGGTTCCCACACCAAGGCTTTCGGCCAGCTTTGGGGTCAGCTTCTGCAAGCTGGCCCCGAGCCGCTTCTGAATCAGTTCGGCGTTGAAGAAGGTTTCCTCGCGAACTTGCCGCACGACCACGTCCTTCACCTGTCCATCGCGTTTGATGCGCAGTTTAATGTCTTTGCCCTCACCCGCCGCCAGCAGCAGCCGATTCATTTCGATGAACGTCCGCGGCACGTCTTCCCCAACCGACAGGATGCTGTCGCCGACTTTCAACCCAGCCCGCGCCGCGGGACTGTCTTTTTCGATCGACTGAATCTGCAACGGACGGACGCCAGCGTTCAAACGGGCCCCAAACCAGAGGCCGTCCAGCTCGGGTGTGAAAATTTCGGATACCGCCTCCGCCACCAGCTTGATGGGGATCGCGAAGCTGATGCCTTGGCCACCCCGCAGCACGGCGACATTGATCCCGATGACTTCGCCCCGCAGATTGATCAAAGGACCGCCGCTATTGCCGGGGTTCACGGCCGCGTCCGTCTGGAGCCAGTCCTGGATGTCCAACGGCTCGTCGGACTGCGTTGGGCGGCGGCTCTTGGAGCTTAAGATGCCCTTGCTCACCGAGCCACCCAGTCCGAAAGGGTTGCCGAGGGCCAAGACTGTCTCGCCCAGCAATAGATCGTCGTCTTGAGCAAACCGGGCGGCGACGAATCTTTGATCGGGCTTGCCCTTGATCTTGAGCAAGGCCAGGTCGGTGCCGCGCTTCAGCGCCAGCACGTCTGCCTCTAAAGGTTGAGGCTGGTCGTTGAGTTTCACCCACACTTTGGTCGCGCCCCGCACCACATGATCGTTGGTCACCACATAGCCCGTTTCATCAATGATGACTCCCGAACCCCGGCTGTATTCCGTCTGGGGCTGTCTTCGCCTTCGGTAGCCAAAGAAATCCTGCAGGAAGTCCTCGTAAGGATCCCGGCTCTCGACGACCGTCTCGGTCCCAATATTCACCACACTCGGCATCATTCGCTCAACCGCCTCCACCGCCGCGTCGCGCCTAACGTCGGCTTGGGGCGCCGGCGGCTGTGGAGCCGCAGCCGCCGGCGGGCCCCAGGCGGCGGCAGTTAAGGCCAAGCCGAAAGCCGCCCAAAACAAGCCCGCTCCTGACGCATTCATGCCGCGTTTTCGAAAATGACTATTCATGGGTACGTTGACACTGGAGCCGATGTTCGCGTTCGGAAAATCCATCGTATTCGCGGATGAATTTCTTCCGTCACCCCAGGACCCGTGGACGCTCCCACGCCGCCCCGGAGCGATGGCCTGCCTGCCCATCGAAACCCGCTGCAAGCAAGACGCTTTTCTTTCAATTTGTCCATACACAAGCCGTGTCGGAATCCGCTGAAATGGAGGGCCTCTGGGAGGTTTGTTTCCGTTCTGGCAGCGGCCTCCCAGGGCGCCAGGGGCCGCGAGCCGATCGGATGGGCGTCACAGCGGAACTGGTGTGTTCCCGGTCGCGCCAGTTTGCCGCCCGGCGCCCCGTGGGCACGTTGAGAGCCCGTTCTCAAGTTTCATACTTGACTTTGCAGGACCCCCCGGCGAAATGCAACGGGAAGGTGAGGTTCAACCCGTTAGACGCCGGCATGCCGGGGCCGTTTGATTCAATGCATGAATCAGGCGAGCCTCCAACCGAACAGTTGCTTCAGCGAATTTGGGCCCATCAGCGGCTCCGCCGCCTCGAGCTTTCTTGTGTTGACGGGCGATCGGTGCGCGTGCTTCATCCCGGGTTTTTAAACCGTGGTCCCGGCCCCGACTTCTTGAACGCGGTTCTCCAGTTTGGCGTGGATTCTCCGGAGGTGGGCGATGTGGAGGTGGATGTCTGCCATTCGGGTTGGCGCGACCACAACCACGAAGGGAACCCGGACTTCGGCCATGTGCTCCTGCGAGTCGTCTGGGCCGCCGACTCCACTTCCCACTCGGCCCACTCGATGCTTCCCCTGAAACCGTTTCTCGACGCGCCACTGCCAGAACTTGCGCTTTGGATGGAGGGTCCGCAAGGAGCGGTGAGGGACATCCGCGGCCGATGCTGCGACCCACTGGCTTCCTTGGATCCTCCGCATGTGTCGGAACTGATTCTGGGGGCAGCTCGCGCCCGTTTCCGCCGCAAGGCGTTTCGGTTTCATGCCCGGGCGCGATCCCGTGGCTGGGAGGCGGCATTGTGGGAAGGGGTGTTTGGGGCGCTCGGTTATCACCAAAATGCCTGGCCGATGCTTTGGATCTCGGAACAAATCCCAGAGTTGATGGCGGCTCTCCCGCCCGGCGAGGGTCGGCTGGTTCACTTGCAATCCAGGCTGCTCGGCGTCGCGGGATTTCTGGAGAGCCGCCCTTTCGATACCCTTCACAGTGCTTCGCGCGAACAACGCAAAAAGGATTCTCTGACGCAGCTCCGGCGCCGCGGCAGGTCGGATGCGGACATCAAGGCGGTGGAAATCAGGCTTTTCTGGGATCACTGGTGGCGGGATCGCGACCAATGGTCGAGTCGCATCCTGCCGCCGCAGGTGTGGCGCTTCGCCTCCACGCGACCTATGAACCGTCCGGAGCGCCGGCTCGCACTCGCCTCGCACTGGCTTCTAAGAACGGATTTCGCCCGCGCTCTCGAGTTGTGGATGGTTGATGGATCAGCCCATCCAGAACGGCGGTTGCTGCACCAACTGCAACCGGGGGCGGATCCGTATTGGGAAAGCCACTGGACCCTTGAACCGGGCGCCTTTCGAGGTGCTCCAGTGCCGTTGCTGGGGGCGGCTCGGGTTGGCGATTTGGCCATGAACGTGTTCCTGCCGTGGCTTTGGGCTCGCGCCGTGGAGAGTGGCAACGCCGAGATCCAGAAAGCGTCGATCGATCAGTATCTGTCCTGGCCGGCCGGCCAAGACAATTCCGTCTTGAAACTGGCGCGGGAGCGCTTGTTCGGAGGCCGGTCCCACGCGTTACCAGAAACAGCGGCCTCGCAGCAGGGGATGCTTCAAGTCGTCGCGGACTTTTGCCGGCAATCAAATGCCCTCTGCGAATCCTGCCAATTCCCCAGGGTCGTGGATGAATTTCGCCAGGCCCGGAAGGGGTGAGACGGCCACCATGGTGGAGAGTTCGTCGCCGTGCGATGAGGTCAGTCGAGCACCCGGCCGGCTGACACGGTTCCGCTGGCGGCCAATTTATACGCGAACCGTCGTGCGTAATTTAAAACCAAAAACCGCGAATCTAGAAGCTGAAACGAAGGCTGTTGGACGGACTTGTTGCCACCACTCGTCGGCTGTGTAACTTCGTTCTGTGATTTTAATGACGAATCCTCTTTGCACTCGTGGATGCCTACCATTGTAACGTCGTCGTCGTCGGAGGGGGCATTGCGGGCCTGTGGACCGCAAACCGGCTCATCCGCAAGGGGTGCAGTGTGGTCGTGCTGGAATCCAACGCGCTTGGCGGAGGGCAAACTCTGGCTTCGCAAGGGATTTTGCATGGGGGCGTCAAGTACGGCATCGACGGCGCCAACCGGGACATTGCGCTTCGTCTGAGGGAATTGCCCCCCAGGTGGCTGGCCTGTCTCGAGGACAGGGGGGAAGTGGCGTTGGGCAAAGTTCGAGTGCTCGCCAGGGAGCAGCATTTGTGGTCGAGGGATCGGTTTCTTGGGGGATTTGCGTCTGCGATGGCTCGCAAAGCCATGCAAGGGGATGTCGAGGAGGTTCCCAAGCACAACTGGCCGGAAGTTTTTCAAAAAAACCCGCCTTCGGGTTCGTTGTACGTCGTGAAGGAGTTGGTCCTCGACACCTTGAGCGCCGTGACGGCCCTGGCGAAACCACTGGAAGGGAATCTTGTTGCTGGGACCATCGAACGATTCGTCCGGGGTGAGTCGGGGCTTGAATCGCTGGAGGTTGCCTTGGTCGATGGAACCCCGGTCAGGCTTCAGGGAGACGCTTTTGTGTTTGCCGCGGGCGCCGGCAACGAGAGCGCTTGCCAAGCCCTGGGCTTCGGCCCCGCCGCGACACAGCGAAGGCCTCTGCGCATGGTGTTGGCCCGAGGTTTGGGATTCCCGCTCTACGGCCACTGCGTCACGGCAAGTCCCAAACCGCGCGCGACCATCACGTCGAATCCGCTCAGCCAGGATTGGGTGTGGTATTTGGGAGGGGAGATCGCGGAGAAAGGGGCGCTTCTGGATCCGCTTGAAACGCTGGAAAGAACGAAGAAAGAGATGGAGCGCATGTTGCCGGCCGTTCCCTGGGACTCCGTGGAATGGGCCTGTCATTACGTCGACAGAGCCGAGCCCAGGGATTCCAGTGGACAACTTCCTCCCGAACCCCACGTGCTGGCACACGGCAACACGCTTATCGCATGGCCCGCGAAGCTGGTTTATGCGCCGCTCCTGGCCGACAAACTTCTCGCTTCGCCCATCCTCTCGAGTCTCCCTCCAGCGGCGTCCCAGCCCTCCGACTTCTCAGCTCTGCCCCAAGCGCGGATCGGACGGCTTCCGTGGGATTTGCCATTGTCTTGGAGCCGCTTATGAATCGTGTTCCACGGCGCCGGTTCGGCCGGTTGGATCTTCAGGGAGGGGTTGTCGGGTTGGGCACCGTGAAATGGGGGCGCAACCTCAAACTCCATTACGCGCCCTTCGAGCTTCCCTCCGACGCCACGCTCGGGCGGTTGCTGAACTCCGCGGAGGAGCTGGGGATCAATGTCCTGGACACGGCGCCCGCTTATGGGGTTGCCGAGGAGCGTCTCGGACGCTTGCTCGCGGACAGGAGAGGCCGGTTCGTGGTTGTCACCAAGGTTGGAGAGGAGTTCGAGGGGGGTGAATCTCGTTACGATTTCGGAGCTGAACCCGTGCGGCTCAGCGTGGAGAGGAGCCTGAAACGGCTCCGACTCGAGTGCCTGGACCTGGTCCTTCTGCACTGCCCTCCCGATGACCTCGCCGCCATCCTGGGATCGCCAGCGCTTGAAACATTGTCCCGGCTCAAGGAAAAAGGCTGGCTTCGATATTTTGGCGTTTCATCAATGACGTTGGAGGGGGGCTTGAAAGCGGTTCAGTTGAGTGATGCCGTCATGGTTTCTTGGAACTATTTGTATCGCGACCAGGAGGAAGTGATCCACGCCGCCGGCCGGGAGGGAAAGGCTGTGCTCCTGAAGAAGGCGTTGCTCTCCGGGAAGCTGAGCTCCGGGCGGGCTTCAGATGGAAGCACCATTCTAGAGGCATGCGTCGCTTCCGCCCTGGATAAAGGGGACGTTTCGGCTTTGATCGCTGGCACGCTCAATCCCGAGCATTTGTTGGAGAACGCCGCCGCCGCGATCAAATGGGAAGAGAAAAGGCGCCGTGATCAAGGCCGCCACAGCCCCTCAAGGAACGCGGAGGACGGTACTTCACCTCGCCTGGAAGCGGAATCAGGATGAACGGGCCTGGGCGCCGCGCGCTGGGGCTTGTTCTGGAAACACCGCACCACTCAGAACCGGTTCGCCAACGAGAGGAGAGCCCCCTGGCCCCGCAACACTTTTGAGGGTTCTGCCCCGCTCGGCCAGGCGGGCCTCCTCGCGTTTCCTCCTTCCAACCCGCCGCCCAAAGCCGTAAACCTCAGGCGAACAGTCCACATGGATACGAATCCGGGCGGCAAAAAACAACTAGTCGCGAGACCCGCGGCTGAGGGCGCACGCGGCCACTTCGGCGCCGGGCGTCGTCGTGCTTGGCCGGGCGCTGCTTTCGGGATCAGCTCCAGATTCATCGTCGATTGGTGAATCGTTCGAGCCACCGCCAGATTCGGGCATCATTCAAGCTCTTTGATCACAACAACACATGGAATTATCTACCATCATCGACGGATTTCTGTCCTATCTATGCCTGGTCATTTTGTTGACCTTCCACGAGTTCGCGCATGCTTGGACAGCTTGGAAATGCGGCGATGACACGGCGAGGCTTCAAGGCCGCGTTTCCCTTAATCCCATCGTGCATATGGATGTGCTCGGCACGGTCATCCTCCCGCTCCTGATGATCTTCCTGTCCGCCGCCGATTCAGGGTTGGCCCGGTTTCTCATCGGCTGGGGCAAGCCAGTCCCGGTCAATCCCTACAACTTGGGGAATCGGCGGCGGGACGACACACTGATCGCCTTGGCGGGTCCGGCGATGAATCTCGGTCTCGCCGTGGTCACCATGGGCATCGCCAAGCTATTCAGCCTCGGCGGGCTGGACAAGATGGTCGATGTCATGTTCCTCATGACCGTGCTCAGTCTGATTCTGTGCTTCTTTAATCTTCTGCCAGTGCCGCCCCTGGATGGTTCGCACGTCATCAAGAACCTGATAGGCATGAGCGAGGAGCTTTATATGCGTCTCTGCCAATACGGGTTTTTCGCCCTGATCCTCATCATCCAGATCCCCGCCGTCCGGCAGTTGCTTGCTTTCTGCCGAAATTTGACGCTCGCCGTGCTCGTCAAGCTTTATGGATTCGACCTTTGACCCCCGCCCGAGCGAAGATCGGGTCTGACAACGGTGGCGTTGAACCTTAAAACGGCAGTTGCCCAAGGCGAATCTTCGCATGATCCTGGCCATAAAGTTTTTTCCGAATCACTCAACAGATCCACAAAGGAGATGCCTACTTCTTCGTCAAACCATTCTCATCCAGCCTGTTGCAAATCTCTACGATGTTCAACTGCTGTTTGGTGCATCGGCGAGTTGTCGGTGGAGCGCGACTGTGCTGAAAGCCAGTCGCAGCAGCATCTCAGGCTCGCTATCACGCCAAACCTGCTGCGGCTGGTGCTTCGCACACAAACGCGCTCCGGGCTGCCAGCCAAATTCACCGTCAACCTGC
>SYMW01000116.1 GCA_005805305.1 Verrucomicrobiales bacterium
GTGGATCCCCTTGCCGGTAGAGTCCGCCCACCATCGCGCTGATGTTTGGTTTCAGCAGTCCCGTGCCGAGCACGATGAGCACTAATCCAAGAAAAAATGTGGTTTCGGTGGGAATCGCCATGCAGAAGTGGCCGCAAGCGATGATCATCCCCCCCCACAGCACCGAGGCCCGCGCGCCGAGCAGGCTGTCGGCGATCGTGCCGCCGGGGATGGACAGCATATACACGGACATCGTGTAAGTCCCGTAAATGATCACGGCGCGTTCGGTTGGAAAGTTCAATCCTCCCGATGCCAGCGGCGCGACCATGTAAAGTGTTAGAAGGGCGCGCATGCCGTAGTAGCTGAAACGTTCCCAGAGTTCCGCGAAAAACAATGTGAAAAGGCCGCGCGGATGTCCGAGGAGATCGTCGTTCGGTTCAGCGTGGGCGGTGGAGTTTGGAGGCATGAGTTGAGGGGGATCGTAGTCAACGGCTTGTGCTGGCGTCAATCTCGGCGCACGTTGATTTCGGGATGCGGTGAAGGTGCGTCCCCATCAAACTGGGGAGTTTGCCCAGGCGAAAAACTTCAAGACAGACGCGCAATTTTTTATAGCATCTTTCCCCCCAATGGCTAGAGTGGCGTTCTAAATTCTTGATCATTCGAACTTGCCAGGCGGCACCGTTCACATCGCAAAAGCATTTAGATTTTATGAAACAGCCTCCGCCTTTTGACGATTCAGCCAGAGCGCCTTCGAAAGCTTTTACCCTCATTGAATTGCTCGTCGTCATCGCCATCATCGCCATTTTGGCGGGGATGTTGCTTCCTGCCCTCAGCAAAGCGAAATCGAAGGCCATCCAGATCAAGTGCAATAACAATATTCGCCAGCTCGGGCTGGCGATTCGGATGTACGCGGATGACAACCGGGAGAAATTCCCCGACTGCACCGGCGCGGTGTGGCCGTGGGATCTTCCGGCGAGGGCGGCGAATGCCTTTGTTCGCAACGGAGGACAGCGCAAAATCTTATATTGCCCCGGCTTCGCGAAGCAGGACAATGACACCCTTTGGAAGTTCACCACGAGTGCCGGTGGCGCGGAGGCTTCTGATACAGATAGCGGGTATAGGGTGATCGGCTACGCCGTCGCTTTCAAAGGTTCGGGTCGAATTCGATTGACGAATATCACGGAGTCATTCGAGCCGGCGCAGTGGAAGATGCCGGACGGCACGCAGTTCGATCCGGGTCCATCTGCCCGCGTCATCGTGGCCGATGGCACGATTTCGAACGGCGCCAATGAGAAGGAGCGGGGCCGCAATACTTACACCAAGATCGATGGGGGTTGGAAAGGCCACCAGTCGCCTCACTTGAACGGGCTCCTCCCCGCCGGCGGCAATCTATTAATGTTGGATGGCCATGCCGAGTGGCGGAAGTTCAACAGCATGGTGATTCGCACGGATGGGTCGCCCAGCTTTTGGTGGTAGGAAGGCGGTTCCCGGATGCTAAATGCCCTACGTTCCATACTCCTGAGCCCTTGATCCGCCTGGCCGTGCGTGAGGTCATTCCTCGTCGGTGTTTTGGGTTTCAACCCATCGCACGGCATGCCGAATTAGCGCGGTCGAGTCCGAAAGCTCGAGCTTTTGCTTAATATGGCTGCGGTGGACGTCCACGGTCTTTGGGCTGAGGTGGAGCCGCTCGGCGATTTCCCGCGTCCCACGACCAACTCCTATCAGTTGGAAGATTTCAAATTCGCGGTCGCTGAGCTTTTCGATGGGGGAGCGCGAACCGCGGGGGCGGCGGCCGGTCAACGCGTCGAGAATGATGGCTGACATCCGTTCGCTGACGTAGACTTGGCCGTCGAGCACGCGGCGAATCGCCGCCATAAGTTTCTCTCCTCCGGCTTCTTTCATGATATATCCGCGGGCACCCGCGCGCAGCATCCGTTCAGCATAGACCGATTCATCATGCATGGACACGACGAGCAGGCTGAGCGTGGGATGCAGTGCGAGTGCGTCCTTGACGAACTCAACGCCACCGCGGCCGGGCATCGTCACATCTGTGAGCACCAGATCCGGCTGGCATTTTGCCAACAGGCTCATTGCCTCAGCGGGGGTGCCCGCCTCCCCGCAGACCTCCAAATCGGGCTGTTTGTTGATCAAATGCGCGATGCCAGATCGCGTCATCGGGTGGTCGTCCACCACCAAGATTTTCTTGGGAGCCGCCGGCGATGGCAACTTGGCTTTAGCAGAGATCTTGGGCTTCGCGGGGACGCTCATTTGGCTTTCGTTCTCAAGGTGCAAACCACAGTGACTCCTCTGCCAGGTTTGGACTGAAGTTCGAGTTCACCGCCGATGACGCTGGCGCGATGCCGCATTACTTGAAGTCCGATGCCTCCGCAGGCATCCAGTGACTTGGGCATTCCTCGTCCATCATCGGCAATGGTCAACCGAATCTTTCCGTTCATCCCATCGAGACACACCTCCACGTTCCGTGCGCGGGCATGTTTCACGGCATTGTTGACGGCTTCTTGCGCGATGCGAAAAAGATGTCCGGCAACCACGGCGTCATTCATCGCGACGGGGCGCAACGGGCGAAAGTGACATTGAACGCGCCCTTTCGCGGTCATTCGGGCAGACATCTCACGAAGCGCTCCCGCGAGACCCCCCGCCTCGAGGTTTACGGGGGAGAGCCCGTGGGCCAGGGAGCGGGTTTGAGCGATTGCCTCCCTCAAGTACTGGCAAATTTGCGATATCTCGTCGTCCAGATCGGCGCGAACGCCGCGCAGATCTTCTTTCAGAGACTGGCAGCGCAGCTCGATTGCCGTGAGTTGTTGTCCCAGGCCGTCGTGGAGTTCCGCTCCGAAGCGCCGTTGCTCGCGCTCGCTGATGGCGAGCAATTGCTCCTGGCTTTCTTTGAGAGCCATCTGAGCCGCCACAAGTCGTTTGTCTTTCTCGAGTTGATGCAAAGCCCTTCCCACGAAGGTCGGCACCAAGTCCATGAATTGTACGTCCTTGACCAAATAATCCAAGGCTCCTCGTTTCATCATTTCAACGGCGCTGCGCTCGTCTCCTTGTCCCGTGATGACGATGAAGGGCACTGTCTTTCCCTGGTTCCCCAGACTTTTGATCAACTCCGCGCCGCCCGTGTCCTGGAGTTTGAGGTCCAGCAGCATCAGATCCGGTTGTTCACACGCGAGCCATTTCATCGCCTCCATGCCGGAGCCGGCGCCAGCGGTGATGTAGCCGCTCCGTCTCAGCGTGGTTTGCACCAGGCGCTGGAGACCTGGATCGTCATCCACCACGAGAATGGTGGCTGGTTTGGAATCGAGCATCCGTTGTCAAGCCTCCTTCTTCCCGTTGACTTCGGGTACCTTGATCAAACTGATGAAGATGCCGAACTGCTTGATGGCTTCGGAAAACTTGTCATAATCCACGGGCTTGACAAGATAGCTGCTACACCCCAATTCGTGGCATCGATCGACTTCGCGCGGATCGTCCGTGGTGGTCAGCATCGTGACCGGCAGCTTGCGCAGATTCGGGTCTGCCTTGATCTGTCTCAGAACTTCGACTCCATCCACTTTCGGCATTCTGATATCGAGCAGCAGCAAACAGGGCATTTGTGGCGGCAGTGTCGGCCCGCTCCCTCGGCCGAACAAGAAATCAAGAATCGCCTGGCCGTCGGCAAACCTCAGGATCGTGTTATGCACGCCGATTCGCTGGAGATTTTTCTCGATGAGCCGCGCGTGGCCGGCGTCGTCGTCGGCGATCAGCACAGTCACTTCATTTGCCATGGGCTGGGGAGTTAGCATGGTCCGTTCTTTTTTGCACGCGGCTTCCGAGGTTTTGAGGGATCGAGTCAAGCCGGGCGGCGGTTCGCCAATGGGTAGCGAAACAAAAAACGAGCTGCCTTCGCCGGCGCCCGAGACCACCCAGATCTTTCCATCCTGACGCTCCAGCATTTTCTGCGTGATGGTCAGCCCGAGACCTTCTCCCGAACCTGAAGAAGGATCCAGTCGATGAAAGATTTGGAAGACACTGGACTGATGCTGGGGGGCGATGCCGATGCCATTATCCCGCACCTCATAAATGGCGCGGCCATCTTGGGTTCGGCCGCTCACATGGATCTGTCCGGGGATTTCAGGTTTTAGATACTTCAATGCGTTATCAAGGATGTTGGAGAAGACTTGGTTTATCTGAGTGGCGTCCCCAAGGCACGGAGGCAACGGTTCGATCGTGAGGGCCGCCCCCTTTTCCTGGATCTGATATTCCATCGTTCGGCGAATGTCTTCCCAAAGCTCGTTCATGTTCAGGCCTCCGATGTTCAGGGCTGAACGTCCAAGCCGCGAGAAGCGGAGAAATCCCGCCAGAAGTCTATCCATTTTGAAAACACCCGCGTGGATGTACGACAGGGCCTCGGCGACGTCCTCGGACAACAGATCAAGGATGGCTGACTTCTCCACGAACGAGTCCGGCGCTTTTGAAATCATGGACTTGACCCGCTCGCAAGCGCGAGCGAGTTCCTTGCTGAACCCTTGCACGTTCACCAAGGGGGAGCGCAAGTCGTGTGAGGCGATATAGACGAGTGTTTCCAGTTCCTTATTTTTCTCGGCGACCTCCTCGGCGTAAAGAGCGATTCTCGCCTCGTCCGCCTTGCGGGCCGTGATGTCGGTGCGGATGGCAATGTATTGGATGGGTTTTCCAGCGGTGTTGAGGTAAGGAAAGATCGTCGTGTCGACCCAATAGAACGATCCGTCCTTCGCGCGGTTCTTGATCTCGCCACGCCATACTTTTCCATGGGAGATCGCAAGCCAAAGCCCGGTGAAGAACTCTTTCGGGTGATGGCCCGAATTGATGATGCGATGATTCTGGCCCAACAACTCGGAGCGGGAGAATTTGGAAATCTGGCAAAACTTCTCGTTGACGTAAGTGATGTCGCCTCGGGTGTTCGTGATCGCCACGATGGAATGCGAGTCGAGAGCGGCCTTGATATACTTCAGCTCGCTCAGCGTGGTCAGCCTTTTCGCCCCGGCTGAATTGGGCCTGTTCGCGCGGAGCGCTAGCTCGACGCTCCCTGGGATGGAATCTTTTTTTTTGCCGCGGCTCAGCCGGGTTTTCATGCGAAGCCGATCCTGGTCACGCGCGTTGGTTTCCGCGAGCGAGATTATTGTCTTTCGCCGCCGCTCATGAGGCTTGCAGTTGAGCCCGGTACTCGGTGGGAGAGTGGCCGATGATCTTTTTGAAGACACGGTTGAAATGCGTCAGGGACTGAAAGCCGACTTCGTAGGCGATCTCGCTGACGCGCAGGTTCGGGTTCAATAAGAGATTCTTGGCCTTTTCCGTGCGCACTCGCGACAGATGTTCCGTGAAGTTCATGCCGGTCACTTTCTTGAAGAGTTTGCAGAAGTAGAAAAGGCTCGTATGCACGGCCCGAGCGACTTGTCCCAGCTTCAGGTCCTCGGCGTGGTTGTCCTCGATGTACTGCTTGGCTTTGGCGATGACGACGGGTTCGGCATTCGCTCGATTTATGGCGATCTGGTTGCTTTTCATTGAGAGATGTTCGGCGAAGATCGAAAGCATGGTGGCGATGGAGCCCATTTTCTTCTGGGTGACCACGGGAATCGAAAAGAAAGCGCGGCGAGCCTTTTCGGTGTCGAGGCAGACTCCCAGATTGGCGGCGTGCGCGACGGCTCGTTGATAGGAGGCTTCAGTTGGTTTTTGTCTCAGGACCTGCCCGGTCTGGATGTAGGCAATTGTTTCCGGTCCCAGCTGGACGGGAACGGCCGTCTCGCTCAGGCCGAACGCGCATGTCATGGTGCACGCCGCCTTGGCCGCCGATCCCGCGAGCTTCTCCTGCATTTGAAGGCAGGCCGCGCATGTGCCGCTCTTTTCGTTCATCAAGGCGCACCAGGCGTTTTCCAAGCGCTTTCCCCGGAATGGAGGTTGCCATGTTTCCCTGGGTCGAATGGTGATCGGCAGTCCGATCGCTTCGTTGTAAGCTCTTTCATACTCTTGGAAAACACGTGATTTCGTCAACGCCGCGACTAATTCGCTGTTCGGTTTCATCGTTGGTCTCTTTCGATTTCGGCATCGTCGTCATGACCGATTGCCGCAAAGAGACTACCGCTTCGCTTGACCGAGGGATATTGGGGGCAAGCAAACTACTGACCGCTAAAGATCTGGCAAGGGGGTAGGGAATTTCCTTATTGGAAAATAGCAAAACAAGTGGATTGAGAATGTGACGGGGAGAAGCGAGGCCGCTGCAGTTGAGCCGCCGCAAGACAAGATCCGGATGTTGCATGGCCTCCACCGCGCCACCCTCGTCAAAATCGCAGAGCACTCGCCATGAAAGGCCGCAGGAGACCGCATCCCGGCACGGGATGATCTCTGTTCCTTACGCTTGAGTCGCGGTCGACACCCGAATTAAGGCGTCATGGCTGCCATAAGGATTCGGCACTTGAATGGGGCAATCCGGATCGTCGCTCCAGGTTCCGTCCACGATAAAGCGATAGCGATGCTCGCCCGGCTCCAATCCAACTGTCACTCGCCACACTCCATCGTCCTGCTTCTGAAGTTTGATGGAATTCTTCTGCCATTCCGTGAAATCGCCCACCAATTCAACAATGCTTGCCTCGGGAGCTCTGAAGGAAAAAGTACAATGAGAATTGGTTGGAATCGGCTTTGTCGGCCCCGGAGATTTCTTGATTTGTTTGGCCATGGTTGTGTGTGGTTGACGTTTGGTTTGGATGAAGGATATCGCAAGGCTGTTTTGGCGCAAGCGAGTGTCTGGCTATTCAGCTCGCCAGGAATTCGTGTTCGCGCTCGCGCACTACGAGCACCGGGCAGGGCGCGTCTCTGACGACGCGTTCCGCGACACTGCCGAGGAGGAGGTGCTTGAGCCCGGTGTGGCCGTGAGTCGAAATGACGATCATGTCGGCGGGGATGGATTTCGCCAAATCAACGATCACGAAAGCGGGGGCGCCAGCCCGGACGATGGTGGTGGGCTGAACGGCTCCGCGGATCGCTGCTTGGGCGAGCGCGTCGAGATCCTTCTGGCCGCTCGCCAACATGTCCGCTTCAAGCGAGGCGTATTCCATCCCGCCAAACTCGCCGGCGGGATACGCCGCGCTGGACACGACGTAGACCAGGGTGATCGCGGCGCCGTGCTGTTCCGCGAAGGGGACGGCGTATTGGAGCGCCTTCTTCGAGCAAATGGAAAAATCGATCGGCACAAGGATCTGTCTCAGGCGAAACGGAGCGGTGGAGGCGGCCGTCAGCAGAGGTTCGTCTCGGCGATTCATCTCCAACGCCACTTCTCCCGAATGTCCGGTGGGTTTTACTTTCATGTCGATGTGTTGATGGAAGCGATTGCTTGAGCCAGCAATCTTGTTTTTATACTATTTAAGGTTGGTGCGCAAGACTAGGACCGCGCAGGGAGCATGCCGCACGACACGCTCCGTGGTGCTGCCCAGGAGCGCATGTTTAAGTCCAGTGAAACCGTGCGTCGAGATGATGATGAGATCCGATTTCAGCGTGTGCGCCGCGCCGGCTATTTCATTGTATCCCCTGCCAAACCGGACGAGGATTCTCTCGACTAAGTCCGGCTGAATCCCCTGGTCATTCGCGAGGCGTTCCAGTTGGCGTTTGCTTCCCGCCATTCTCTCATCGCTCTCCATCGCGAGGGGAAAGGATTTTGCGAAGTCGGGGGTGGCCACTGGCTCGACCACGTGAAGGAGGGTCAGCTTGGCTTGAACTTTCCGGGCAAAGGTTGCCGCATAGGCCAGGAGCTCGCTGGATCCACTGGAAAAGTCCAATGGCACCAGGATGGATTTGAATTCCGGCGAGCTCACTTTTGAACTCGCAGATGGCGGATTCGGATCGGGTCGCGTGGCTTTGGTCTTGGATTTCGTCTTTTTCACATCTGGATTCTCGTTGGTTTTGGCGGGCCTCGAATTCATGCGGCCAGCCTGTTATTTTCCTGGCTTTTCATCGTGAAATCCACTTGATCGGTATTGGCGGTGGAGCGTGGCAGCACCGACCGTTGCAGCGAGCGCTGGTCCTCATCGTAAAGCTCGAGTTCCTTAGCGAGAATGTGGTTGATAAACGAGAGAATAAATCCTGCAGCGCCGAAAGGCCTGAGTAGGCCATACCCGATATCCCCGAAGAAAGGGGCGAAACTCAGCGCGAACGCGATAACCGCAAAAGCAAGGAGCATTTTCGTCGTGGCCGACATGATTTGCGGATGGGCCTGTGTTTTCAAGGTTTGATGTGAGCATCGCCTTTTTTCGCAAGTGCGCTCTCCCTGGCTTGGCTCGAGTTGCTCGTTTTTTGCTGGTTTTGCGCTTATGACGTTGAATTGATCTGTCAACTTCCAGCGGTTTGCGTTGTGATCAGGGTCAACTTATGATGCGGCGGCGGGAAGAATCGGCATGGGAGTGGCAGTGTGACGAAGGTGGGCCAGCGGTTTGCGCTCCGTGTTCGGGCAGCCTGGCGAACCGCGAGGCGCCGCCGTGCCGCTTCCTCCAGACCAGAAAACAATCCTTAATTTATGGCGAACTTAAATGAAGATGGCAGACAGCCCGTTATCTGTGGCACGGATTTTTCAATTCACGCGGAGGAGGCGGCCAGCCTGGCGGGCTTGATCGCCAAACGGTTCCAGTGCGGATTGATCCTTCTTCATGTCGAAGAGCCCAGGGGGTTGGAGGCCAGCCATCCCGAGGTGGAGGCCGTGGCCCAGGACAGAAGTCGGGCCTTGATGAAGAAGGAGACAGCTCGCCTCCAGGATTTGGGCGCCTCGGTGAAGGGCGAAATTTCATCCGGATCCCCCTATGTGGCATTAGCCCAGGCCGCGAGCGACTCAAACGCGAGGCTCGTTGTGGTCGGGTCCATCGGGCAAGTGGGGCCGAGCCGGCTGCTGGCTGGAAGCGTTGCCGAGCGCACGGCTGAGACCTCTCCGGCGCCCACTCTATTGGTGCGGCGCGGGGAAGCGCTCTCGGCCTGGGTTCGTGGTGAGCGGAAGTTGAAGGTTGTGGTTGGCTGCGATTTTTCCGAAAGCACTGACGCTGCTTTGCGATGGCTTGCGGGTTGGCACGAACTCGGCCCATGCGATATCACCGCCGTTCACGTGGATTGGCCTCCGGGGGCGATGCGGCGGTTGGGGCTGAGTGGTCCCGTCTCTTTGACGGAGAATCATCCGGAGCTGGCGCGCATTCTGCACAGAGAGCTCAAGGAGAAGGTCGATGGATTTCTAGGCGCGCGGCCGGTGGCCATTCGAATTTCTCCGGGATGGGGCCGATGTGACGACCATCTCATCGAGTTGGCGGGAGAGGAGAACGCCGATCTGCTGGTGGTGGGGACCCACCAGAGGCACGGTTTCGGCCGCCTTTTGCTGGGATCCGTTTCACGGGGCGTCTTGCACCACGCGCCAATGAGCGTGGCAGTGATCCCTCATGGCCTAATCAGCGAGGATGTTTCGCGGACGATTCCCGATATCAAGCGGGTGCTGGTGACCACGGATCTCTCGAATTTTGGGAATCATGCGATTCCTTACGCGTATGCGGCTCTCCGGCAAGGAGGCTGCGTGAGGCTCATCCACGTGATTCCTCCATGGCAGCCGCCTGGGCTGCTCTCCCCTCAGCTTGGCGCCAAGCACCAGACAGAAAAGCAACACAAACAATTGGCCTGCGAATCGCTCGAGAAACTTCGTTCGCTGATTCCCGCCGCGGGGGAAATGTCCGGCATCAGGACGGAGGTCGCCATCGTTGGGAACGAGGATATCCCGATGGCGATCTGCCAGGATGCGGAACGATTTGGAGCCCAACTGATCTGCATTGGCTCCCACGGTCGTACAGGCGTGCTGGGGAAAGTTCTCGGTTCCGTGGCCCAATCGGTGATGGGTGTCAGCCATCGCCCGGTTCTGGTTGTGCGGCCGCCGAGCAGTTGAGCCGGGCCGAACGTCCCCGCGCCAAAGTCTTACTGAGAAGTTTCATCGATTAAATGACTTATCGGGTCGTAGATTGTTTTTGCACGAATCGAGGCGGCATTGGTAGACTTCGCAGAATGGTGGGACGACCCGCCTTCCTTAGCCATAGTATTATATGAAGCAGATTTTTTTCATCACTCGCAGGCTATTCTTGGGGGTGTTTTCCTTGTCCATTGGCGCGAGCGCTTTGACTGGAGCTCCGTGGCCGCAGTATCGGGGCCTGAATTCGGACGGCAAGACAGCGGAGAAAATCTCCACGAAATGGCCTGCCGCAGGTCCCAAGGAAGTGTGGAAGAGCCCCATGAGCGCCGGCTTCAGCTCTCTCACCGTCGGCGGTGGGGCCGCTTTCACTCAGATCTCGCGTATGGTTGAAGGGGCTAATCAAGAGGTGCTGCTCGCGGTTGACGCCGCCAGCGGCAAGGAACTCTGGACCTACCCGCTAGGGCCGACGAAGTTCGAAGGAGGCGGAGATTCCGGCGCTGAAGGAAACACCGGTGGGGATGGTCCTCGTTCCACACCTTCGTACGACGGAGGCCGGGTTTACGTGATGTCCGCGAAACTGAAGCTGGTGTGTTTGGACGCCAAGACAGGGAAGCAAGTTTGGACGAGAGATTTGATGAAGGAGAACGCCGGAAGAAATATCTCCTGGCTGAACGCCGCGTCGCCGTTGATAGAGGGCGATCTCGTCTTCGTGGCGGGCGGGGGAGAGGGACAGGCGCTGCTGGGGATCCATAAGCTGACGGGCGCGGTTGTCTGGAAAGGGCAGGACGACAAGATGACTCACGCGACTCCAGTCGCGGCTACGGTGTTGGGGGTTCGCCAGGTCATTTTCTTCACCCAAACGGGTTTGGTGGCGGTTGTTCCGGCGAGCGGCGAAGTGCTCTGGCGGCATGATTTTTTGTATAAAGTCTCGACGGCTGCGTCTCCGGTGGTCGCGGGGGATGTGGTTTATTGCTCCGCCGGTTACACGGTGGGGGCCGGCACCGTGAAAATCACAAAGGAGAGCGGCAAGCTCAAGGCCACGGAGCTTTGGCGCAAGCCGGGCAAGCTTATGAATCATTGGAGCACACCGGTTTTCAAGGATGGATATCTTTATGGGATGTTTGGGTTCAAGGAATACGGCTCATGCCCATTGAAATGCGTGGATCTGATGACTGGCGACGAAGTGTGGAGCCAGCCAGGCTTTGGTCCAGGCAACGTGACACTCGCGGACGACAAACTGGTGGTGTTGGGTGACGCGGGCCAGTTGGTTGTCGTGGAGGCTTCCCCGAAAGCGTACACAGAGTTGGCGCGGGCGAAGGTGGTCGCCGGGAAATGCTGGTCCACGCCCACCGTGAGCGACGGGAAGGTCTTTGTGAGGAGCACTCAGGAAGGAGTGTGCGTGGATGTGGGTCCCCGGATCGCGGTCCGATAGGCGCCCTCGATTTCGATCCGTTTGCCTGAACTTGTCTTTTCGAGGATCTGGCGGGCGGCGGGGAGTTTTCACCAATTGATAGGTCGCTGTTTGGATTTATGGCCAAGCCACCCACGGAAATGGAGATTGAGGAGGTCACCGTCGAGTTGGCGGACACCAAGACCTTGAAGCTGAAATGGCCTGAAGGTTACGAACCCGACTTGAAGACGGGCCAGTTCATCACTTTGTTCTGGCCGGACGCGCCTCATTATAAGCGGGCTTATTCCTTGTCTTCTTGCGCTTTGGACCGGGGTTTTTATGAGGTCACCGTCAAGCGTGATGGAAAAATGGGAACACGCATCGTCGATTGGGCCAAGGCGGGAGACAAGATATGGGTCATTCCTCCCACAGGCCGGTTTTTACCCGCATACGAGCCTGAAAAGCATTTGGTATGCATCGCAGGAGGATCTGGAGTGACTCCATTCCGAGGTTTTGTGAGGGAGGCGACGAGGCGCGAGTTGGAGACCAAAATCACAATTCTTTACAGTGTCAGAACCACGCACGACATTATTTTCAACAGCGAATTTCGCGCTCTCGAGATGGAGAATTCCAACTTCAAGTTTCGCGTGACTTGCACTCGGTTGGTGGAAAAGGACCCATGGACAGGCCGCCGCGGCCGGATCGACTCTGGATGGATCCGCGAGCAGATCACCGATTTGGCCAACACGGTCTTTTATGCGTGCGGGCCGAATGAGCTCGTGGACAGCACCGAGCACCTTGTCTTGGAGGTGTTGAAAGTTCCGAAAATTCAGATGCGCACGGAAAAATGGGGATGACCTGTTACTGGGGATTGGAGGTCTTCGATTTCTGGCGGAAGACCGGGGCTCGAGGTCTGAGATCTGTCGAACGAGGCCGGGTTCTTCGCCACGGCGAGAGAGCGAAAGGAAACTGCATGCCAAAGGGTGCGAATTATTTCTAAAACATGTTGAAGCGAACCTCTTTGTATGAAGAACATCGTGCATTAGGGGCGCGATTGATCGAGTTTGGTGGCTGGGAGATGCCGGTTCAGTATGTGGGAATCGTCGAGGAACATCTGGCGGTTCGTTCTTCGGCTGGGATTTTTGATATCTCGCACATGGGGGAGATTTACGTGAGAGGTCCATCGGCCTTGAGTTTTCTGAACCAAGTCCTCACGAACAACGTCGCGAAGCTGACTCCGGGCCTAGGTCAATACACCCAGATGTGTCGGCGCGATGGAGGAACCGTCGACGATCTCTATGTCTTTTTGCTCGATTCGGAGGAGTATCTGCTGATCGTGAATGCGTCACGCATTCAGGCTGACGAAACCTGGCTCGCGCAGTGTTTGCGGGAGTTCAGCCGGCAAGACGAAGTGAGACTGGAGAATTCGTCGGATGCGTTGAGCGCCATCGCCGTGCAAGGTCCTAAAGTCGTCGAATTTATCGACTCCTGTTTTGAAGTGTCCGCCGAGGATGGACCCTGTTCAAGGCCAAGTCGCCTCAAGAAAAATCAGATCCTGAAGTCAGCAATTGGTTCGGATCCGGTTTTGGTGGCGCGCACGGGCTACACTGGGGAAGATGGGTTTGAGATCGTGGCGCCGAACACGGCAATCCGCGGCCTCTGGGGGCGGGTTCTGGAAGTTGGGGCGAGGTGGGGCATCAAGCCGGCAGGACTGGGCGCCCGGGACACGTTGCGCACGGAGGCGTGCTATCCATTGTATGGTCATGAGTTAGGGGATGGCCTGACGCCGATCGAGGCGGGTCTCGGATTTTTCGTGGCCTTCGACAAGGGAGAATTCAACGGACGAAGCGCACTTTTGGCACAGAAGCAAAATGGCTGCGCGCGCAAGCTTGTGGCATTTCGAATGACGGAGCGTTCAGCGCCGCCCAGGCCGCATTATCCGATGCTTAATTTGCAGGGGGAACGGGTAGGGGAAGTCAGCTCCGGCACCCAGAGCCCCACCCTGGGTGTGGGCATCGGCCTCGGATTTGTGGACGTGGGGATGGCAAAGGTGGGGACGGCGCTGAATATTGAGATCCGTGGCCGGCCATTTCCAGCAAGCATTGTTTCGAAACCGTTTTACAAGGCTTCTGCATTACCTCAGGTTTAGCGGAAGCGACTATGGGATCATTTCTCTTCATTTTAGCGGCGCTTCTGGCAGCCAACGTGTCGCTGCATGCCCAAAGCGGCGACAAAGCAGGGGAGGAGCAACTGGTGAGGATCCCGCCGGAGAAGATTCCGCCTTCGCCCGCCCTGTCTCCTGAGCAAGCTCTTGAATCCTTTAGACTGCCGGATGGGTTCCGAATTGAGATCGTCGCGGCAGAGCCTTTGGTTGATTCGCCGGTGGCGATGACCTTCGACCCCAACGGACGGCTCTATGTTGTTGAAATGCGGGGTTATATGCGCACCTACGCAGGCGGTGGGGAGGGGGATCCGACCGGGCGCATCGTGCTGTTGGAGGATGCCGATGGCGATGGGCGCATGGACAAGAGAACGATATTTTTGGACAAGCTCGTCATGCCTCGAGCCATCGCGTTGGCCGGGGATGGTTTGCTGGTGTCGGAGCCGCCCGTGCTTTGGTTCGTGCGAGACACGAACGGGGATGGCGTCGCGGATGACAAAGAAGTGGTGGCGCGGGATTACGCGGTGGAGAACGATCCCAAACGCGGGCTTCGCTCCAACCCTGAACATTCCTCGAACGGCCTTTATCGGGCGTTGGATAATTGGATTTACAGCGCCAACCACACCGTGCGATTCCGGTACAACGGGGGAGAGTGGCTTAGGGAACCGACCTTGAATCGTGGTCAGTGGGGGATGACGCAAGACGATTTCGGCCGCCTGTTTTTCAACTCCAACAGCGACTATCTTCGTGGTGATTTCATTCCTTCACACTATGCGAACCGAAGTGCCATTGTGCCGACGCCACCCGGGTTGAACGTTCAGCTTGAGAAGGATCAAACGACCTGGCCTGGGCGGATGAATCCAGGGGTGAACCGGGGGTATCAGCCCAAGCAATTGCGCGATGACGGGACGCTCGCCACATTCACCGGTGCTTGCGGGCCTGTGATTTATCGGGGATCAAACTTTCCGCAAGATTACCAGGGAGACGCCTTCATCTGCGAGCCGACCGGGAACTTTATTCGGCGATCGAACCTAATCGAGCAAGACGGATGGATCACGGCCACCAACGCGCATGTTCAGACAGAGTTTCTGGTGTCAACCGACGAGCGATTTCGTCCTGTGAACCTTTACAACGGGCCGGAGGGCGCGCTCTACGTCGTGGATCTGGCTCGCGGGCTGATTCAGCACCGCATTTATTTGACCAGCTATCTGCGGAAACAACTGGAGAGCCGCAGCCTGCTCGACCCACTCGAACGGGGGCGCATTTATCGCATCACGCACGCCAAAGGAATGCGCGCCAAGGCTCCGAAACTTGCGAAGGCCACGGTGGCGGAGCTGATCACGCATTTGGGTCATGCCAACGGTTGGGAACGAGACACGGCGCAGCGCCTGCTCGTGGAGAAGAACTCCGCTGAAGCGATCCCGCTGTTGAAGAAGTCGGCGACGGATCCTGGCGATCCACGGCAGCGGCTGCATGCCCTATGGACTTTGGAAGGTCTCGAACAGATCGAGCCGGGGCTCCTGGTCGTGGCGATGGGCGATCCGCACCTGGAAGTTCGCCGAGCCGCCCTAAGGATGTCAGAACGATTTCTTCGAGGCGGCCAGTCGCCACAGCTTGCCGCCGCCGTGATCAAAGCATCGTTTGACGCTTCCGTCGCCGTGCGATGGCAAGCCGCGCTCACGCTCTCGGAACTGACGTCGCCGGCCTCCGTGAAGCGTTTGATGGAGTTGTGCGACTCGGGAGGGCCGGATTACGTCCTAAAAGCCGCACTCTCAAGTTTGTCGGGGAAAGAATTGGCGGGCATTCGCATCGGGATGGGCGAGGAATGGTGGCCCAGCGCGACCAGCGGTGGGCGCACGCGGGTCTTAAAATCGCTGGCGCAGTCACTGTTTTTAGAACGGCAATCTCGTCTGATCCAAGAGTTGGTGGCGATTTTGGGCGATCGAAAGAGTTCAGAAGATCGAAGACTGGCTCTATTGGAGGGTCTTGTCGAAATCGCTTCAAAGCCTGGGAGAAAGCCACGGCCGGCTCGATTCGAGTCCGAGCCGGCGGCGTATCGAGAGCTTTTTAGGGCTGCTTCCCCCGGGGTTGCGGAGCGTTTGGCCAAGATCGATTCCCTTTTGATTTGGCCCGGGAAAGCGGGAGTTTCGGAAAGCGATGTTCCGGCGCCATTGACCCCCGAGCAGCAGAAGCTTTTTGAGTCGGGCCGCGAAGTGTATATCACCGCCTGCGCGGTCTGCCATCAGCCGCACGGGCGCGGCCAAGATGGACTGGCGCCCCCTCTGCTGGATTCGGAGTGGGTTCTTGGATCCGAGTCCAGACTTGTGAGAGTGGTTCTCCAAGGGGTTTTCGGACCCATCAAAGTGGGGGAGCGCACCTATGATCTGGACATGCCGGGTCTCGGCAGTCTCGACGACGACAGCGTGGCCGCAGTGCTGACCTATTTGCGACGGGAATGGGGCCACGACGCTGCGCCGGTTTCGCGTGAGTTCGTGGCGAAAACACGCGCCTTGACTCTTGACCGCCAGGGGGCTTGGACTGCCGCCGAGTTGCTGCGGCTGCCATGAACACTCGTGTGAAAGACGAAAGGGAGAACATGTTTCGATTTGATGGAAAAGTGGCGCTGGTGACAGGGGCGGCATCGGGCATCGGGGAGGCGATTGCGAGGGCTCTGTCGTCTCGCGGAGCGCATCTCTTCGTCGCTGATCGGGACGTGGTTTTAGGCCAGTCTGTCGTGTCCGCGATTCTGAAGGATGGGGGCAGCGCCAGTTTCCTTGAGTTGGATGTGGGCGATGAGGTCGCCTGCGGCCGGAGGGCGGAGGAGGTGATGCGAGCGCATGGGCGGCTGGACGTCCTCGTGAATAACGCGGGCATCGGCCACGTCGGCACGATCCACGAAACGACCGGCGAGGATCTGGATCGGCTTTATCGAGTGAACGTGAGAGGGGTGTTCAATCTTTCCAAAGCGTTTCTGCCAGCAATGATCGCCCGGCGATCCGGAGCCGTCGTGAACCTTGCCTCCATTGGAGGTTTGGTGGCTGTTCGCCAACGCCTGGCCTACTGCATGACAAAGTTCGCCGTGGTGGGTTTGACAAAGTCCATGGCATTGGACCACGCCCGCGACGGTGTGCGCATCAACTGCATTTGTCCCGGGAGGGTCGAGACACCATTTGTGGCGGCGCGGCTCCGGGAGTATCCCGATCCGGAGAAGGCCTATGCGGATATGTGTGCCACGCAGCCGATGGGGAGGATGGGGAAGCCGGAGGAAATTGCAGCGGCGGCCGTTTATCTGGCGAGCGACGAGGCTGGATTCGTCACCGGATCCGCATTCACCATCGACGGGGGGTGGAGTGCCGGATAAGATGTGAGCCAGACAAGTTCGGGTTGCGGGATTGTGTCGGGAGGGCGAGGGAAAGGTTTCCAGAGCTAAAGCCAGAGCCAGAGTGGGTTTGACTTGAGCCCGACGGGGTGGGTGCGACAAGAGTTTCCAAGATGTTTGACGGAAAGAGAGAAGAGCGCGTTAAATGTTGTTTCTTTGTTTTCAATTGGGGCAGGACAAGTACGTCGTGGATGCGCGGCACGTGGTTGAAGTGTTGCCTTTGGTGACCTTGAGAACCACCCCCCACGCGCCCCGAGGCGTCGCCGGGGCTTTTATTTACAGAGGCACCGTGGTGCCAGTGCTTGATTTTGGAGAATTGGCCCTAGGGCAGCCCTGTCCCAGACGCTTCAGCACAAGGATTCTCCTCTTGGCTTATCCGATGCGAGACACTCGGAAGACACTCGGCATGATTGTGGAGAGGGCGACAGAAACCAAAGATCTCAAGGCTCAGGATTTCATGGACAACGGATTGAAGACCCCTGGAGCTCCGTACTTGGGTCCCGTGCTCCGCGAGGAACACCGCTTGATCCAATCCATTGCCGTCCAAAATTTGGTTCCGGAGTCGATACGAGACTTGTTGTTTGGATCCTGATGGGGAGAACGTGTTTGTTGAACAAAGCGGCCATTTGGGAGTTGAAGTTGAAGTTGAATGCAAACGAGCAGAGGCATGGGGTTTCATGATGATTTAGCGGTGGACGCGCGAACACAAATTGAGGAACTGCTGAGGATTGAGATTGGGTTGGACCCCGAGTCGATTGGGCGCTCGATTTTGGACAGGGTGGTGCGCGAGCGGGCGCTCGCCAATGGATTCTCGGATTTGCAGGGCTACGCGGCTCATTTGCGAAACTCTCGCGAATCCATCCTCGAACTGATTGATGCGACGGTGGTGCCCGAGACGTGGTTCTTTCGGGATTTGCAAATATTTGAAGCGCTTTCCCAGGAGATCCACAAGTTCACCAAAGGAGAGAAGACCAACCGGGTTCCCCGATTGTTGAGCCTTCCCTGTTCCACGGGAGAAGAGCCTTACTCAATAGCGATGTGCATGGCGGGGTGTGGTTTCGAAAGCGCGACGGTGATGATACAGGGTGTGGATGTGTGCAGGAGGTCCATTGCCTTGGCGCAGCGAGGTCTTTACGGCCGGAACTCTTTCCGAGGCGAGTTGCTGGATTTTAGGCAAAAATATTTCTCCGTGGAAGGGGCGCGTTATCAAATACAGGACACGGTACGTTCTATGGTGCGCTTCCGATCCGGGAACGTTTTAGCCACGACGTTGGCGGATGAGCTGGGTCTGTTCGACGTCGTTTTTTGTCGCAACGTTCTGATTTACTTTGACTTGCCTTCCAGGGATCTTGCCTTTGCCACCTTGTCGCGCTTGGTGCGGATTGGAGGGTTGCTGATCGTGACTCCCGCGGAGGCGCCTCTGGTCGCCGGGAGAGGTTTCGAAGCAGTGGA
>SYMW01000015.1 GCA_005805305.1 Verrucomicrobiales bacterium
TGGTTCGTGAGCCAATCCCGCGGCCCGGAGCCAGGCGGCGTCGAATCCCTTGCCCAGATTGTTCAAGTAGTCGGCGTGCAATTTGCCCGCTAAGAACAATCGAATCTTATCGATGTAGCGTGGCAAATGAACCCAACCACACATGGTTTCTCTTGGGCTTCGAGGATAGATAATGTCGCTCATGCCGCCACCTTCCGGCACTGAGTCCCGTGTGTCAATCATCCCTCCGCGTGCCGATTCTCACACCAGCCCGGAAGCTCAAGCCCGGCGATCACGTTCCACCCCGGGCATTTCCCGCCAATTGCTTCCGCATTCGCGGGAAAATCTTTTCCAATGCCGCAATTCCTGTTTGATCACCGGCCGAATACCCCCTAGATTGATCTGAAATCACCAATCGACACGCCTACAAAAATTCTTTGATGACTCCGCGCGTCATCGAGGATAACGTGGCAACCTATCGCATGAAATATCTGGCATCTTACCTGTTGGGACTGGCTTTGGCGGCACCCACCGTCATCGCGCAGGCAAAACTCGATTTCGTCAAGGACGTCCAACCGATTCTCCAGGAGACCTGTGTCAAATGCCACGGAGCGGAAAAGCAAAAGGGCAAACTAAGGCTGGACATCGGCGAACTCGCCTTCAAGGGAGGCAAGGGAGGCCCCTCCATCGTGCCTGGCGACGCCGCGAAAAGCGAGCTCTTCCGCCGCGTGAAACTGCCGAAGTCAGATGATGATTTCATGCCTTCGGAGGGCGAACCCCTTTCGGCCAAGCAACTCGACATCCTTCGCGATTGGATCAATCAGGGGGCCAATTGGCCGACGAACGCCAATCCCCAAGCGGTGGCGTCCGCGCATCCCACACTCGAAGTGAAGCTTCCCGAATACAAACCCTCGGCGGCGGAGCTGAAGGCCATAGAAAAGCTTGGCCAGTCCGGCATCGACGTCCGGCCCATCGCCATGAACACCCAATGGAGGGAGGCCAATCTCCGCCTCCTGGGAACGAATATCGTTGACGCGTCCATCGCGCCCCTCAAGGAAGTCATGGGCCTGGTGGACCTCAATCTCGCCCAGACCAAGATCACCGATGCCGGACTCGCGGCCATCAGCGGACTCACCAACTTGAATCGGCTGCACCTTGAACTCACCGGAGTCACCGACGCAGGTCTTTCCCATATCAAGAATCTTTCCAACCTGACCTACCTCAATTTGTACGGAACCACCGTCTCAGACGCCTCCTTGGCACATCTTTCAGGGCTTAAGAAGCTCAAGAACCTGTACGTTTGGCAAACCAAGATCACAGAGGCGGGAATCGCCAGCATTAAGGGCACGATTCCCGGACTTGAAGTTGTCGCCGGCCTTGAGCTGAAGCCGGTCGAAAAACCCGCGGAGAAAAAGGAAGAGAAAAAAGAGGAAAAGAAGGAAGAGAAGAAGAAGGATTGAACGCCGGACACGGTTCGGAGTTCGGTCGTAGGCTGGCCTCTCAAAACTGCTCTGAACGGTCAGGTGAGTCCCTTTGGACAACTCTAAGGTTCACTGCAAAGACCTGAATCGCTCAATCCCGCATTCGGAGCTCCAGCCTGTGCCAGAGTTTCTCCATAACGGCCAAGGCTTCCCGCGAATCCGATCCGTTTAGCGCGCCTCCATAAGCGACCCGGCTGTAAACAACCGAAAAAGGAGCGGCGGCATCCGCGATTTCAGGCCATCGATCAGCGAGCCCCAGCAAGAATTCGCCCGGAGTCTGATTAGGGACCCGCCCCAAGGAGAAAGCCTCGGCGCAACTCTCCGCCGCAACAAAGGTGCATCGCGCCAATTCCTCCAAGGAACGGTGTTGGGCCGCGCCCGCGCGAAAGGGATTCTCAAGCGATTCAAACTTCCTGCCGCCACCCGATATCGCGCCGTTGGAGGGAGCGGCCTTGGATGCGTCCCCATGAAGCAGCTTCCTGAGAAACTCGACCCAGCCAATCCAAATCTCTTTGAGCGCCGACCACAGCGCGCGCCGGTGGTTGAGAAACTGCCATGCCAAAATCAATGCTAAGACGGCGTAAACAAGGTGCTTAAGAAGTCCACCGGAGCTTGGCGATATCTTCTCTGTGGCCCCCTGGAGTTCAACCTGAGTTTTGGCTGGTGCTCCCGGATCTTGTGTTGCTTTTGACTCCTCACCACCCCGCTTGGATTCCACATCACCGCGATCTCCATTGGCCCCATGCAGGTTATGACCTCCTTGACCAGTTCCCACGCGTTTGGATGTTTTCCGCACGCCCGGCAGCGTGGAATCCTCGGTCTGATGTCGAGTCTTCTGATTCGCTTCGAACGAATCCAACAGCGAAGTCAACGAGTAGGTCGCCTGTGGCCGCGGGAGAAGAACGGCCAAAAGTATCATGGCGCACCCCAAAGCCATGCCGCGCGCGATCCATCCAGCAGCCATGGAGCCCGGCATCCCCAAGCCTCTGCGCCTCAGATATTTCCTCAGGTTTAAAAAGCTTGATGTGAGCAACAATCCCAACGCCGCGAGCACATAGGCGAGGACATAGGCTAAAGTGTCATTTTGTCGCACCGCATCCGCCTCGGGAATGAAATGTTGTCCGATTCCAAACAAAGGCAGCGCGGCGAGGGAAAAATAAATCACCCACATGCCAGGGCTGTGCGGCGGCTTGGTGGATTCACGCCCAACTATCCGGGATCGATTTGAGGCGCCTTGAGCGCGTCCCGATCCAAATCCAACAGGTCCGCTGCGAGGCCGTGTCGAAGCTCGCACTGGTATGGGGATTGAGGCTCCCGGAGTCGGCCCTGTGGTTGTCGGGAGCCGAAGGTCTCCACGTCGAGAAGGCTGAAGAGTCGAACTTCCTCGTGATGTGTCATCCAACCCGGAGGCCCCTAACAGCCCTTCACCGCTCGAGTCTTCATCGTCTTCAAGAACCGTGCAATCCCAAGTCAACTTCATGGCGAACCACCACGCGAGCCCGAGCAACACCCAGCATCCAATCACCCAATCAACTTGGATACCCACCATGGCTCCGGTGGCGGCTGCCAGCACGACGCCGTAGACCGCCCCTTTGTTTGAATCGTCCTCGATCGAAATCCTCGACACCAGCACCGCTCCCAGCACAAACCAAAACAGTGTCCACCGGATCATGCCCCCGCTCTCGCCGCGATAAGCCACCTCCAGAAGAAAGAAGACCAAGCTCCCCACCAGAATCATGATGAGAATCGGCCCGATCGCCATTCCGAGGTAATCGGCGAGGGTCCTCTCGGGCTGTCTCGGCGAGATCATGAATACCATCTCATCGAGCACACTTTCGCGATGCCCGCTTCGTCCTCGACTCGTCTCACCTCCACCCCGGCAGCGATCAGCCAGCGCGCCCAGTCCGGATGCTCCGCCCATTCCGGCGATTCGTATTCATCGAAGACAACCCAGACAACCATCACAGAATGCCCGCGCTGGCACAGCTCCGCCAAGGAAACAGCGATGGCTTCGGTCACCTCAGGCAACACCACCAGCAACGTGGCGTTTCTCGGAAGGCGCGGATGCGCCACCCCGAGCAATCCGTCGAACCTCAATCCATCCGTCAATTCAAGTCTCGCCAGCACGTCGAGTATCTCCACATAAGCCTCCTCGCCCCGCTTGATCGGCATCACAATAGGCCGAAGGCGGTCGCTGGAGTTCTCCTGCCGTGCCGCGACGCTCGCGTCTTGGCGGGTTGAGAACTCCATGGAACCCCCTTGCTCCCGAATCCGGTCCGCGGCATCCCTGCCGTTCGTGACAAAACCCACCGGCTGGCCCATCTGCGTCAGCGCGTTCGCCATGGAAGCCGCCGCGACGACCGCCAGTTCCACTCGGGCGGCCTGCCCATTCACAGGATAACTGTGCTCATGAAAGTCTAGTAGAATCATCCCTTCGGCCACCGAGGAGGGTTCATAGGTTTTGCTATGGAGCCTTCCGATCCGAGCGGTCGCCCTCCAGTGCACTCGATTCATGGGATCTCCGAATTGATACTCTCGCACCCCGGAAATGCGGGTCGGATCCTCATACAGCCGATGTGCGAAACGCACCTCGCCCAAGGGTCTGCGGGATGCCACATCATAGCCTTCCAGGGGCACCACCTTGGGCCGAACCAACACGTAATTCGGCCGTCCCGTCACGCGATATTTCCTGTGCAAACCGAACAAATCACCCGTCTCGATCCAAGACGGGCCGAACTGGTAGTAGCCTCGCTGTCGGAATGTCGCGGTGTAACGCAGATCCAAACTTCCCGCGGGCGGAAGCTTTTCAAGTTGGATCCGCCCTCCGTCGAGGTCTAAGCGAGCGGGAATCTGGGCCAGCGCGCGCAACGGCGCCGCATCTTCTATGAGCACCCAAGGAACCGTGAGAGTCCCCACATTCCTGGCCTCGACCCGGACGACGATGGATTCACCGATCTCAGCGCGCGAAGCGTCCACGCGGCGGCTGACTTCGACGGACTCAATCCATCGGCTTGAAAGCGCCCGGCTCGCCAGCACCACCCCAAGCAATACATAGGTGGCATAGACCATGAAACCCAGTTCGAACACAGCGCCCACGGCCATCAGCAACAGGGTTCCAAGAAGCCATTTCACGACGACGCTCGCTTTTGATCGACGGCACCCAAGTGCTTAACAAAAGAATGAGATCCTGGATGGATCACGGAGGTTGGGGGGGCTCACGTGATCACAGGCACAGGAACCTGGTTGAGAATCTCGGCCAAGACGCTCTGCGGCGTCATCTTGCGCAATCGGTTCTCGGGCTTCACGATGAGGCGATGGCCCAGCACTGGCAACGCCATTTCCTTGACGTGATCCGGGAGCACGAAATCATAACCCTGCAGCGACGCGAGGGCCTGGGACACATGAAAAAGTGCCAAGGAAGCACGGGGGCTTCCGCCCAGCAGGAGCCCGTGATGTTGACGCGTCGCGCGAACCAGGTGCACGACGTAATCCCTGACTTTCGAATCAACGGCGACTTCCCTGACCAACCGCTGGCACTCGAGGATCTCTTGCATCTCCACGACCGGGGCTAAAGTCTCGATGGGATGCTGCAGCCGAAGCAAATCGATCATCCGTGCCTCTTCCCCTTCCGTCGGATAGCCGAGGCTGAGTTTTAACAGAAAGCGATCCAATTGGGCTTCCGGCAGAGAAAAAGTGCCTTCGTGATCCACGGGGTTTTGGGTCGCCATGATGAAAAATGGGCGCTCCAATTCGTAGCGTTGCCCATCTATTGAAACTTGCCGCTCCGACATCGCTTCGAGCAAAGCGGACTGAGTGCGCGGCGTTGTGCGATTGATCTCATCTGCCAGGACAAACTGGGCGAATAATGGTCCGGGCCGGAACTCGAACTCCGTGGTCTTTGGATTGAAAATAGAGGCGCCTGTCACGTCGTTCGGCAGCAAATCAGGCGTGCATTGAATGCGCTTGAACGATCCGCCAACACTCTTGGCGAGCGCCCTGGCCAGCATCGTTTTCGCGACTCCCGGAACATCCTCCAGCAACACGTGCCCCTCGCAGAAATAGGCCGCCAAGACAAGGGCGATGGACGGCCGCTTGCCGACAATCACTTTTTCAATGTTGCCTATCAACCGCTCCGCGACCGCTGAGATCGCGGTCCCCTGCGGCGTCTCTTCCGCCTTCGATGCCGCTCGCCGGGGTTCCGGGATTCGGATTTTGAACCGGTCTGAAGTGAGCCGAGTCATCGCTGAACAAGCCGGACAGGCGGCCTGCTGCCCTTCCATTTCGTCTGGAAACTCGATCGACTGAGAACAGGCCGGGCAACGGGTTCGGGGCATGGTTGGATAAGAGTTAGGGCGAGCGAAATAATAACTTGAGCAAATAGGCTGGCTTTTGAAACGGGGCTGGATATAAGATCCGGGTATCCAGCTCAAGATTGTCATTGCGCAGGTTCGGAAGAAATATCGGCAATTGTCCGTCCGGATGGACGAA
>SYMW01000117.1 GCA_005805305.1 Verrucomicrobiales bacterium
ATCCGGTGCCAAACGTTGTTCCTCACCCTCCCGCGCCCTCGCGTTCGACTCAATGTCCCAAGCCACCTCTTCTCGGAAATTTAAGGGATTTGGACTTGCTCGCCTTTTTCCCCTCCAGGGGTCGGTTTACTGAGGTCTGACCCTCCGTTGCTTCGTCCCGTCCGGGTCTCGAACGGTATCCGCTCTTTCGGGAACCAGCCGAAGACTCGATCGTCGAGAAGCGCCAGCAATTCGGTTCGCCGGTTGGCCCAGGCTTTTCGTGAGCCCGGCCTCTTCAATGAAACGGGTCGGGTGAGCTCGTTTTGAATCCTGTAATTAATGGCGTCGGGGGGGAGTTGATCCAAGCAAGCAAGATCTTCGGCCCTCTCTTGGAAGCGTGCGGGCGCCTCCAAAGCCAGCGGCGCCGACTCGTTTTGAAGCCACCGCCGCATCCATTGGCGCGCCTCCCTCAGAAACTGGGGTGGATCGCTGTGATCCACGTCGTCATCGAATTCCCGTACGAGATCCGAATCGCCTCCAGCATACAGATCATACACTTTTTTAGATCGCCGAAAAACCTCGTGGTAGCCGTCAGGCGGGAAATCCAAGTCTTTTCGGCCGCTGATCATGAGAAGGGGCCGGGGCGCGATGAGCGCCGCGACCATCGGAAAGTCCCAGCCTCGGGCGTTGTGGAAATAGATGCAATCGCACTGGCCCGATGCGCGCCAGTTCGCCGCTTGCGAGCCGTACGTGAATGTGGCGCAAACCGGCGCCGCGGCCCGCACACGCTCGTCGACGGCCGTTGTGTACCACGTGATCGCGCCGCCTCCCGAAATGCCTGTCACCCCGATCCGCTGGGCGTCCACCTCGGGCCTCGTTTCCAGGTAGTCCAAGGCGCGCATGGCATTCCACACCTCAGTGCCGGCAGGGGTGTAACCCAGTGACAGCCAGTGCCACATGTTCAGGTCATGGGTTCCGTGATGCAGGCCCGGCACCTCGCCGAACTCCAGGGTGTCAAGAATCAGGCACGCGAACCCATTTGAGGCGAACCAGCTCGCGCGGTCTTGATAGTGGTGCTTCGCTCCAAGCGGATGCGGGGCATGGCCGCAGAGATACAGCACGGCCGGCAGAGGGCGCGGCGCATTCTTTGGCACATAAAAGTTCCCGGTGACATAGAGACCTGGCGAACTTTGATAGACCAGCTTCTCAATGCGGTAGAGCTCGCGATCAAGGGCTCCAGTGATTCTGGGCTTAAGGGGAGTGCGCGCGGGGAGGGGGTTCAGGCCCAGCATTTCCAACAATTGCCCCCTCAAGACGGGTTTGCGCCGTTGCCAGTCCTGCAGGTCGCCGGGGTCGTTCAGGCAGCGCGCGGAAACATCGGCCACAACCCTCTTCAAATGATTGGTGGCCATCTGATGCCGGTGCGTGGCGTTCTCCTGGGCTTGCAGTGGTTTCGCCGAGAGGGAAAGAAATAGAATGGCGCAGGCGGATCTCAGAAACAGACAGGATTGCATGCGATGCATGATAAGTCCCCGCGAGCCCGCGTCACGGATTATGCGGCGGCGCGGCATGGTTCGAAAGCGGGCTTGCGAATTTTGTGTAGGCTTGAAGAATCGCCCGCGTGTCGGATATCGATCTTCGGTTTGGCGGCATCAAGCGCTTATACGGAGCCCACGGATTTGATCGGCTCCAGCGCGCCCACGCTTGCGTGGTGGGCATTGGGGGCGTCGGCTCCTGGGTCGCGGAATCGCTCGCGCGATCCGGCGTCGGCTCGCTCACCTTGATCGACCTCGACGAGGTCTGCGTCAGCAATGTGAATCGCCAGCTTCACGCCCTCGACGGAGAGATCGGAAAGCCGAAGGTCGAAGTGATGCGCGCGCGGTGTCTCGCCATCCACCCCCAATGCGCGGTGCAAGCGCGCCAGGAATTTTTCCTGCCCGAAACCGCCGGGACCACCTTCAGCACCCGGTTTGATTATGTCGTCGACGCGATTGACAGTGGGACTCACAAGGCGCTGTTGATTGCCCTTTGCCGGGAGAAACAGATTCCGATTGTGACCGTGGGCGCGGCTGGCGGAAGGCGCGACCCGTCCAAAACGCGAGTCGCGGATTTGGCGGACTCGACGCACGACCGGCTGCTGGTGAAAGTGCGCAAGGAATTGCGGGTGCGTCACGGCTTTCCCGAGTCCCCGGCCAAGTTCGGCGTTGAGGCGGTGTTTTCGGTGGAGGCCGCCGTTTATCCGCGAGCCGACGGGTCCGTTTGCGCCACGCGGGAAACGGGGAGCGCGCTTCAGCTCGACTGCGAGAGCGGGTTCGGAACAGCGAGTTTCGTGACGGGCGCTTTTGGGTTGCTGGCGGCCGCCCGCGTGGTTCAAGGACTGGTGACAAGATCGGAGACCTGAGCGCGCGCGAAGACAACGATCTGGCCCCACAACAAGAGCAGGCCGTTGCGTCGATTCTGGGTGAGCACGGAGGCGAAGGAGGTCGTCAGGAGAGGAGGTTCGTTGCGCCGCGCCACGATCTCAACCGGGAGCCGTCCCGAGCACGATTCGCAGATGAGGCTTCCAATGCCTTTCACGATGAGGGAATCCGAATCGCATTGGAAAACGCAGCGGCCATCGGCGATTGAGGCGCGCAGCCAGAGTTGTGAGAGGCATCCCTCCACCAAGTTCGCGTCAACCCTCTCCCCATGGGAAAAAGGAGGAAGATGCCGGGCGCGCTCAACCACCCATGCCAGGCGTGCGTGGGATCCCTTGATCGCCGAGAGGCGACCATGCAGGAGGGTTTCCTGTGGCCACGGGCTCATGGCCGCGACTTCATCCGCGACACGAATTCGTCCGCGATCTCTGCGAGCGCTTGATTCCAGCCAGCGGCCACCGCGGCCGCCGTTCGTGTGCGAATGGGGATGCGGCGGGAGAGTTCGCCTTGAAAAAAAGGTTCGGCTGACACGGTGGCGGCGGCCTCCAGGACGACAATCCGCATCGCGAGCACCGCGGCGGGCTGGTGCGACTCGCGCATGTCGCCGTAAAACTCCGTCACGGTGACCTCGGCGTTCAGTGCGGGCGCGAGCGACGACCCGGGTTCCGTGATGGACTTGAAGACTCCGGAGGCTCGCAGATGGGCGCGGAGGACTGTGGGCATCAGGCGGGAAGGGGGCACAAGGAGTTCCGCGTAAGGATCCATTTCGAACGATTCATCCGAGACACGATAGAGGAACAACCGGCTTTCGTAAGCGGGGACGACGTTGAAGGTTTTGATGCCCAGTGGCGGGAGGGAGCTCGCGGCCGCGGCGGCGGCCAGCTTTCCTGGCCCTGAGAGGGCAAAAGTCTCCTTCACAAGGGCGGGCTTCGAGAGGCAGCCGGAGTTCAGAAGGCAGATCGCGATCGAGACGGCGAAGGGGAGGATTTTCATCTGTTCGAAGGCGTTTTTCTCAAGCTGGGCGGCAGCACACTCCGGGCCGGTGGCGGAGGATCTCCAAACAAAAAGCCGGCGGGATATTGCCGCAAACTCTCCAGGACTCCGTTGACATTTTCAGTGACGACACGCGCATTGGCGAGGGTTTCGTTCAGCGGACCGGTGTCTATCTTGGAGAGCGCGGCGCCGACACGCGTGTTGGTGTCACGAAGCTCCACAAGCAAGGATTCCGCGTTCCTGGAAATCGAGGCGATGTCGGCCTCCCGAAGTTTCAACCGGGCGTCTTCCAGGAAGGTTTGAAGCCTCCCATTGCTGACTCGAAGTTCCGTCACCAGGCTGTGAACGTTTTCCCCGATGCTTGCGAAATCCACTTTCTCGGCCTGTTTCAGGATTTTTTCCGCCGCGGCGAGATCGCGTTCGAGCGCCTCGGTGACCGTGGCAAAATCGACTTTCTCCAGCTTTCTGAGGGTGGTCTCGATGGACCCAAGCATTTGGCTGAACTGGCTCTCGGCGGAAGGGATGTAATGATTCCGCGCAACCCACTCCACTTTCAACGCGGGATTGATTTCGGGATTGAGGTACTCGAGAGAAACGAAGCTGGTTCCCGTGATCCCCTGTCCGCGCACCCGGGCCCGCAGCCCTTTTCGAATCTCCCGGTGCAGCACTTCGTCCAGGCTCAGCCCAGGCGGCAAAGGATTGGACCCGTCGCGGATCTCGAACTCGACCAACACGTATCCGTAATGCGTTCCTGGATACTCGTTCCAGGTAAATCCAATCCGGGTGACTTTTCCCACGGTGACCCCTCGCAGCTTGACGGGAGAGCCGAGGGACAACCCATCGACATCCGTTGTGACATACGTCTCGTACAGGGTTCTCTTTTCGAAATAGCCGCGCACGCCGAACGCGAACAACGAACCAAGAAAGATCCCAAAGGCGGCGAGGACGAACACGCCGATCTTAAAGTGATTGCTTTTGGCGGCCATGACGGAAGGTCGGGTTAAGCGGCTCGATGCTCGTGGGCCTCGCGGCTCAAGAACTGGCGGACCCACGGATCTTTCGCCGAGGTCCTCAACTCATGGGGGCACCCCTCGGCAGCGACCGTTTTCGTGCGCCCATCCAGCATGATCACGCGGTCCGCGATCGCGTAGATGCTCGGAAGCTCGTGGGTGACGACGACAAACGTGATGCCGAATCGTTCGGAAAGCTGGTTGATCAGAGCGTCGAGGCCGGCGGAAGTGATGGGGTCGAGGCCCGCCGAGGGTTCGTCCAGAAACAAAATGCGGGGGTCCAGGGCCATCGCCCGGGCAATCGCGGCGCGCTTTCTCATCCCACCGCTGAGTTCGGATGGCATCTTCTCGGCGGAGCCGGCCAAACCCACGAGTCGCAGTTTTGAAAGCGCCACCAGCGTTTTGGCGCGCTCAGGAAGATCGGTATAGGCATCCAGCGGGAGCCGCACATTCTCCAGAACGGTCATGGAGCCGAACAGGGCGCCGCTTTGGTACATCGTGCCAAACCTCTGCATCACACGGCGCCGGTGTTCTCCCCCGGCTGCCAGGAGATTCTCCCCAGCGATCCAGATTTCTCCCTCGATCGGCTCATACAGTCCAATGAGATGCTTGAGCAGCGTGCTTTTGCCGCAGCCCGAGCCGCCGAGGATCACGAACACTTCCCCGGGCGCCACGTCGAAGCTGATGTCGCGAAGGACCGTCTGGTTTTGGTAACCGATGTGGAGCGCTCGAGCGCGCACGGCTGGATGGACGCTCTCGCTCATGATTTCAACAGAAAAAGGAGCACTGAGAACATGGCGTCCGCGATAATGATGAGCAGAATCCCCGTCACGACGGCGCGCGTGGCGGATTCTCCCACCGCCGAAGGGCCTTTTTGAGTTTGCAGCCCCCGGAGGCAACCCACCACTGAAACGATCACTCCAAAGACCGCCCCTTTGGAGATGCCGACCACCACGTCACCGATCTTGAGGCTCGAGATCATTTGATTGTAGATGGCCGTGAAGGGAAAGCCAAGCCCGAGCATGACGATCACTCCTCCCGCCACTCCCATCAGCATCGAATAAAGCGTCAGCACCGGGGTGAGGAGGACCCCGGCGACGATCCGCTGCACCACCAGGAATCTCACGGGATCAAGGCCCATGGTTTTCAAGGCATCCAGTTCCTCGTTGACTTTCATGGTGCCCAATTCCGCGGCAAACGCGGAGCCCGACCGGCCGGCCAGGATGATGGCCGTCATCAATGGCCCCAGCTCGCGGACCATCACCAGGCCGATCATGTTAGCGATGAAGATCTGCGCCCCAAACTGCTCCAGCGGCTGGGAGGATTCGAAGGCGATGATCAACCCCACCAACAAGCTGATCAGCGACACTATCGGCAGCGCGTTCACCCCGGCGGTTTCAAAGACTCGAAGCACCTCGTTCCAGCGCATGCTCCGCCGGCTGAAAACCGTGGTGGCAAGTCCCAGGCTGATGTGGCCGATGAACGCGATTTGATCCGCCAATCCCAGTTTGAGATCACCGACCGCGCCGCCGATCCTCGCCGGCACCGACGGATTCTGCTCCTGTGTTTCGCGGCCCTCCGCCCCCTCTTCGAGCGATCCGGCGTAACTGTTCAAAATCGATTGGAACTCCGGCCGCAATCCGCGCAGATTCACTACGGCGCCTGGCGTCATGTCTCCGGCGCACAGGTGGTGCAGCAAAGCCATCCCGGCGCCGTCGCAAAACTCCATTCCGGAAACTTCGATATCCAGCTTGTCGAGGCTCATCGCCGAAAGTTTCGCGGGCAAATCGTCCCAAAGCCGGGTCGCTCTATCCAGATCCAGCCGCCCGCCAATCCGAAGGCAAGCCGTTCCCGGCGATGCCAGGGACAACTCGGTTAGGGGCGCGCCATCGGCCGATGTCTCGGGGCTTGCTGGGGCTGGAAGTCGGGGCGGCATCGTCCGGGTGACATGCGTCAGGGAGTTGTCATGTTTCCCGGGAAACCGCCCTCGATTGATGTTAACCCTCCAGGACCGCCAGTAAAGTGGCCGGTTCTGGGCGCGGCGCCGACGTGACGTCCCGCGGCAGGGCCGGGTCCGCAGGATCGGGTCGATGTTTGATGCCGCGCGGCATCATGAAATCCATCGGAGAGAATGATCGAGATGCCTGAAAGCCGCCGCAGCCGGTCGTTTGGACCGCGACGAACAGCAGCATTGTAACCAGCACAAGGCGGCTCCGGTGTGTCATTGACAACCACTATACGCCATTCCGGGAAAGTTAAAACTGAAAACTCAGCTCTCGCGAGATTCATTCCCCTCTCCCTCGCCGGGCGCCACGCGACCCGCGCCCCGTACACGGAAGCAGCCAGGGTTGATTCGAAATCGTTTTGACTCCCAATCCCATTCGTTTAGCCTCGTTAAAAATACCCTCACTATGAGACTAGGCATCAATACGTTTCTATTTGTTTCTCCTTTCACCAACGAGAGCACCAAATTCTTCCCTCAATTCAAGAAATGGGGATTCGAAACAGTGGAAATACCCGTCGAAGACCCGTCCCACATCGATCCCGCGCACGTCAAAACCGAGCTCGACAAGAACGGCCTTGTCTGCGGTTCGATCTGCGCGTGCATGGGGCCCGGCCGCGACTTGCGCGGCACTCCGGAGGAACAAAAAACAGGGCTGGATTACATGCTGAAACTCATCGATCAAATGGTGGTGATCGGTTGTCCCAGCCTGATCGGACCGGTTTATTCAGCCGTGGGCCGAGCCGACGCGGTCCCGGAGAAGGAATACAAGCAGCAATGGAAAACGGTTGTCAAACACTTGAAAACCTTGACTCGGCACGCCCAGAAGAACGGACGCCAAGTGTGCCTCGAGCCTCTGAATCGTTTCGAGACCGACTTTATCAACACTTGTGAACAAGGCCTCAAGATGATCGCCGACGTTGGCAGTCCCGCCCTCAAATTGCACCTGGACACCTTCCACATGAACATCGAGGAAAAAAATCAAGCCAAGGCGATCCGAAAAGCGGGAGCCCACCTGGGTCATTTCCATGCCTGCGGCAGCGACCGTGGAACTCCGGGCAACGACCACATCGATTGGGTGCCGATCGTCGCCGCGCTGAAGGCCGTGAAATACAAAGGCGACGTGGTGATCGAGTCGTTCACGACGGATGTGAAAGTCATCGCCCGGGCCGCCGCGATCTGGCGCCGGATGGAGCCCACCACCGAAGAGATCGCGGTCAAGGGAATCAAATTCTTGAAGAAAGCCTTCGCCTGACGCGTCTGATTTTTCTGCTGCTGTATTGAAATCAACTGTGATGGTCTGTCGCGCGATCGCCGCGTGGCGGACGTCGATCCAAAAACCGATGCCCTCTATGAAACCAATCTCGTCCACAATCCTCGCCGCCGCCTTGGCGTTCGCCGCCGTTCATGTGGCGGCCGCCGCGGAGCCGGGTTTCGAAAGCCTTTTCAACGGCCAGAACCTCAAAGGCTGGGATGGCAATCCAAAACTCTGGTCAGTGCGCGACGGCGCGATCACGGGTGTGACCACCAAGGAAGATCCCATCAAAGTCAACACCTTCCTCATTTACACCAATTCATTGCCCAACGATTTTGAGCTCCGCTTCAATTACCGCATCGTCGCCGGGAATTCAGGGGTCCAATATCGCAGCAAGATCACCGACCCCAAGCAATGGCGCGTCGGGGGCTACCAGGCGGATTTCGAGGCGGGCAAAACTTATTCAGGGATTCTGTATGACGAGGGCGGCGTCGCCGGGGGGCGAGGGATCATGGCCGAGCGCGGCCAGAAAGTCACCTGGGGGTCCGACGGCAAGAAACAAGTGACTGGCGGCACCGGCAAGACCTCGGCGGAGCTCCAGGAAACCATCAAGCATGAAGACTGGAACAGTTATATGGTGCGGGCCAAAGGGCACCATTTCATCCATCAAATCAACGGGAATACGACGGTCGACGTGACCGATGAGGATGAGAAGAAAAGGCTGACGTCCGGCGTCTTGGCCCTTCAAATCCATGTCGGACCGCCCATGACCGTCCAAATCAAGGATATCTCGATCAAGAAACTCCAATAAGGGAGCGAAGCGCCGCTTCGTTTGCTCCGTCAGATTTCTGGACCAATCCCAACCCCTCCTCGCGATGACGATTCAATGCATCCGTCTCCTTATGGTTGTGGCCGCGGCCTGCGCCGTTGGCTCGTTGTCACCGGCGCAGGCCGCCGATAAGAAGATCCTGATCATCGCCGGCAAGGTAAGCCACGGGCCGGGTGACCATGAATTCCGGGCCGGCTCGCTCTTGCTGAAGAAGTGTCTCGACGGGGTGCAAGGGGTCAAGGTTGAGGTGCATCCGAACGGGTGGCCCGCGGATCCCGCGGCATTCAACGACGCGGATGCGGTCCTCATCTACGCCGATGGCGGCGGCGGCCACCCCGCCATTCAAGCGGATCGCATGAAGCTGATTGACGGGCTCGTCAAGAAAGGCGTTGGGATTGGGTGTGCCCATTATGGTGTGGAAGTGCCCAAAGGAGATCCTGGTGAAGCGATGCATCGCTGGATTGGAGGCTACTACGAGCATCAGTTCTCCGTGAACCCCATGTGGAAGCCGGAATTTAACACGTTCCCGAAGCACCCCGTCACGCGCGGGGTCAAGCCGTTTGCACTCGTGGACGAATGGTATTTCAACATGCGTTGGAAACCGGAAGTGTCCGGCGTCACTCCAATTCTTGTCGCGAAACCCTCCGAGAAAGTCCGCAAAGGCCCTTACGTGCATCCCGCCGGCCCTTACGACCACATTGTCGCGGCCGCAGGTCGCGAGGAGACCATGATGTGGACCTTCGAGCGCCCTGATGGAGGGCGCGGTTTCGGATACACCGGTGGGCACAAGCACGTCAACTGGCACAACGACAATCTTCGAAAAGTGGTTCTCAACGCCCTCCTCTGGATCGCGAAAGTGGAAGTGCCCGAGAATGGCGTCAGCTCTTCTCTCAGACCCGAGGAAATTCCTCAGAATCTGGACCCCAAGAACACGTCGCCGAACGCGGTGAATATCACCGGATCGTGGCAATTCGAGGTCGAGACGGCGAACGGGAAAGGCACGCCGGAATTTAACATCGTGCACGCCGGCCAGAATCTCATCGGCCGCTACAAGGGATTGCTTGGAGAGGCTGAAATCAGCGGGCACGTCTCCAAAAGAAAGAACTGCGCCTGACGTTTTTGGTCTCGAGGGATGGGGAGGAGATTCCCGTGACTTACTCGGGTACTGTGGACAATGTTGGTTCCATGCATGGCAAAGTGAAGTTTGGCGAACTGGGGGAAGGGACATGGACAGCGAAACGGCAGTGAAGGTCTTTTTTTTTGGGGCCGCCGGCGTTGACGACCCCGCTGCCTGCGCGCAGGATCGGAGTGACGCGGGCGCGCGCTCAAGCTAGGAGCGCCGACGCGCGGGCCGCCCGCCCCTGTGGGGTTCCTGCGCGGTTTTGCTTGGATCTTGGATCTTCGACGGAATATGAAAATGCGCATCTTAATTTGCTGGATGACGGCGGCACTCGCCTTGGGTGCTTCCGCGGCGGACAAGAAAATCGTTCTCCTCGCCGGATCGGTGAGCCACGGCAAGGGAGAGCATGAATTCCGTGCCGGTTGCCTCGCGTTGAAGCACTGCCTGGATCAGGTCGCGGGAGTCACTTCCGTGGTCCATTCCAATGGCTGGCCTTCCGATCCAGCCGCGTTTGCGGGCGCGGACGCCGTTTTCATGTATGCCGACGGCGGTGGCGGCCATCCCGCCATCAAACCCGACCGCTTGAAAATTCTAAACGATTTGGCTGGCCGGGGAGTGGGCATCGGTTGCGCCCACTACGCCGTTGAAGTGCCGAAAGGCGACGCCGGAGAAGCCATGCTCGGGTGGACGGGAGGTTATTTCGAAACCTTCTGGTCGGTGAATCCACACTGGGACGCCGACTTCTTGACCTTGCCGAAGCATCCCGTGACGCGCGGTGTGAAGCCTTTTAAAATCAACGACGAATGGTATTTTCACATGCGTTTTCGAGAGGGGATGCGTGGGGTCACCCCCATTCTATCCGCCGTCCCTCCTGAGAAAACGATGAACCGCGCTGACGGTCCGCATAGCGGCAACCCGGATGTTCGGGCCTCCGTTTCCCGGCGGGATCCCCAGCACGTCATGTGGGTCTCCGAACGCCAGGGCGGTGGGAGAGGCTTCGGCTTCACCGGAGGCCATTTCCATCGCAACTGGGGCGATGAAAACTTCCGCCGCGTGGTTTTGAACGGGATCCTTTGGATCGCAAAAATGGAAGTTCCGAGCCAGGGCGTGCAGTCAGTGCTGACGCCCGAGCAATTAGCCGCGAACGTTGATGACAAAAAAAAGTGAACTAACCTTGGCTTCCTGCAGCCTTATGAAACTTCTTACATCCTCCAGGCTCATGCCGTCTGTCTTAATCGTGGCGGCCACCGTTGCCTCCCCCTTCAAATCCCGCGCGGCGGAGGTGCCGCGGTCCGGTCCGGAAGCCGCCAGGGAGCAATTGAAAACCCTCAAAGTCGCCGCCGGCCTGGAAGTCTCACTCTTTGCCAGCGAGCCCATGGTTCGGAACCCGGCCAACATGGACATCGACCACAAAGGCCGTGTCTGGGTCACTGAGGGCGCAAACTACAGGCTCTTCCAAAAATGGGGAAAGCTCCGGCCGGACGGGGATCGGATTGTCATCCTGGAGGACATAAACGGGGACGGCGTTGCCGATAAAGAATCAACGTTTTATGAGGGCAACGACATCAATACCGCCCTTGGGTTGTGTGTGCTTGGGAACAAGGTGATCGTGTCCCGGTCGCCGGATGTGTTCGTGTTCACGGACACGGATGGGGATGGCAAGGCGGACAAGAAAGAGATCCTCTTCACCGGCATCAAAGGAGTCGATCACGACCATGGCGTGCATGCCTTTGTGTTTGGGCCCGATGGCAAGCTTTACTTCAACATGGGCAACGACGGACGCGAGATTCGTCGTCCCGACGGGCAGTTGGTGAACGACGTGGAAGGCTTGGGCGTGTCCGCGGTTGGGAAGCCTTACCGCCAAGGTCTGGTGTTTCGCTGCAACATGGATGGCAGCGAATTTGAGGTGCTGGGGCACAACTTCCGAAATAATTACGAGGTCTCCGTGGATTCGTTTGGCACGCTTTGGCAGTCGGACAATGACGACGACGGCAACAAGGCCGTTCGGATCAATTATGTGATGGAACATGGGAACTACGGATACGTTGATGAAATGACCGGCGCCGGGTGGCAGGCCAAACGCACCGGATGGGAAGAGCAGATTCCCCTGAGGCACTGGCATCTCAACGACCCGGGAGTCGTGCCGAACTTGATCCAAACCGGGGCCGGCTCGCCGACTGGAATCATGGTTTATGAAGGTTCTCTTCTGCCTGAGATTTTTCGGAATCAGATGATTCATTGCGATGCCGGACCACGCGTCGTGCGCTCCTACCCGGTGCAAGTTGCGGGCGCAGGCTATCAGGCTCAAATGGTGAACATACTCAGCACCGACGACAACAACTCCTGGTTCCGGCCCTCTGACGTGTGCGCTTCACCCGACGGCTCCATCTACGTGGCCGACTGGAACGACGCCGGTGTGGGCGGGCATAACATGGCCGATCGTGAGTTGGCCACCATGACGGGCCGCATCTACCGGGTGCTTCCCATCGGGAAGAAGCCCTCCATGCCGAAGCTCAAGTTCGGTTCGGCCTCGGAGTGCGTGGCTTCACTCGCCTCACCAAACCAGGAGGCGCGGTATCTTGCGTGGACGAAGCTTCACTCGCTGGGCGGAAAAGCGGAGTCAGCCCTGCTGAAAGCCTGGAAGGACGAGAATCCGCGAATCCGGGCTCGGGCTCTCCACTTGCTGGCTCGCATTCCCGGCAAGGAACAAAAGTATGTCGGCATCGCTCTAAAAGATGCGAATCCCGACATTCGCATCACTGCGTTGCGCATCGCTCGAGAGCGCAAAATGGATTTGATCCCCCTGGTGAAGGCTCTTGCCTTTGATCCGTCCGCCCAAGTTCGCCGCGAGTGCGCGCTGGTTCTCCGAAAGAACGCGTCACCGGAAATGCCTGCTCTGTGGGCGACGCTCGCCAAGCAACATTCTCCAAGCGATCGCTGGTCCCTTGAAGCCTTGGGCATCGGCGCGCAAGGCAATGAGGATGCCTGTTTCGAGGCTTGGCTCAAGGCTGTGGGGGATCACTGGAATACCGCGGTGGGCCGCGATATTGTGTGGCGAAGCCGAGCTAAAAAGTCGCCGGCTTTGCTGGTCAAATTAATCGCCGATAAGTCGGCTGCAAAGGCCGACAAGGACCGCTATCTGCGGGCCTTGGACTTCATCAAGGGCCCCGAGAAAGATGCGGCTCTGCTGGAACTGGTCACGGCTTCCACAGAGTCCAAATAGAAGAGGAAGAACGCGCCCGTGCAGGCTCCGGTCGTCTCAATTCTTCCGCATAACCTTTGAATTCGGGCAAGCTCGGCTCAGTCTTCATAGGGTGATTGCGGTTAGACTTGTTGCTTTGGTATGGACGGAGAGTTCGCGCCTCGGTAGCTTCCTTGAAGGATTGGCCGCGGTTTCCAAGCCTGATCTTGGATCGCGCATTTTCCAAGAAGTCCTAGAGCTTGGTCTCATTCGATCAGAAGCACCAAATGGAGGCGACAATCCGCATCATTCATCATCTTAATGCCGTTCGAACAAAAAACTATGCAGCCATTCTCCTTCGGCCATCGCGTGCGTGCCGTGTCGTTCGCCGCCGCCATTTTGTGCCTCTTCCCATCGCGGGGGCGGGCCGCGGAGGCGCCGCCGGAAGAACCCCCTCCCCAATGGAAAACAACGGCGGCTCTCGGCATCACCTTGACGCGAGGCAACAGTGAGACCGTGCTGGGGACGGCGAACGTCACTTCGGAAAAGAAATGGGCTCTGAATGAAATTGGCCTCGGTGCCAGTGCCACCTACGGCAAGAATCATGGCTTGAAGAACGCGGAAAACTTTGCTGGATTTGGCCAGTATAACCGGCTGGTCTCGGAACGAACCTTTTTTTATGGCAATGCGGAGGCGTTGCACGATTCCATTGCCGACGTCGAGTACCGGGTGAGTTTGAGCCCTGGCGCTGGATATTATTTCCTCAAGAGCGATCGGCACAAGCTCAGGGCTCAGATCGGCCCTGGGTATGTATTCGAATCCATAGGAGGCACGAGTCTCTCCTACGCGACTCTGCGTGCCGCGGAGCGATATGAACTCAAGATCAACGAACGCGCCCGGTTCTGGCAAAGCCTTGATTTTTCCCCCAGAGTCGAGGATTTCGCGGATTACGTGATGAACCTCGAACTGGGGGTGGCTACGGATATTACGAAGTCATTGGGCTTGCGCTTGTTTGCGCAGGACACCTACCGAAGCCGGCCAGCTCGCGGCCGTGACAACAATGACCTCAAGCTTGTGGCAGGCGTGGAATACAAGTTTTAGGCTGGACGAAACGGGCGGATGGAGAGGTCGAAACCTATGGCCGTCTCGCTTCGCCTGCTTTACCCAAACACTCTCGTCCAGCCACTCACCGGCGCTAACCCAGGATGTTGTGGATCACCCTCCCCGCCACGTCCGTCAACCGGAAATCACGACCCGCATATCGGTAGGTCAAGCGCTCGTGGTCCAGTCCTAGTAAATGCAGAATCGTGGCGTGCAAATCATGCACATGCACCGGATTTTCCGCCGCATTCATGCCCACTTCGTCCGAGGCGCCATAGGTGGTTCCCCCGCGAATCCCTCCTCCCGCGAGCAGCATCGAAAACGCCGTGTGATGATGGTCTCGGCCCGCCTTCTTTTCCTTTTGGTTCTCCGCATAAGGGGTTCTTCCAAATTCCCCGCCCCAAACCACGAGGGTGTCCTCCAACAGTCCGCGAGCTTTCAGATCGCTGATTAACGCCGCCGACGCGCGGTCGGCGTCGGCGCAAAGTTTTCGATGGCCCGCGTCGTGATCCGTGTGAGTGTCCCACGGTTGATTTCCAGAATTCACATAGTAAACGGTGGTGAACCGGACACCGGCTTCGGCAAGGCGGCGCGCCAGGAGGCAAGATCGCGCGAAAGGAGAGTCTCCATAGAGCCGGCGTATGGATTCGGGTTCGCGTTGGATGTCAAAAGTCTCCATCGCCTCGCGCTGCATGTGAAAAGCGGTTTCCATCGCTTTGATCTGGCCGTCAAGCTCTAGATCGCCTCCTCGCGAGTCCAAATGGCGCTGATTGAGGGCCTGCAGAAGATCGAGCTGCTCTCGTTGCTCTCCCAAATCAAGCTTGCCGTTGCGGATGTTGGCCAGGAGCTTGTCCACTTGCATGTCGGAAGTGACCACGCTCGTGGCCTGAAACTCGGCGGGGAGAAAACTGTTGCTCCAAAGCGCGGGGCCGACGACGATTTTTGACGTGGGCCTGAGCACCACGTAGCCGGGCAGGTTTGAATTTTCCGATCCTAAGCCATATTGTAGCCACGAGCCGAGGGAGGGGCGGATGGGCTGGACATTCCCGGTGTGCATCATCAGCAGAGCGGGCTCGTGGTTCGGCACATCGGTGCGCATGGAACGGATCACGCAACAGTCATCGATCACCTGCGCCAAATGAGGCAAGGATTCGCTCACTTCGATTCCACTGCGTCCATGACGTGAAAAGCTGAGCGGCGAAGGCATGAATCCCGTGCCCTTGCTCTTTTTGTAAAGTTCCCCTGCGGGTTGCTGGCCTTCAAACCTCTTGAGGGCCGGCTTTGGGTCGAAGGTGTCCAGGTGCGACGGGCCTCCATTCATGAACAGAAAAATGACCCGCTTGGCCCTGGCGTCGATCGGCCCGCGTTTCGTGGAACCGGCGGCAAGGGCGCCTGTTTGGCCCAACAAAGCCGCAAGGCCGATTGTGCCGAAGCCAGCTCCCATCAGCTCCAACGCGCGACGGCGACTGCAATGGCGGCGGAATCGGCTTGGGCCACCCCGCCCTTGCTGCGATTCAAGCTGTGTGTCAGTCGAGAAAGTGTTCATTCAAGGAGGCTTAATCGATGTAAAACAGTTCATTGGACGCGAGTAATGCCTGCGCGTACTGCTCCCATCGCGGCATGTCGCCACGCTGCGGTTTCATCAAGAAATCCAGGGCCAGCTCACTCTCCTCCGCCTTTGGCGCTCGTCCATAGACCAAATCGTAAATGGCGGTGATCCGATCCGCCCACCTCGCGTGGGGAAATGCGCGGTCGACGGCCAGGGCCAGAGCCTTGGCTCGATCAAGGATGAAGGGGCTGTTGAGCACGAACAGCTTTTGCATCGCCGTAGTCGTGACCGTGCGCTTTTCCGCGTGGACGTTGGCGTCCGGATAATCGAACTGCATCAACAGGTCGTTCAGCTTGAGCCGGCTGATGCGGGCATAGACCGTGCGCCGCCGATTCTTGAGGTCGTCGAGCTCGGTGGATTTGCCCCGAGCTTGATCCAATTCACCCGTTAGAGCGAGAACCGAGTCACGCCACTGCTCGACGCTCAAGCGCCGTCGGTTCATGCGCCCAAACGATTCGTTGGAAGGATCTTTGGCGAGCTCTGAAGGCGAGCTGGCGCACGATTGGCGATAGGTTGAGGAAAGAACCATTTCGCGGACCAAGGCCTTGACATCCCAGCCGCTAGCGATGAACCGAACCGCAAGATCATCCAACAACTCGGGGTGCGAAGGGTGGGTTCCTGAGCGGCCGAAATTGCTGGGCGAGGCCACCAGCGGCTGGCCGAAAAACTCCGCCCACAGCCGATTGGCGAAAACTCGAGCCGTCAATGGATTCCGAGGGGATGAGAGCGCTTCGGCGAGTTCACGCCGGCCAAATCCCGCAGGAGGGGTGGGGGCCCCTTCCGCACCGAGGATGGTCGGAAATCCCCTCTGAACTATCGGACCTTTGCGTTGTGTGTTTCCCCTCAAGAAAATAGGGAGATCCTGTGGTTTGTCGGCGTCCTCCACCACGTGCAGCGCTTGAGCCGAGATTTTCGAGGCCTGCAAATCCTCTTTCGCGCGATCGCCCTGTGGCGTTTTGTTCACCAGCTTGGTGCTGGCGAAAATGCCAGCCAGAGCGTAGTAGTCGCTCATTGTGACAGGATCAAACTTGTGATCGTGACAACGAGCACAGGCCACGGTGAGTCCGAGAATGCTTCGAGACACCGTGTCGACCTGATCCTCCCATTCATCCGCCTGCACCTCGAGGCGGTCGCGGTTATAATATTTGGGGCCCAGGCCGAGGAACCCCAGCGCGGCGAGGTTGGTTGTTTCAGCACCCTCGAGCTTGTCAGCCGCCACCTGCAATCGGAGAAATTGATCATACGGCATGTTGCTGTTGAACGCGTCGATCACCCATTCCCGATATCGGAAAGCGTTTGGATAAAAGTATTTCGTGTCGTCGCCGACTTGATGAGCCTGATCCTCCGCGTAACGAGCCAAAGGCATCCACAGACTGGCCAGTCGTTCCCCGAATCTCGACGATGAAAGAAGCCGTTGCACGAGCTTTTCGTAAGCGTCCCGCGATGAATCAGCCTGGAAGGCCGCCGCTTCCTCGCGCGTGGGGAGCATTCCGGTGAGATCCAGCGTCACCCGGCGCAGGAGCACTCTTGCGTCGGCTTCCACGGCAGGCGCCAATTGCCTCTCTTCCAGCCTCGACAAGATAAACCGGTCCAGTCTCTGTCGGGGCCAGGAGGACTGCCTCACTTGTGGCAAGACTTGTGGGTTCGGGCGTCGGAAAGACCAGAACTGCCGTTCCTTGGTCCAGTCAATTCCGGGCTCGAGTCGCGATGATTCCTGAGGCTCGCCGGAGGTGGTTTCCTCGGAAGCGAGAGTGGCTAGCCCAGCGGAAAACGCGATGGCCATGGCTACACCCGCCTTGAACCCACCGCAGAATAACATTTGAACCGCTCGCATGAATGCCTGAGTGCGAATTGTGCCTCCACACTAACCTCGTTCCAAACCCATGCGCAAGTAACACTTGCTCGACGTGTGGACGCAGCTCAGATCGTTGAACCTTAAAACGGCAGTTGCCCAACGGGAATTTTAGCAAGATCGTGGAGATTAAGTTTCTACGAATCACTTACCAGGTCCACAAGGGATATGGCTCCCTCTTCGTCAAGCCTCTCTCATGCAGGCTTTTGCAAATTTCCACGATGTTCAACTGCCGTTTTAAGATTGAACCGAGGCGCCCCCGGAAAAAGTTTCCAAGGCGTCACTCCAGTGGGGGGAGCGACACTTGCGAAACTGTCAGTACGTGTCAGGAACCGGGGGATGGTTCCGAAGGGGCCGACGGCTGGGAAGAGGCCGCGGGTGGGGAAGCAGCGATCGTATCGGTAACATTCGCGTGCAATTCCAGGAAATCCATGACCTTCGCTGTCGCGATTTGATCGGCAATTTCACCAATGCCACCGCGCTCCTCGAGCTGCTTGATCATCTTGTCGACCTTCATTTTATACTGCTCCGCCATGGCGTGGATCCGCTGCAGGATCTCGTCGCGCTCTGCTTTGATCTTTTCCAAGTCGGCGATCCGTCCCAGGATATAGCCGGTTTTCACCCGATCCTTGGCGCTGGCGTTGGCGGCCGAATAAATCGCGTCCTTGCTCTTGTCAATGGCTTCAGGGCTCACGCCTCGTTCCTGATTCTCTCGAACGATGTCGTAAACGACACTGTTGGTTTCGGAGGCGACGACTGATTCTGGGAGTTCGAACTGAACACTGGTTTTTAAGAACGAGATGATTTGATCCCGAACCTGGCGTTTCTGCCGGTAGATGAGCTCTTTTGCCAGGTCGTCGCGGACACCGGCGCAGAGATGGTCCAGGTTTTTCGCGCTGAACAGCCTGGCGAATTCGTCATTGAGCTCAGGCAACACGCGTTCCTTCACGCTCTGCACCTCGACCGTGTAGGCGGCTTCCTTTCCCGCGATGGCCGTGGCGGGGAAGGTCGATGGAAACTGGATCCGCACGTTTCTGGTTTCCCCAGCCAGGGCGCCAATCAACTGCTCGGACAGGCCAGGAATAAGGCTGTCTTTGGCCTCGATGTGCATCCAAAAATTCTGCCGCTCCGACAGCCCGGCTAAAGTCGTGGAGAGTTCCGTCAAAGGCTTGTCTTCGTGCGTTCCCTTGTAGTTGACGACAACGTAATCACTCATTTGGACGGGTCTTGAGACATCGCTATACGTCGCTCGCTGTTCCCGAAGCATGTTCAACGCACGTTCCATGTCCGCCTCAGTCACTTGCCCCACCTCGCGTGTGACTTGAATTCCTTTGTATGGCGGAAGAGTGAATTCAGGGAATGTCTCCACCGTGGCTGCGAACTGCAAGGACTGCCCGCGGCCAAACTGGATTTCTTCGATCTCAGGCGCCAGCGCCGGCCGCAGCCCATGTTCCTTCAAGGCGTTTAGATACGAATCCTGGATGAGCCTTTTTTTCACTTCGGTCTCGATCTTGGATACAAACGTCTTGGCCACAAGGTGCAATGGAACCTTGCCGGGTCGAAAGCCGGGGAGCGCGGCTTGCCGCGCGAACAGGGACGTCGTCTCGGCGAAGGCTTTGTCCACTGCTTGTGGATCCACTTCGACTCGAATCAGCTTTTTGCAGGGTCCCAGGTGTTCAACCGTAGCGTTCACAACAAACCTTTCTTCTCCCGACGAAAAAGCCCCGCGACCGTCCCAAAGACGGCCAACGCGGAGCCATTTGCGCCAGCCGAAGCTGGACGGGATCAATCATCAACCAATAGGGGGACAGACCGTAGAAGTTGGCATTGGACACGTCAAGTCCACGTTTGACCCTCAAAACGGCCGTGAACATCGTGAAGATTTGCCAGCGGCAGCTGCCGCTCAAGTTGATTTGACCAAAGCCACGGATGCCTCCCAGCGAACCAACTTAACGATGGATTATTTCCCGCTTTCGTCCCCATCCGAGCCTGATCCAGGAGATCGTGAATTCTCAGCCAAATTCAAACTCATGGCGCCTCCCATAAAATCAACAATTTCCACGCGCTGGCAGCCCAAACCTCGGAGCTTGTCGTCGACTCCCCGCTGGGCTGGATAGCGCTTCAACGAGTCCAAGATATAGGCATACGCGGCGGAGTCTGCGGCAAACAGCCAGCCAAAGAGGGGAACCACACATCCCAAATAGGCTTCGTAAGCCCGACGCCAGAGCGCCGAATCAGGTCGGCCAAAATCCAGGATCAACAAGCGTCCCCCGCGCCGCAGCACACGGAGGAATTCTGCCAGGCCACGATCCAAGTCAGCCAGGTTCCTCAGCCCGTAGCTGATGGTCACCACATCGAAGGCGCCGTCGACGAAAGGCAGCTCTTGGGCATCAGCTTGGGCCAGTTGCAGGCGATTCCCGTCGCGGCGGGCTGCATCGGCGGTGGAACGGGCCGAGGCAACGGCCAGCATGGGCGCGCAGAAATCGATCCCGATGACTTTCGCCCCAATTCTTGCCATCGCCAGGGCTAAATCGCCCGTCCCGCAGCAAACATCCAAAACGCGAGTTCCAGGTGTGATCCGCGCGCGTCGGACCAACTGTCGTTTCCAGATCCGGTGCAGGCCCAGGCTTTGGATATCATTGATGAGGTCGTATCTCTTCGCGATTTGTCCGAACAACGCCCTCACCCGTTCCGCCCTGTCATGGCCGGGGCTGTAGTAGGTGCTGGACATTCAAAAACCCATCACGGATCGAACATTTTGCCCGGATTGAGAATTCCCAATGGGTCCAAGGCCTTGCGAACTTCTCGCATCACGCGCATCTGGGCATCCCCCGCAAAGCGCGGGAGAAAGGATTTCTTGGCCATGCCGATCCCGTGTTCACCCGTGATCGTGCCCCCCAATCGAATGGCCTCCTCGAAGATCTCCTTGAAGGCTTCCTCGACGCGGTGCATTTCCTCGTGATTGCGTTCATCCGTCAGGAAAGTTGGGTGCAGATTGCCATCGCCCATGTGCCCGAAAGTGCCGATGCGCAGTTGGTGCTTCTTGGCGATTTGCTCCACGAACCGGATCATCCGACCGAGCTCGCTCCGCGGCACGGTGGCGTCTTCCAGGATCGTGGTCGGAGCGACCCGTGCGAGCGCCGAGAAAGCGGATCGGCGAGCGTTGGCCAATTGGGCGGCCTCGGCGTCGTTCTTCGCGATCCTTAATTCACGGCATCCGTGAGCCCGCGCGATCTGCTCCATCTTATCGGCCTCCTCGGCGACCACCACGGGATGGCCGTCCGTTTCCATCAAGAGCAGAGCGTCGCAGTCCAAAGGCAGACCGATCTTGGCAAAGTCTTCGACGCAACGAATGGTCATGCGATCCAAGAACTCGAGAGTGCAAGGAATGATTTGCGCCGCGATGATAGCCGAGACCGTCTCGGCGGCCTGGTCCATGCGGTCGAAAGTGGCCACCATGGTTTTCTTGGCTCGCGGTTTTGGGATGAGACGCAAAAGCACCTTGGTGATCACCCCCAACGTGCCCTCCGACCCGATGAACAAATCTCGAAGCGAATAACCCGCGACATCTTTCACGCACTTGTTTCCAGTCCAGAGAATCTCGCCATCGGGGAGGACAACCTCCAATCCCATGACATAATTCCGAGTCACGCCGTATTTCAAGCCGCGCAACCCTCCGGAATTTTCGGCGACATTGCCGCCAATCGTTGAGATTTTCATGGACCCGGGATCGGGGGGATAGAAAAGATTTGCGGCGAGCGCCGCGTCGGCGATTTGCAGCGTCGTGGCGCCTGGCTCGACCAGCATGGTCAGGTTCGCGGCATCGACCTCCAGAATGCGATTGAGTTGCACGGTGCAGAGCACGATGCAGTCGGCCGTGGGCAGGCTCCCCCCGCTCAACCCCGTCCCAGAACCGCGAGTGACCACGGGAACACGCTGCGAACGGGCCAGCTTCAGGATGTCGGCGACCTCATAGGTCGATCTTGCGAAAACAACGCAGCGGGGCATTTTGCGAAGCGCCGCCGTGCCGTCGAACGAATAGGTGATGAGATCTTCCTTCGATGTCAGGAGACGCTCGGCACCGACGATCTCGCGCAAGGAATCTAGTAAGGTAGAGCTGACAGCCATAAACGTTCGAGAGGGCCAGCATCGCCGATGCCCCGGCCCACGGTCAAGCCGGCTCCGAGATTCGCCGCGGGCTTGCCGCGATTCAGCTTTAGGCCGACGGCGCCTTGACGGCCCAGCGTAATTTGGCGCTGGAGGCTCTTGGGTTGCCTCGAATTTCCTCGGCAGCCGGCCGCAGCACGTCACCGGCAACTGCACCGTAGACTCCCCTGGCGCCATCACGCTTCAGGGCGGCCTTGACCCGTCGATCCTCGCCAGAATGGAACGTCAGCACGGCGAGGCGCCCGCCGGGTTTCAAGCATCCCGCCGCCGCTCTCAAGAACATCTCAAGGGCGGAGAATTCGTCGTTAACGGCGATGCGAACCGCTTGGAAGACCTGGCGAATTATCGGTTCGATGACGGGATCTTTCGGGGATCGCAATTTTCCTCCCAGCATCGGACACAGCCGCCGGACGATCTCCTTGAGGTCCGTGGTGGTTCGAATGGGAGCGGACTTCCGGGCGTCGCAGAGGCCGCGAGCCATCGCCTCCGCATTCAGGACGTCTCCATGTTCGCGCAAGGCCCTGGCGAGCCTGTCTTCCTTGACGCTTCCAAGCCATTCCGCGGCGGAAGGCCCTTTGTTCTGATTCATCCGCATATCGAGAGGGCCCTGGTGCTTGAATGAGAACCCGCGCAGGGGATCGTCGAGCTGCATCGAGGAGCATCCTAAGTCCGCCAGGATGAAATCCACGCCGCCAGGCCACCGCGCTGGCACCAGCCGGCCAATGCCAGCAAAGTTCGTCTGAATCCCTTCGAATGACTCCGGGCCATATCCAAGGGTTCTAAGCCTGGCTGTGGCGCGTTGAAGCTGGACGCCATCGGTGTCCAACCCCAGCAAGAACCCGCCAGGATTCAGGGACTGCAGGAGCCGCTCCGCATGGCCCCCGTATCCCAGGGTGGCGTCGATGCCAATCTGCCCGGGTCGCGGGCTCAGCACGCCAAGGATCTCCTGGGTGCAAATGGGCCGATGCGTGCCGGCCGCTGTTTTTCCGCTCGCCTCGACTTTGCGAACCGTTTCGGGGTAACTGTCCGAATTCAGCTCCTTGTATTTTTGATGGAATGCGCGCGGGTTTTTCCCCGGGTAGCGGGGGCGCCGCGCTGGGCGAGGATTCGTCTCCGGGATCGGCCCGGCGGCAGCCGAAGGCGGCATCATGGGGATTTTAGGAATTGAAAAGCCATGTCAAAAACTGCCACAAGATTTCCGTGAAAAAAAGAAAAACCATTGCCCCGCGGCGCCCGTTGGCGAGAGTCTGACCGCGGCCCTTTGACACTCGCGGCATGATTCTGACTCGCTTAAGAATTCGCGACTTCCGCAATTACACGCGGCTGGACGCCGGTTTTTCCCAGGGGTTTCATGTGCTTTTGGGCGACAACGCCCAGGGAAAAACAAATGTCCTCGAGGCGATCTATCTCTTGGCGACGCTCCGGTCCTTTCGGGGAGTGGGCAGCGCCCAGCTCGTGCGGCATGGCCAGACCGGCTATTTCGTGGGGGCCGGATTGAGAAGCCAGCACGACCATGACATCAAGCTTTATTGGTCGGCCCAGGAGCGGCGGCTATCGGTGGATTCCCAGCCAATTCGCAGGATTTCTCAGTATTTGGGGGTGCTGCGGGCGGTGGTGTTTTGCTCGGAAGACCTGCAACTGATAAAAGGGACACCCCGTCAGCGGCGGCGGTTCATCGACCTGCTGCTGTGCCAGACCCATCCCTCCTATCTCGCGCTGCTCCACCGCTACGCCCTTGCGTTGCGCTCACGCAACGCGCTGCTCAAGCAACGGGTTCTCGACGAGGGAAGCCTTGAGAGTTTCAGCCTCGAATTGATCGCCGCTGGAACACAGATCCTCGCCTTCCGACGTGAGTTTGTCCCCAGGATCGCGCCCTTGATGCGGGCGGCCTGCCGTCAGGTCGCCGGCGACACCGAGGAGCTTCGCGTTCATTATGTGCCAGGTGTCAAACGGGATTTCGCGCTGGAACTGGCCCAATCCCGCGCTCGCGAGAAGGCCTATCGGTCCACGGTCGTGGGGCCACACAAGGACGACTTGGTCTTGGAACTGAACGATAAGCCCGCGGCTCAATTTGCCAGCGAAGGCCAAAAGCGCACCCTGGCCATCGCGCTCAAAATGGCTCAGGCCGAATACCTCTCCTCGATTCTTGGCGTTCCGCCAGTGCTGCTAATCGACGATGTGATGGGAGAGCTGGACGCTAAACGCCGAAGCGGGCTGCTCCCTTTGCTGGAGCGGTCTCACCAAGCCCGGGGGCAGGTGTTCATGACTTGCACCCAGGAAAATTGGCCGCGTGAGCTGGGGAGGGATCTGCTCCGTTGGACTGTAAAGGCCGGAAATCTTTGGCCCGGGTAGGCCTCGACCCTTGATCCGAGTGAGCGGAGCCACCGTGATTCATGACACGGTGGATGGCGGCTCATTCAGCCGGCGCTTCCCGCGAATACTCCCGCATGATGTCGACTCCGCGGGAGGTGCCGATCCGATCCGCTCCGGCCTCGATCATGGCAACCGCGGTTTCGCAGGTTCGGATGCCGCCGGAAGCTTTGATGCCAAAACGAGGCCCTACAGCCGCGCGCAGCAACTTGACATCCTCGAGGTCGGCGCCCCCGCTCCCGAACCCGGTCGACGTCTTTACGAAATGCGCCCCCGAATCGAGTATGATGGCGCAGGCCAAAAGCTTCTCCTCCCGCGTCAATAAGGAAGTCTCGACGATCACCTTGACGGGGCGCTCATCCGCCGCCTCGACCACGTCTCGAAGCTCGCGGAGCACCCCTGCGGCGTCTCCGTCCTTGAGTTTTCCGATGCTGATCACCACATCGATTTCCGAGGCGCCATTGTCCACGGCGGTTTCCGTTTCGAAGCGTTTCACATCCGGGTCGGAAGCGCCCAGCGGAAAGCCGGCCACCGCCACCACTTTGACACTCGAACCCTCCAAAAAATGGTGGGCGCTTTGGACCCGGCTCCCGTTGACGCACACGGCATGGAACATCTCGCGCCGGGCCTCGCGGCACAAACGTTCGATGTCTTTTTCCGTGGCGTCCGCGCCGAGCAGCGTGTGCTCGATGCGCGAGGCCAGGTCTTTCCGGGAGATCTGATGGTTCAACATATCTGAACTGCAACGAGCGGTTCACGCGCATCGAGCGGGCCGGCGCATGCGGCACGTCACTTCAGAAGGTCCGCCACCAACGCCTTCTCCTCCTTCAACTCATTGACCGTGGCGTCAATCTTGCCGCGGCTGAATTCATTCACAGGAAGTCCCTGAACAATCTCGAGCGATTTGCCATTGCTCCGAGTGGGGAAGGACGAAATGAGGCCTGCCTCGACGCCGTAACTGCCATCCGAGCAGAGACAAACGCTGTGCCAATCATTCGGGGCAGTGATCCCCACGATCGACGCGACGGTGTCCACGATCGCGTTCGCGGCGCTCGCCGCGCTCGAGAGTCCTCGTGCCTTGAGGATGGCGGCACCGCGTTGCTGCACGGTCGCGATGAACTCGCCTCGGAGCCAGGCTTCGTCGCTGATCACTTCCGGGGCGGGCTTGCCCGAGATTCTCGCATTGTAAAAGTCCGGGTATTGAGTCGCGGAATGATTGCCCCACACCGCGAGGTTGGAGACCGCGTCCACTTCCACGCCTGCCTTGCGGGCGAGTTGCGATTTGGCCCTGTTTTCGTCAAGCCTCGTCATCGCGTGCCATCGATCCTTCGGCACGTCCCGCGCGTTGTTCATGGCGATGAGGCAATTGGTGTTGCACGGGTTGCCCACGACCAGAACCCGGGCATCGGAAGCCGCATTGCGTTGGATGGCGCCGCCCTGGCTGGTGAAGATCTTGCCATTGATCCCGAGAAGATCCTTGCGCTCCATGCCAGCCTTGCGAGGAACACTGCCGACGAGCAAGGCCCAATTCACGTTTCGAAACCCCTCGTCGAGGCTGGCGGTCGGAACGATCCCTTTCAGAAGTGGAAAAGCGCAGTCGTCCAGCTCCATCACCACTCCGGAAAGAACGGGCAGCGCGGGTTCGATTTCAATGAGACGCAAGATGACGGGTTGCGTCGGGCCAAACATAGCGCCCGAGGCGATCCGGAACAAAAGTGAATAACCGATCTGGCCGGCGGCGCCTGTGACGGCGACTTGAATGGGTGCGATGCTCATGATGCGTTGACAGGCTGTGTTAATGGTTTCAAACGGCCCGCCATTATGAGATTCTAAGACCGTTCCAGGCAAGAGTGAATCCAAAGCGCCCTTGAGCCTGGTGCATCCGCGAGTTGTCGGTGGAGCGCGACTGTGCTGAAAGCCAGTCGCAGCAGCATCTCAGGCTCGCCGTCACGCCGAACCTGCCGCGGCTGGTGCTTCGCACACAACCGCGCTCCGGGCTGCCAGCCAAATTCACCGACAACTTGTGGATGCACTGCTCGAGCCCGCGGCATCGGGCGACGACGATTGAACGCTTCGAAACCATGAACCGCTTGCCTTGCGTTCAGCGCGTGCTCCAAGTAATATCAAGCGTGACCCGTGAATCAGCGCCCGCGTCACATCACAGTCATGACTCTAACAACACTCTTCACCCGAAACATTGAACGTGACGCGTCCCCTTTCACGATGCTGGACGGGAGCGCGGCGTCAGCTTCGAGGCGTCGAGGCATTCTCTAAACGATGTCCCACCATTGCAGGCAAAATCAGACGCGGCGGTTGGCGTGCCGCGAGCCTATCCGATGCGCGGCCTGGATGCGCGTGCTCCTGGTCGCGGGCGTCATGGCGGCCTGTGTCTCTCGCCCTCACTTGACCGGCGCGGTCTCGGACGAAGCGCCCAAGCTGTCATCGCCGAAAAACGACTGGTGGTCGCTCCAACCACTTTCCCGGCCGTCCATCCCCACCCAAGCCCCCGGCGCCCCCAGTTACTCAAACCCCATTGACTCGTTCATCGAGCAGAAGAGGGCCGAGAAAGGATTGAAAGAGTCGCGTCCAGCAGATCGCCAGACCTTGATCCGCCGGTTGTATTTCGATCTCGTCGGTCTTCCGCCCACACCGGAGCGCATCGAGGAGTTTAAGGCCGACAAAGATCCTCTGGCTCTCGAAAAACTCGTCGATCAACTTCTGGATTCGCCGCATTACGGAGAAAGATGGGCGCGGCATTGGCTGGACGTAGTTCATTATGGCGAAACCCATGGCTACGACAAAGATCAACCCAGGCCGAATGCCTGGCCCTACAGGGACTATGTCATTCGAGCCCTGAATGAAGACCGCCCCTACTCCCGCTTCGTGAAGGAGCAAGTGGCGGGCGATGTTCTTTATCCTGGTTCGCGGGATGGGATTGAGGCTCTCGGATTCGTCTCCGCTGGGCCTTGGGATCTGATTGGGCACGCCGAGGTTCCAGAGACGAAACTAGATGGAAGAATTGCGAGGCACTTGGATCGTGACGACATGGTCGCCAACACCATGCAGACGTTCAACAGTCTCACCGTCCAATGTGCTCAGTGTCACAACCACAAGTTCGATCCGATTTCACAGGAGGATTACTACAGCTTGCAGGCCGTGTTCGCGGCTGTGGACCGCGCTGACAAGCGCTATGACAAAGATCCTGTCGTGGGCCAAACCCGCAAGAGGATCGTGTCGAGGCAGTCGGCCATCGCCGATCGCAAGAAAGAGTTGCAGGCCAGCATCGTCGCCCGGGCGGGCGCGCCCTTCGACGAACTGGACAAGAAAATCGGCGCATTGGAAAAGTCGATTCGAAAGGGGGACGCCTTCGGTTACCACAGCGCCATCGAGAAGAGGCCGGACGCGGTGAAATGGGTTCAAGTGGATCTTGGCCGTGGTGTAACGCTTAGCAACATTGTGCTCCGCGCCTGCAAAGATGATTTCAATGGCATCGGCGAAGGGTTCGGTTTTCCTGCGCGCTTCAAAGTGGAGATCTCATTGGAATCTGAATTCAAGGAGGGAGTCTTGGTGAGCGATCAGTCTCGCGAGGATGTTTCCAATCCCAAACTGAAGCCGTGGATCATCAACACTGGCGGACAAGCAGCCCGCCACATCAGGGTCACGGCCACCAAGCTGGCGCCAAGGCAGGATGATTACATTTTCGCGCTGGCGGAACTGGCCGCCTACGACTCGAGCGGCAAGAACGCCGCGCTTGGCGCGGCCGTGTCGGCGCTGGACTCCACGGAAGCGCCGGTCCGCTGGCAAAAGGCCAATCTCACCGACGGTTGGTATCCCGGGGTGGTCCTGCTGGACAGCCCGGAGCTTGCCCCTCTTCGCGCCGAGCGCGACGCGCTGCTGGCCAAGGCCACGATGGAGAGCGAACGCGAGGCGGTCGCGCAGGCGGATCGCGATTTGGCGGCCATCAGCGAGGAAATCCAGAAACTGCCGGCGCCCAGCGTCGCTTATGTCGCGACCGTTCACACGGGTGGTGGCGCCTTTGTTGGGACGGGGGCCAAAGGAGGCAAGCCACGGCCCATTCATGTGTTAAATCGCGGGAGCCTGGACAAGCCTGGGCGCGAAGCGGTGCCGGGGACGCTCAGTTGCATGGAGGGGCTTTCCTCCCGATTCGAGCTTCCCGCCAACCATGCCGAGGGAGAGCGCCGCGCGGCTTTGGCGGCGTGGCTGGCGGATGCGAGAAATCCGCTGACGTGGCGCTCCATAGTCAATCGAGTCTGGCAGTACCATTTCGGGCGCGGCCTTGTGGAAACCCCAAACGATTTTGGGAAAATGGGCGAGCGTCCAACACACCCTGAGTTGCTCGACTGGCTGGCCGTCGAGTTCCGCGACGGCGGCCAGTCGCTCAAGTCTCTGCACCGCCTCATCGTAACGAGCGCCACCTATCGACAAAGCTCCCAGGGCGTGGAAGCCTATGCGAAGATCGATTCCGATAATCGGTATCTGTGGCGCATGAATCGTCGCAAGCTCGAGGCCGAATCCGTGCGCGACTCGGTTCTATTCGTCTCCGGCAGGCTTGATCTCAAGATGGGCGGCCCCAGCTTCAAGGATTTTGTTGTCGAGAAACCGGAGCATTCCCCGCACTACGAGTACCACCTCCACGATCCCGAGGATCCCAAATCGCTTCGCCGGTCGGTCTACCGTTTCATAGTGCGTTCCCAGCAGCAGCCTTTCATGACGACTCTCGATTGCGCGGATCCTTCCATGCAAGTGGGCCGTCGGAACGAAAGCGTTTCAGCCCTGCAAGCCTTGACGCTCCTGAACAACTCGCTGATGCTGAGCGCGAGCCGGCATTTCGCGGCAAAGATCGAGGCCAGAACGGGCGGCACGAAGGAGAAAGTTCGGCGGGCCTTCCACGAAGCGCTCGGACGACTCCCGGCACCTGAGCACGAGGTGGAATTAGCGGCATACGCTGCCGAGTTTGGGCTCACAAACTTCTGCCGGCTGCTGTTCAATTTGAACGAGTTTTCTTTTGTTGATTAATCCATGCAGAACTCCTCTCCATTCCACAGGCCGGCGCCGCGTCGGACGCAGCCGACCAGACGCGAGTTTTTGTGGCGTTCTGGTGGCGGGCTTGGCGGCATCGCGCTTGCCAGTTTGCTTCATACAGAAGGCCTGCTCGCCTCCGCCGCGGCCCCGATCGATCGCGGATCTGGCTCGAAGCCGCCCCAGTACAAACCCCGCGCGAAGCGAGTGATTCAACTGTTCATGGGAGGAGCGGCCAGCCACCTCGATCTGTTTGATTTCAAACCTGAGCTGGTGAAACGGGATGGTCAAAAAAGTGATTTTGGCGAATATGTGGAGGCGTTTCAGGATGGGCTCGGCCCCTGGATGAAGCCCGTTTGGGAGTTCAAGCCATACGGCCAGTGCGGCAAGCTGCTCAGCGACGTGGTAGCTGACCTGGGCGCCGTGGCGGACGACTTGGCGTTTGTCCATAACCTGGTAGGCAAGACCGGCGTGCATAGCCAGGCCACTTATCTCCAGTCCACCGGCTTTCAGCTGCCCGGCTTTCCAGGCATGGGCTCATGGATTAGCTACGGCCTCGGCAGCATGAACGAGAATCTCCCCACTTTTGTCGTGCTTCCGGACCACAGGGGCTTCGCGTCCAACGGACCGAAAAACTGGGACTCCGCTTTCTTGCCGGGCCAGCATGCCGGCACCATCATTTATCCCGGGCAAGAGAGCCCAATCGCAGACCTCTTCCCGGGCAAACATGGAAACTTTGTCTCCGCAAGGAGCGAATCGGCGGCTCATGGAATGCTGGCCCGGCTCAATGGGGATCACGCCGCTTTGCGAGAGGGTGACGACCGCCTCTGGGCCCGCCTCCGCAGCTATGAACTCGCGGCGCGCATGCAACTTTCGGCTCCCGAAGCTCTGGACATCTCCAAGGAACCCGACTCAATGCTTGAGCTCTACGGCGTCCAGCGATCGCCCAAGACGTGGCCCAAGGAGATCAATGCGGAGGAAGAGCGGGATTATTTTGGGCGCAAGTGCCTCGTGGCGCGGCGGCTTGTGGAACGTGGCGTGCGTTTCGTTCAAATTTGGTCCGGCAACGACAACGGGTTTCCAAGGCGGAATTGGGATTCGCACGAGGATATTCGACGCGACCACGGCCCTCTTTCCCAAGGTTTTTCGAGGGGCGCGGCGGCGCTGATCCAAGATTTGAAGCAGCGCGGCCTTCTTGAGGATACGATCGTTTTGTGGACCACTGAGTTTGGCCGCATGCCCAGCACCCAAGGCGGCAAAGGCCGCGACCACAATCCCTATTGTTTCACCAACTGGCTCTGCGGCGGCGGGATCAAAGGAGGCACAGTTTGCGGCCAAAGCGACCTATGGGGATACAAACCCCTCGATCGCGCGAACCCGACCACGGTTTACGACATTCATGCCACCATCCTCCATCTTCTTGGCATTGATCACACCAAGTTGGCTTTCCGGCACAATGGCATCGATCGCCGGCTGACGGACGTGCATGGCGAAGTCATCCAAGGGCTCTTGGGTTGATCCTTAAAACGCCAGTTGAACCTCGTGGAGATTTGCTAAAGCCTGGATGAGAAAGGTTTGACGAAGAGCGAGGCATATCCTTTACGGATCTGCTGAGTGATTCGGAAAGACTTTATCGCCCGGATCTTGAGAAGATTCGCCAGGGGCAACTGCCGTTTTAAGGTGATTGACCCGATTCCCCGGCCTTTTCCGGGTCCAGCCACTTCAAGACGAGGGTTTCGACCGCTGCTTGCCGGACTTCGGCCCGGCAGGGCGCCGTGGCAGGCTGAAGGCGGGTTTCTCCGCGGAGTCTGTTCCCGCCCCGAACCTGGCACAGCAGATAAGCTTCACCCCACTTGGCTTCATCTCATTCCTCCGGTTCATGCTCTGCTTCCACCACCTCAAAGACATAGCCATTGGGATCGCGAAAGAAGAAACGCTGGAAGGGTGTCGGACGTTCGGGGGCGATGAGCTGCGCGCCATTCGCCACGAGGCGCCGCTGGAGCCCTTCGAACTCCGCCAGTGGCACCGCCAGCGCGCAGTGCCGGCCAAATTCTTTCTCGAACTCGGACGGAGCGAAGTCGTCCACCCGCAGCAGATGCAACTCCTGCCCTGGCGCGACCGCCAGCCAAGCCGCGTCGCGCCCGATGTTTCCGGGACGCGCGATCGGCTGCCACCCCAGCGTGACGGCGAAGAAGTCGCGCGATTTCTCCACGTCGCGTGTCGCGAGGGTCAAATGGGCGAACGAGGTTTTCACGGTGCGACTTCGGCGATCACGGTCAATTGCACCGCGGCGTCCAGAGGCATCTCGGTGATTCCCACTGCGAGCCGTGAGTGCTGCCCGCGCGGGCCGAAGACGGCGATAAAAAGTTCTGAAGCTCCGTTGAGCACTCTGGGGTGCCCGCGAAAGCCCGGGGCGCAATGCACGTAGCCCTCGACGCGGACGATTTGCCGCACTTTCTCCAAGTCCCCCGTTGCGTCCTTGAGCTGGGCCAGCGCGTTGATCGCGCAGTACCGTGCCGCTTGATAGCCCTGCTCCTCCGTGAATTCCGCGCCAAGCCGCCCGGCAAAGGCGATCTGGCCCTCGCGCCAGGGCAGTTGACCGGAGGTGAAAATAAGGTTGCCCGTGCGCATCCAAGGCAGGTAAGCCGCCACGCCCGCGGGCGGCGGTGGGAGCGTGATTCCGAGCTGTTTCAATTTATCTTCGGCAGCCATGTGATGATTCGAGCGCGACAGACCAGTCACTCGCCCGTGTTGCTCTGATAGTAGGACTGTGTTACCCACTATCGAAATCGCAACACCCGCACAAGACTGAATTCATGAACAACACGATCCAACAACGTCTGGCCGCCGGTCAGATTGTTCGCACGATGTTTCTCGGGCCCCTGGCCAGTCCCAAACTCGTCGAAATGGCCGGCCTTGTTGGCGACTGGCACGGCGTCTGGATTGATCAGGAACACTCCGCCATTCCACATCAGCAACTCGAACTGCTCCTCCTCGCCTGCCGCGCCGCCAGACTCGACGCCTTCGTCCGCGTGCCACCGACCGATTACGCGACGATCATGCGCCCGATGGAAGCCGGCGCGAGCGGCGTGATGGTCGCGATGATTCGTGACGCGGCTCAAGTCCGCCAAATCGTCCAATGGGCCAAGTATCCCCCGCTCGGCACCCGTGGACTGTTCCAGGCGAACTACGAAGCGGGTTTCGGGACGATCGAGCCCGCGCGTCATGTCGAAACCGCGAATCGCGATCGCTGGCTCGCCATCCAGATCGAAACACTCGAAGCGCTTGAGTCCGTCGAAGAAATCGCGGCGGTGGAGGGCGTGGATTGGCTGTTTGTCGGCCCTGGTGATCTGGCCTGCAATCTCGGCGTCCCTGGACAGGCCTTGCACCCGAAATGTGTCGCCGCGAACGAACGCGTCGCCGCGGCGTGCCGCAAAGTGAACAAGCCGTGGGGCACGCTGGCGCGCAGCCCCGAGCACGCCGCCCAATGCCGCGAGTTTGGCTGCCAGCTTTTCAGCCTGGGGGGAGACATGGACCTCGTTCACCGGGGCCTGGCGGCGACCAAGAAGATGTACGCGGAATTCTTCAACTAAGGGTCCGTGCAAGAATCAGTTCGGGCTTTGCTGGCGGAATCATGACATCATGGCGAGGCACGAATGAGGAGCAGACCCTCCCGGTCTGTGACGAATGAGTAACAAAGCCACAATGCCAGGCGCGAGTGGTGGCTTTCTTGCGTATTGTCCAATCACTACCACATTCACTTGGAGGCGCCCAAACGGCCGGATGAACTGCCCACCACCGAAGAATTGTTGGAGATGCTGGACCGATTGGAGTTTGAAGAGGATTACACGCGGACCAAAGCGCAGATCGGACTGTTCCGTGCAGCCAAGGAGCGATGCCTGGCTCAATATTTTCCGTTGCGCACTTCGAAATGGGTCGGTTTGTTGAGCGAGGGACCGCCATTTTTCACCCAATGCGCCGTCCACCGAATCATCGTCTCCAAGGACGTCTTTGGCGGCCCGAGCTGTCTCGAGAGATGTTCGGTGTCGCTCAAAAGGGCGGTATCCGATTCCTCTCCCTCGAATCGGACTGGACGATCGAGCAACTCCGAAAAGCGTGTGGCCACCGCCCTTACGGAGCACGCTCCGGAAGCCGTCAAATTGAGAACCGCGGGAGGATTCGACGCCACGTCGAACGACCGCAAGATCATCTCGTTTGCGTCGCCCTGCCAGATGCAGTTGAAGCAGCCGTTGCTCACGTTGACGGGGATCGATTCCCACACCATCCGGGCAATGTCGTGGAGGACGCCGTAACGTAGATCGATGGCATAGCTCAGACGAAGCAAGGCCATGGGGTTGCCGTGCCTGGCGGCGAAATACTCGAAGATGCGTTCCCGAGCCACGGCGGCGTTCGCGTATTCTCCGATCGGCGTCAGGTCACAACTCTCGCGGGCGCCCCCGCTCTGAACCGGCACAAACGGATACACGTTGCCGGTGGAAAGGGCGACCATGCGCGCGGATGGGTATCTCTCTGCGGCATGGGCGGGGGCAAGCGCGTTTGCCGCCCATGTGGACGCCGGATTCTGCAGAGTTCCAAACTTTTGTCCTGCCAGGTATAACACATTGTCGGAGTCAGGCAGGCGCTCCACCGCGGCGCGGTCCAAAAGGTCGGCGCTCCAAGTGCTGACTCCCCGCCGTTCGAGCCAATTCTTTGCCTGGGGATTGGTAAATCGGCTCACCGCGACGATCTCGAGCGGATGCGCGGCCGCTTTCGCCGCACGCTTCGCCAAGACCGCCAGGGTCGGGCCCATCTTGCCGCCCGCGCCTAAAACGACCAGGGGGCTGCGCAACGTCCGAATCGAGCGGGCCAACTGGCCACTGGCTCGCGTCAGCACGTCCTCAAGCTCCGATTCGTTCTGGATGAAGGGTTGAAACGATTCATCGTGGCAGGGCAGGGCTGAAGCTTGTCCGTTCTCATCGCCTGCAAATTCCACCTCTCTGATAGCTTGCGATCTCATGAAGCGTCAGTGGCGGGAAATATTGAAACTGGTTTCCTGGAGGGCATATGAATTCTTCTTTCTGTGGCACGGAGGGTGCGTCGTCGAGTCAAATGTACACGTCGGGGAAAAGGAAGGAAAAATCGCGAACCCATCAAGCTAGAGACCTCAGAATTGCTGCAACCATTTGTGAAAAAGTACAGAAGAAACATCATGCCGGCAGGCACGGCAAACGTGGCCGATTATCCTTAAAGCGTGAGAGTACGCCTTTCAGACAGAACCAGTATCAGCAACCCGAACACTGGGAAGCCGAAAATCCAAGGTTCGGGGAGGCGTGGCGGTCAGTTCGAGATCAACGGCACGATCCCGGGCGCCGACACGACTTCCGCCCCATTTTCTGAGAAATGTTTCGCGACAATCGTGACGCGGTTCTGGGAGGGTTTGTTTTCGCCCCATGCCAAAGCGAACCGGTATCCCGTGCCGATGGAGGTTTGTTGCGTGAGGGCTCGAAGCTGCTTGGGCTCGAAAACCCACGTCTGCAAGGGTTTCACCGCCGCCATTTCCTCGGGCTTCACGCTTCCATCATACATGAGCACTTCCAACCTGCCGCTCCTGATGGGCGTCGCTGCAGCCAGGTTCCGGGAACTGGCGTAGATTCGCGCCCCGAACCCATCCGGACCGGGCTTTCCATCCATTTCCAAGGCGATCGCCGTAACCAGCAAATGCAACCGGTCGACGGCCGCGGAGGACCGGGAGCTGTCGAGACCGCTTGAGGCCCCTGTTGAAGAGCATCCGGCCGCGCTCAAGGCGGCTAACGTTCCCGCGAGGGCAGCTTCCGTTCCGCGTTTCCCGGTGGCTCGGATGGCGCGAGTGACCGTCAGGCTCCACCAGCGGTGGCAAAGAAAACTTTTCACGGTGTCAGATGCCTGGCCCCTTCAATTCCCTGTCCCTCTTCCGGGATCCGGCGGGCTCTTTTGAAGGAAGCGCTTTGCGCGAGTCGTCCGAAGGAAACACTGGGTCTAGAATCTGGTTCTGCGTGGCATCCCGTTTGATCTCATCCTTGATGCGTGACGAGCGCAGTTGGTCGTCGGTCACTTCTCGGGTGTTCTTCATGATGGCAATCGCCTCGGATTTTGTCAGCACCTGGGGGGTCAGGAGGATGAGCAATTCGCGGCGCTCCTTTTTGACGCGGCTCGTTCGGAACAAATAGCCCAATCCGGGAATGTCCCCGAGCCACGGAACCTTGCGGACACGGGTGTCATCGGTGGTTCCTATGAGGCCGCCGATCAAGATGGATTGCCCGCTTTGCACGCTCACGGTCGTGCTCGCGATCCGCTGGTTCAAAATCGGCACCTCGGCGTTGCGGTTGATCTGGACGGTCGAACTGCTGATGGTGCTGTTGGTCGTGCCCACCTCCATTTTGACGAAGCCGTCGGGCGCGATTCGTGGGGTCACTTTGAGGTTCACTCCCACGTTTTCGTAACGGAATGAATTGATGGTGTCGCCTTGAGGCGTGACGCGGCTGTCGGTGATCAGGGGAATTGTCTGGCCCACGTTGATCAGTGCGGGCTTGTTGTCCGCGGTCACGATCTGCGGACGGCTCAGGACCTCGAGACGGCCCTTTTCCTCAAGCGCGCGAAAGAGAAAACTGTAATCCCCTCCCGTGACTGCCGACGAGAATCCGGAGGTGATCCATTTGGAGGCGCTGATATCCACGCCTGCCGCGAACGGGGTGCCGTTGAAAGTCCACTCAAGGCCCAGATCCAAGCCGTCGTCCAGGGACACTTCGGCGATAAGCACCTGGATGAGCACCTGTGATTGGGCTTGATCCAGGTCCTCGATGAGGGTGCGAACTTGATCGAAATAACGGGGGCTGGCGGAGACGAGCAATGTGTTGCTGATGGCCTCGGGCACCACGGCGATCTCCCTTTCCAGCATCCGTTGCGCGGTTCCCACCGCTTCGGTTCCGAGCACCTGTGTCACGCGCGTACGCTCCTGGTCGAGGAACGTCCTGACGGCGGTCGCCACGTCCAAGGCTTGGGAGTTGCGGAGGCGCACCACCTCAGTTTTCCGTTCCGCCGCGGGGCTGGAATCGAGTGAATCGATGATTTGGGAAACCAACTCGACATAATCCTCTGTGCCACCGACCAACAGGCTGTTCGTGCGCGCATCGACGGACACGGTGAGCGCGGATTGCTCATCGGTGCCCAGCACTGCCGATGCCACTTCGGCTTCGCTGTGGGCGCCTTCCGAACCGTTCGTGAAGGGCCTCACCAATGTGTATTGCACGGACCGGACGCCCGAGGCCCCCGCGCCGGGCGTTGCCTGCATCTGGAACATGGCGGTCAACAATTCAGAAGTCTGCCGCGCGTCGGCGTTGATGAGGTTGAACACCTTGATCTTGGCTTTCCGGTGAGAGGCGTTATCGAGGCGCGTGATGATCTGCTCCAGCAAGCCCATGTAATCCACCGGAGCGGAAACGATCAGTGAATTCTCGCGCGGCTCCGCGGTGATCAGCACCGCTTCTTTGAGGGCCGAGGTCACCAAATCCTTTCCCTTTTCGGTTCGCGTGATGAACTGAAGCACCGATTGGGCGTTCGGGCTTTGCTCGGTTAGCGGCGTGGGCTTGGTGTTCAAGGAAGTTGTCAAAATGGCCGCCAGAGATTCGGCGCGCGCATAACGCAAGGCGAACACTTTGATCTCGCTCACACGGGCCACTTGGTCGGTGTCGAGCTTCTTCACCAACTCGCCAATGCGCCGCGCGTCCACTTCGCCGGCGCTGACGACGATGGCGTTCATGCGTTCGTCCGCGCTCACCGCGATGGGCAGCGTGGCGCCCGGCGCGCCATCGCGGTAGATGCTTTGCACGGTTGTGGCGACGCGGCGTGCGTCCGCCTTGGCCAACGGATAAACATGCACGGACAACCCAACGTCAGTGGGATCGGTGTCCAGGCTGTTTAGCAAAGATTCAACGATGACCATATCCTCCACCGAGGCCCCCACGAGCAACGCGTTCACCCAAGAGTCGGCGACAATCGTGATCGGATCGAGAGGTTCGCCCTTCACCTTGGGCGGGCGGTTTGCGAAGATGGGCTGCAGGCTGCTTTGAAGCTTCGTGGCGGTTGCTTTCTTGAGGGGGAACACCCGGAAGTTCAAACGTGAGAAAACGCCCTCGCCGTCCAGCTGCTGGATGACTCGCTCGGCGGTGTCAAAGGCTTCCTTGCCCCCCGTCACCACGAGCATGTTGACGCGATCATCCGCGATCACGGACACCGGGATCAACTTTTCTCCGGCGTTGACCGCGACGGTGTCGGCGGCCTTCTTGGCTTGAAAAAACTGGGTGAGCGTCGCCGCCAGCGTGCTGGCCCGAGCGTGTTTGAGCGAATAGAGGCGCACGTCGCCCACCGCCGCGAAATCCTTGTTGTCCACGCGGCGGATCACTTCGCGGACCAGAGCCAGATTCTCCGGGCTGGCGGACACAATCAGCGTATTGCCCCGCGTGTCGACACTCAGTGCCAGTGCGTCCCGACCAGTTCCTTTGGCGGTTGTTCCTGACGGCAGCCCGGGGCGATAAAGCCCCTGATCCACCAACGACTTGAGCAGCGTCGAGACGCGCTGGGCATCGGCGAACTGAAGCGTGAAGGTTTCAAACATACCCCCCGGAATGACCGGCTCGGCGTCGATCTTCTGCAATAGATTCTGGATCAATTCCACATTCTCTTTGTTTGCCGACACAATGAGCGCGTTGTTGAGCGGGTCGGGTTCGATCTTGATTTGCTCGGAGGGAAGGGGCGCCTGGCCTGGCAGGACTTGGGCCCTCATCCGCGCTGTGAAAAGGCTTTCAAGCATTGAAGCCACTTTGGCCGAGTCGTTGTGTTTGAGCGGCAGCACTGTGAGCGTCAGCGACGGGTTCTCGAGCTTCTGGTCGAGCCTTTTCACAAGGTCGTCCAGGGTTCTGTTATCCTCCATGTTGGCCGCGACAAGCAGGCTGTTGCTGCGCGGATCCGGAAGTATGACGGGCTTGTTCCGGCCCACGTCCGGAGCGCGCGCGGCGGCGTAACGCTGTTCGAAAAGGGTCACCAGAGTGGCTCCCACAACACGAGCGTCGGCGTGCTCGAGCGGGATGATTCGGATCTGGCCGCTCAAGGCAGGGCCGCTTTTATCGAGTTCCTTGGCGAGACTTTCCACCAGCTCGAAACTGTCCTTGGAACCGCCGACGAGAAGGCTGTTGCTGCGGGGATCGGCCAGGATGATCACTTTCAGGCTGTCCGCGGCACCGCGGTTTGAGGAGGCTCGCTGCGTCATGCGCGCGTCCACGAGGCGCTGCATCGTGCCCGCCAACGTTCCGGCGTCCGCGTTCTCCAGGGGAATGATCCGAATGTCCCTCAGATCGAACGGGAGCTTCTGATCCAGCCTTTGCAGAAGACCCTCCACGATGGCAAACGATTTGGCGTTGCCCGCCACGATCAGGGAACCCGTCCGGTCGTCGATGCTGACGACCGGTTTGTCCTCGTTTCGCAAGGTCGTGGATCGCGGGCCCGTGTACAAATCGCTGAGGACTTTTTGGATGGTGCTGGGATCGGCGTGGTTCAGGGGATAGATGCGCACGGATTCCAGGCCATATGCGGCCGGAGTGTCGAGCTGGTCGATCACATCGGCGATCAGCGGCAGCGTGTCGCTTCGAGCGGCCACGATGAGGACATTGGAGAGGTCATCCGCCTGCATCACCAGCGCGGCCCGTGACTTCGCCGTGGCACTGGTCCTTGATGCCTCGGGATCCAGGACGATTCGCAAACGGGACACCTGGGCGCTCAGTCCTTCTGTTCCGGGCACGGCCGGGCCTTCCGCGAACACGGACTGCAACAGCGGAAGCAGCCGCGTCGCCGAGGCATGCTTGAGCCGGAAGAGCCTGACTTCGGTCACGAAGCGATCCACCTGTTGGTCGATGTCATCAATGACGCGCAAGGCGAGCCTGAGTGTCTCCGTTTGCCCGCTCAGAATCAGGGTGTTTGAACGGGCGTCCACGGCGATGTTGAGAGGGTTTACGAGGGCCTTGCCAGAGGGGCCCTCGGGTTCGGCGCCTGGCCCCGCGGGGCTGGTGACGAGGCGCTGGCCTTGGGAGAAAATCGTCGTGAGGGTTTGCGATACGGTGGCCGCGTCGGCGTGCTCCAATCGCACCAGCCTCACACTGACCCCCTCGGCCACGGGAACGTTATCCATCATTTTCACCACGATCGCGAGAGCTTTCAAATTATTCGGAGTGGCCGTGATCAGCAGGCGATTTCCGCCTCCCTGCCCCGCCACGGGGTCCGCCGCGATCTTGATGGGTTGAGTGAGATCCAAGAGAACCTCCTCGCCTTCGTCGTTGAAGACTTTGAGGCGCCGGACTTGCTCCTGCAGTTCGCGCGCTTCCAAGTTCGACTCACCGGGAGCCGCGGGGCGCAGCATGGCCTGCAACACGCTGGCAAGCTGAGCGGCGTTTGCCTTCTTCAGCGGCACCACCATCACTTCCGCCTCCGCGTGCGGCGAGACGGTGTCGAGGGAGCGGATCATTTTTTCCACCTGATTCAGAACCGTGTCCCGGGCCACGACGAGCAAACCGCGAGAGCGGGGGTCGATCGATACGCTGAGCGGTTCCCCGGGACGGGCCACGTTCAGTTGCGTGACCATCTGCTGCACCAGCGGCAACACTTTGGTGGGTGGCGCGTGTGTGAGGGGCACCACCTTAAAATCGAGTTGAGCGGTCTGGCCCGCCACGTCGAGTTGCTTGATCAGCGACTCCAGCAGCACGAAATCCGTGGGGCGTGCCCGGATAATCACGCTTCTAGCGCGCGGTTCCGCCACGACGGCGATTCGTGGCTGGGCCGATCTCAGGAAAACCGGAGGCGGTTGTCCGCCCTGGCCGGGAGGAGCGGGAATGGGATCTTGCTTCAACAGCTCGGTCAGGGCGCGCGCCACATTCACTGGATCCGCTTCTTTCAGCGGGAACATCCGGAACTCTGATTCGTTTCCCTGCACCGAAAACGAGAGCTCGGTGATGATTCGATCGATGTTGTCCAACTCTTGGATGGGGCCCGAGAGCAGGAGGGAGTTGGCGTCCTTGTCGATGGCGATGACTACTTCGGGAGTGCCTCTGGCGGCGGGCTCTTGCAAAGTTGCCTGTGGGGCAGGCGCGGGTGGCTGGCCAGGTGGAAGCGGAGGAAGAGCCGCGGGAGCGGGCGCTGGCTGCGATCCCGGCTTTAGCTTATCCACCACACGCACCTTGGCCTGAGCCATCTGCGGGTAAATATTCTGGAGCATTCGAGCCATTTGATCCGCCGCGATGCGATCCATCGGCCGGAGCCGAACTTGTAGACTCGAGTCTTTCGCGGTGTCATCCAGCCGGGCAATCAAGTCTTGAATTTGAGCCAGATCGCCGCGACGGGCGATGATGGTGATCGAATTGTTCATTCCATCGGCCTCGATCACCGGGCGATCTTCGTCGGACCGGCTTGAAAAGACGGCTTCCACCTTGGACACCACGTCGAAAGCTTTCGCTTTGCGCAGCCAGACAAACTGAACGTCCCGATCCGAACGTTCCGGGGCTTTGTCGAGAGTCGGCAGGATCTTCTCCACCGTCTTGAAATGCGCCTCCGTCGCCGTGATGATCAGGCTGTTGCTCCGCTCATCGACCGAGATCGTGGCGGGCAGCGTCTGGACGCCTACGCGGTTGCGGTCAATGGATTCGGTGACATTTTCCAGGATCTGCCTGAGCACGCCCTGAATTTCTCGAACGTTGCCATTCTCCAGCTTGAAGATCCGGACTTCGACACCCACATCCTCGCTTTCGTGGTCCAGCTCGCGGACGATCTTCATCACTTCCTGGACGGTGTTCGTAGGCCCGTTGATGAGGAGGCTGTTGGCCCCTGGGACGGCGGTCACGCTGACGCGTTGGGACTTGTTGATGGGAAGGCGTGCCGCCATGGTCTTGTTCACGGCATCCGCCAAACTCGCCGCATCCCCCTTTTTCAAATGAATCGCCTGGATGACTCCGTGGACGTCGTTGTCCGCGCGATCGAGCGTTTTGACCAGCTGCTCGAGGTTTTCCAGGGTCTGTCCAGCGGCATCGATGACCAACGTCCGGTCATCGGCGCCGGAACTCACCACGACGCGCTCCCCAGGGTCCTGACTGGCGATCTGACGGGCATACAGTCTTGAGATCATCAGGCTGATCGACGACGCGGAATTGCGCTCCAGCAGCAAAACCCTCAACTGCCTCCCGGATCCGCCCCTTCCTTCCTCCAGTTTCGACACGATATCCTCGATCAACTTCATTTGTGGCTCCGTCGCGGTGACGATCAAACGACTTGTGGCCGCATCGCCCATGAGCAGTGGCTCCGGGCCTCCCGTCGCGGGCAGGGATTTGCTCTGGTCTTGATAAATCTGGCGGATCTTCGAGGCGGCCTCCGAGGCCATGCCCGTCTTCAACTCCAGGACGCGCATAAGACGGGGTTCCTTGGTGGCGGCCTTGTCGACCTGCTCGATGATGAGCGAGGCGGCGCGCAGATCAGCGGGCTCGCCAGACACCACCACCATCGAATTCCTTGGATCGGTTCCCACGCTCACGCGCGGCAGGCGCCGGCCGTTCGGCTCGACCCGGACGAGCGAGGTCGACAAGAGCGAGGCCACCTGCTCGGGATCTGCCTGTGACAAAGTGAACACCTGCGAGCCGCCGCTGCGGCCGTCGGCCTTGTCGAGCTTTTTGACGATCTCTTCGACGGCGGCCAGTTCGTTGGTGGCGCCGGTGACGATCAATCGGTTCGCGATCGAGTCGGCCAAGATGACTGGCTGGAGTGCGGGGATCACCGGGCGGGACTTGATCTGTTCTTGGTAAAGCGATCTCACCGTTCCCGCGAGTTCCGTGGCGGACGAGGACCCTAGATCGAAGACGCGGGTTTCGGCGCCTGGCAGCGCGCTCGGCGGGCGGAGGGTCGCCACGATGCCTTCTATTGCCTCGATGTGGTTCGTGCGAGCCGTCACGATGAATCGGCCGTTTCGCGAGTCAGATAGAATTTGCGCGTCGGCGGGATCCGAGGCGGAGCGGTCGCGCCAGCGCTCTTCGTAAAGCTGCCTGACCAACGGCAGCAGGCGCGTCACGTCCTCGGCCTGCCCAATCGCGATGATCCGGGTTTCCCGTGCGGCCTGCCCTGACCGGGCGGCCTGCAAATCCGCCAGGATCTGCTCCAGCAAAGCCAGCTGTCCTTCATTCGCGGTCAGGATGAGCTGGTTGCTCGCCGCGTCCTCCAGAATCAAGGCGTCCGCCACTCCCAATGCGGGCCGCGACTTCATTTGATCCACATAGAGCTGCCGCAACTTCGACGAAACCTCGGCGGCGCGCCCGTTTTTCAGGGAGACAAGCTTCATTCTTCTTTCGGCGCTCTCACCCAGGGAAGAATCTAACTGCTCAATGATGACCGATGCGGCCTGCAATTCTTTGGGATCGCCCGTGGCGATCAGCGTGCGTGTATTCGCATCAACGGTGATGGAAACCCGCTTTTGAGGCCTCCCAAAGGCGTCATACCTCACCAAGGCCGAGGACAAGATTTCCATCACTTTATCCGGCTCGGCGAACTTCAACTTGAACACGCGCGCCGAAGCGCTTTGGGTGCCTACTTTGTCCAATTTCTTGATGATCTCCTCGACGGCATCCAACTCCGTCGTGTCGCCTGTCGCGATGATCCGATTCGCAGAGCTGTCGGGCATGATCAAAGTGTCCGGTGAGAGGGTTCCCAGCCGTGCCTTTGCCTGATCGAGGTACAAGGCGCGCACGGTGGTCGACAGCTCCGACGCGGTGGCGGTGGTCAAGTCGAATACGCGTGTCTCCCGGGGTCCGGCGGCCGCCCTTGGCTTTCCTGAGCCGAGTTGGTTCAAGATAGCTTCGATATGTTTGAGATGCTCCGTCTTGCCGCTCGTGATGATGCGCCCCGCCAAAGCGTCCCCCACGATTTGCGCGTCCGCGGGGTCGGTCTCTTGCTTGTCCTTCCAATGGTTCTGATAAAGCTGCTGGACGATGGGAAGCAGGCGTTGCACATCGGCTGCGGTGCCAACGTCGAAAGTGCGAGTTTCCCGCTCGGTCTTTCCGGGAGCCGAGTCGGCCAGAAGGCGGGTCACGATCTCGCCGATGCCGGGCATCTGCTCCTGGCTTGCTGAAACGATGATGCGGCCGGTGCGTCCGTCGCTGATGAACTGGGCATCCGCCGGTCCCGATTGGGTGTTGTTAGCCTGCTGATCCTTGTAGATCTGCTGGATCAAAGGCAGGAGGCGCTGCGCGTCGGCGAGGCGGCCGGCGTCGAAAACCTTGGTTTCCCGGGGAGCGCGGTTCTCGCTTTCCAGAGTGGCGACGATTTGGCGGATGGTGTCCGCCTGTTCGGCGGTTCCCCAAACGTTCAGACGCATTCCCGAAACATCCGCGTAGATGGTTGCCGGCTTCAGTCTCTTGCCTTTGGACTGCTCTTCGTAGACACGGCTCACCACGGGGAAAAGCGCCTTGGCATTGGCGCCCTTGAGCTCGATGGCGTGCAATTCCTTCGCGGCCTGGTCGGCGGGTTGGTCGAGCGCGGCCACGACGGTTTCGACCTGGCTCATCAGGCTTGCGGGCGCGAGCACGATCAGCCTTTTGCCGGTTGGTTCCGGGGTGATGCTCAGCAGGTTCGTCACATTGCGGCCCGAGTTCTGGGCCGCGAAAACTCGGAAGGCCAGAGCCGCCAGCGAGTCCGGCTCCGGGGTGTTCACGGGAATGATCTTCAACTCCCGCCCCTTTTCTCGAACCTCGGCTGTGTCCGAATCGCCATCGAGGCGCTCAATGATCACCGCCGCGTCCTGGACGTCCGTTCTGCCTCCGGTCACGATGAGGCTGTTGGATTTCTCATCCGCCGAGATCATGACTTTTCTAATTGGCTGGCCGCGTTGATCGAAGCGCACCATCGCATTGGAGACGATCGGAGCCAGCATGGTCGCACTCGCGAGCTGGAGCTTGAAGACCCGGGCGCTTCCCGATTGCTCCGGGGTCTGGTCAAGCTGGGCCACGAGTTTGGCGACTTGGGCCAGATCATCGCGTGGTCCGGTGACAATCAGCCGGTTGGCGCTGGTGTCAGGCACCACCTTCGTCGGGGAAACGTATTCGGCCCCATGCAGATCTTTCATCATCTCGGCGAACAAGTTCGAGATCATGGGGGCCAAAGCCGACGCGTCGCCGGAGCGCAGATCGATAATGCGCATGTCCCGCGGCGAAGAATCCGGCCGTGCATCGAGTTCAAGAATAATCTGAGCCGCAGCCGCCACGGCGGTAGTTTCACCGTTCACAACCAGGCTGTTGCTCCGGTTGTCCACGAGAACCCGGACTTGTTGATTCCTTGCGTTGACGCTTTTTTCCACCAATGCCGCGATTTCGGACGCGGAAGCCATTTTCAAACGCATGACCCGGGTCTCCTCCCTGGCTGCCTTCTGGCCGGCGCCGTCTAATTGGCGAATGATCGCCTCCACCCGGGCGATTTCCTTCTCTGGTCCGCTCACCATGATCCGATTGTTGGCCGTATCAGCGATCAAGGTCGCCGCTCCGCCCAAAGGCTCCGGGACTCCCTTGAGTTGCTCCTGATAGAGTTTCGTCACCAGGGGCGTGAAATCCGTGGCTGTCCGGGCGAACAAGTCCACGCCCTTGAACTCGCGAGGCGATGCGGCGGCAAGAGTCGTGTCAAACTGTTTCACCAGAACCTGCAGCCTTTCCAGATCCTTTGGCTGCGCCAGCGCGATGATCTGTTTCCCCGTCGGATCCGAGCTCAGTTTCGGGGCGAGCTGAGGATTGGTGGCGCCTTCGGAGGTTTGCTCCAGAAGTTGCGTCACGACAGGGATGATCTCGGCCGCGGTTTTCGTCGTCAGAGGGATCACTTGCATCTCCCGCCGACCCTTCATTGGCGCGATGTCGATCACGGCGACCATTTGCTGGATCTCGTTGATCTGGTCTTCGGTCGCGGTCACTAGGAGCCGGTTGTTGGATGCATCTGGCAGGATCGACGGCTTCGCAATGTCCGCGAACGGCTTTTCAGACATCTTCTCGGTGACGACGCTCTGGATGTTGCTGATGACGGCATCCACTCGAGCGTGCTGGAGGGTGATGATTTGGAGACGGCGAGGCTGCGGCATGGGTTTGTCCGCCCGAAGCTGCCTCACCAGGGTTTCGATCCGGGAGAGGTGATCCTCGCTGGCGGTGACGATGAGACGGCCTGACGTGGGATCGCTCAGGATTTTGGCATGCGCGACGGCGCCCACCGTGCCGTCCGCGACTTGATTTCGATAAAGCTGCTCCACTAAAGGCAGAAGGCGTTTGGCTTCCGCGGCGGTGCCGACCTCGATGAACCGGGTTTGCAGGGCCGTCGGCTGGGTGCTGCCCGTTTCCAGTTGCGAGACGATGTCGCTCGCGACTTGCACGTCGTTGGGGCCGCCGGTGACGACCACGCTCTGCGAGCCAGGGTCGAAACTAATGCTGGCCGTGGAGACGATCTGCCCGGAAGGCGATCTCCGAGTCAAGGCTTGGGTGAGTATATGAGCCACGTTCGTCGACTCCGCGGCCCGTGGGCGAAACACTTTGGTCAATTGCACAGTCTGGGAGCGCAACGGAACATTGGCCCCGTTGGGCTGCCCATGAATGGGTTTGTCGACTCGATTGATCAACTGCTCGATTTGCTCGAGTTGACCGGGAATGGGAGCGGCGACGATGAGGCGTTGTTGATCCTTGTCGGCGATGATCCTCGCCTTGGTGGCCGCGTTTGCGGCGGTTTCATTTGGGCTGGCGACGCCAGGGATGGCTTGGCGAATCACATTCGCGAGATCCTCCGCCTTGATCGTTTGGGGAAAGTAAATCCGGACGTCTCCGCCAGCGCCTTCTTTTTGTTCAAACTTATTGATCAGGTCCTCCGCGAGAATGAGGCGCTCGTTCGGTCCAAAGAGCACCAGCGTCCTCGAGGCATCATCATACACGGCAGTGATGTACTCGTTGGGATCCGGCGGCAGAACCTCCATGGCTTTGGTGTTCGGATTGAATGCCGTGCGCTTCGGCGCCGTCGCTATGCCAAACGTGCGATTCAAGAGATCGGCAATGATGGATCCGGAAGCGTGCAGCAGGGTGTAGGTCTTCATCTGCCGATTCACGGCGGC
>SYMW01000118.1 GCA_005805305.1 Verrucomicrobiales bacterium
AGAAGGGGTGGCGCGCTGAAATTGGCTTCCGAATAAAAAACCATCTCAAACAACGTGCCACGAGGTTTGAGAAATCCCGCCTCGAAGAAATAGCCAAAGCTTGGGTGCAGATAGAACACCGGGTTGGATTTGCCAAGCGCGTAGAGGTATTGAACGAGCAGCAGGGAGTCGATGGGCTCGGGCAGCCTTTCGACGTTGTTCATGAGGGGCAGTCGGTTCGGATAGGCTTGCGAGAGATTTCTGTGGTAAAAGCGCCACTCCAGGAGTTTGGTTTCGATGAGCAGATGGTGCCCTTTCTTTCCGGCCTCGGTCTGCAGTCCCTCCAAAAGAAGCAAGTCGTAGCGGTTATCGCTGAGGACCAGGGCGGATTCGGCGGGGAGGGAGTCGTATAAACCTTGGATATAGTTGCGGAGGGCGGGGCCGTTTTTTGAGCGCAATTCGGACAGGTTGTTGATCAGCAGCGCGGCGGGAACGGCAATGCCGGCGATCAGGATGGCGCCCTGAAACACAGGGGCAAGGGGGATGGAGTTGGCGCCGCGGTGCGTCGATTTGCTTTTGGCTGGAGCGAACAGGACCAAAAAGTAGCCCGCGAAATAGCCGATCGAGAGCGCCGTGAGATAATAAAGTGGAAGCAGGGCGAAACCGTTTCCGAGATAGCGCGGGCTGAATTTTGGATCAAACATGACCCAGGAGCACGCCACCAGGAACAATCCGTGCAGCACGCGGAACATCAAATTGGTGGCGGAGGTGCCCGCTTTGCTGGTGTCGCCAAAACTGGACGGCCATTTGACACCCATGAAAATCACGGGGACGATCGAGGTCAGCGACATGAACAACAAACGGCTCCGGGGGAATTGCATGAGCGCGGTTTTTTGTGAGGCCAGTTGCTGGCGCAAAAGATCAAAAAATGTCGAGCCAAGCGATTCGTCGCGCGAGGCCAAGAACGGAAGAATGAGATAGGGGAGGAGCCCCAGCAGTCCGCACCCGACCATTTTCCCGAGGAACTCGAACGAAAAGAACGACCGGCCCTTGATCCAGACGATGCTTCCAAGGAAGAGGGGGAAGAACGCGATGAGCGCCCAGTTGTTTGTGATTCCCATGCCGTAGACGAGCGCCAGCTTGTAGAGCTGCGCGTTGCGTCCGCAGAGCCTGTAGTCCAGCAAGTAATAAATGGAGGCGCTGAAGAACAGAAGATCCAGCATCTCTCCGGTCTGGGCCGTGGCATTTTCCCAAAAACTGAGCTGGAACATCAAGGCGGCTCCCGCGAAGACCGGGGGCAGCCACCATAGGGGGGCGCTCAATAGGGAGAGGATGCCGCGTTCGCGCGTGCGCTGCTCCTTGGTTCTGTCGTGCGGGACGAGCAAGACGGAGCGCGTCAGCAAGCCCACCACGAACGCGCCGAGCAGAGCCGCGAACCCATTCAGCAAGAGGGGTTGCAGTGTCACGGGGCTCAACTTGAATGGCAGTGACAGAAGGTATAGAAACGGGGCGCTGATCGTGGGGAACCGGTCCCATCCAACGAGCTTGGCGACCGCCGGGGTGCTGGTCAGGGTAACCCAATGACTCAGGGTCAGCAAATAGAGAACCAAAGCGGTTGAGGCCGTTACCCAAGGCAGAGAGGCTCGAAGTTTCTGGGCGGCAATTGATCGTTCTTCCATACTGTTGTTTGGGTAGCTTCAGTCTCTCCGCTGCCGTCTGAAAACGCAATTCAAGAGTTCCCCCAAGCCGCGCGTGCATCCGGGAAGCGATTCAACTTCAAAACGGCAGTGGCGCCTGGTTAATCTTCCAAAGCTCCTGGCGATAAAGTTTTTCCGAATCACTCGCCAGATCCTCAAGGCGTATGCCTCGCTCTTCGTCAAACTTCTCTCATCCAAGCTTTTGCAAATCTCCACAACGTTCAACCACCATTTTGAGGTTCGGTGGATGGCCAGCGACGGTTGATCCGATGCGATTCCTGGATCCGCTCCGACCGCCGGTGTCAGTCGCCTGCGCCCGCCGCATCGGGACGCCGCAGGACGGCCACGCATTCCACGTGCTGAGTTTGCGGAAACATGTCCAGGGGAGTCACCTGATGAAGCTTGTAGCCGCCGGCATCGCACAGGGTGCGCAGATCCCTCGAAAGGGTGGCGGGGTGGCACGACACGTAAATGATCTGATGGATCTTGCGGGACGCGATGGAGGTCAGCACCTCCTTCGCGCACCCCGTCCGGGGAGGATCGAGGATCACGCAGGAGCGGTCTGGGTCAAATCGGAGAAGCCATTCCGGAAGCAAGTCCTCGGTGCGGCCCACGACGAACTCCCCGTTGTGAATCTGCCGGTTTTCAGCGTTCAGTCGAGCGGCCCTTATGGCCGGCAAATCCAGTTCCATCCCCACGAAACGATCGACCCTCGACGCGAGTTCCAGCGAAAAAAATCCCACCCCACAATAGGCGTCGATGAGGTAGCGCGTGGCGCCTGCTTTCAGGGCGTCCGCAACCAGCTCCACGAGCCGCGGCAGCAAGTGGAAATTATTTTGGAAAAAGGAGTCGTTGGGCAGCACCCAATCCTTTGGAGGAACCCGGAGGACCACCTTGATCCCTCCCCGTGCCGGCGGATTCGAGCGCACCGCTGGAATGCGTTCGTTGATGCCGGGTTCCGCGATCGCGCATTGCTCGATGTCGACCACCAGGCGGCTGTCGCTCCTGAGGAATCCGATTTTCAGCCGTTGCTCGGTCTTGTCCCATTGAGTTCGGATCATGATCCGATTTCGATACCCATAAGGAGCCGGGCACGGGATGGCGGTGGAGACCACGGCTGGATCAAATCCGCCCATGCGTTCGATCAGGGACGCGACCTGCCGGTGTTTCACTTCAAGCTGCCTCTCATAGGCCATGTGCTGGTATTGGCAGCCGCCGCACTCCATAAAATGCGGGCACACGGGCTGCACGCGATGGGGGGAAGACCTCAACACCTCGACCAAACGGCCGCGAGCGAACCGTTTCTTGACTTCGACCACCTCCACCAGCACTTCTTCATCCAGCAGGACGAAAGGGACAAAGATCACGAATTCGCCGCACCGCCCCACGCCTTCGCCGCCAAAGGCCACGTCGTCCACGGTCACCTTCACCCTGGCTCCCACGGATACGGGAGGGTTCGCTGCTTTGGATGCCGCCGCCGTCTGGATGAGGTTCGGCGCGAACGAGAGATGGCTCTGAGAGTCTCCGTGGGAGATGGCAGCGGAGTCCGTGTTTCGGGATGGAACCGGTTCGGGAGTGGGTTTGGCCTCTAGTTGGGCGTCGGCGTTGCCCGTTTTGGGGGAGTGGCGCGGCGAGCCGGAATCACTTGCCATGCGGTGCTTCCGAGTAGTGTTGCGCCAGGATATCCTCGCCAAAATCACCATTAAAATCCCGCCAGACCGCGTGGATGTGATTGTTGTCGTTCTGGACGTTGTCGTACTCAAGCAGGAAGGTCGGGCCTTGTACGCGATAATAATGGCCCTGGCCGGGCTCCACGCCTCCCGCCCACGCGAACTGAACGTTTTTCCACCCGGCTTTCTCGATCTTCTGCATGGACTCGGTTGCCAATTCCGGACGCACGCGCCCGACATATTCGCGAACCAGAGCCTTTAGATTGTCGAGCTGAGCGGGGTTCAGCGACGCCGCCAGAATCCCATGCGGCTCCAGCTGGCGGGCCTTTCGATCCGCGGAGGTGAAGATGTCCTTCGGAGCCGTGTTGGTGAAAATCGTTTGTTTGGATTGTGCGGGGGTGAGCGACTTCACCAACTGACGCCCCAAATCCTCTTCCTCGGCCAACGCGCGAAGCCCTGCGCGAGGCCCTGTTTTCACTTTAGCGGGGTTTGAGCCCAGGAATGAGGGAGTGCCGGAGAAGAGAGCGCCGTGTGCGAGCGTGAAGTTCATGGCGAGGTGGTGGCCTTCGATCCTCCAGCCCCATGTTTGGGTTTTTGATGGGGTGCCGAAGAAACTCAGGAAGTAGAGGTCCGAGTCGCGCTTCGGGCCCTTGCCTTGCTCCAGTTCGAGGAGGATCTGCTCGAGGCTCATGATGGCCGCAGTTTTCATTTGCCCGCGATGGCTGAGCGGGGAATTGATGAGCGCGAGGGCAAGCGGGCGCTGGAAAGGCTGAAGTTCCTTGAAAGAAAGGCCTTTTCGTTCCCGGGGGATAAAGTGCCAGTTCAGGCGTTCGTCGTCCTTGAACTCGAATGTGGCTTTCCCCTTTTGGGTCGCATCCAGAGAGGCCAGGAAACGTTCGGCATTTTCACGGATCTCGTGAATCGCGGCCGCCGCTTCTTTGGCGGGAGGAGCGGCTACTAGTGTCGGGTCCGATGAGAACAAAACAGCCGCGATCAAAGCGGCCAACAACAATCGAGGATTTGGCATGCTCAAAAAATCGCGTCATTGCCGATCAAACGCAACTCGAAAAAACAGGAGTTGGAATACCCTCTTTTATACCCTCTGTTCGGCTAGTGTGCCGTTCACGAATTGGGTGGACATTTGCGGCAATGGATTTTTGATTCAGACGAGGCGAGAACGACGAACATACCCTTCGTGGGTCTGTGAGGAGCGAACAACGAAGTCTGAATCAAAAAGACGTGCCGCCCATTGGGTTGTGCCACAGTGAACCTCTGGCTGCGTTGCTCCTCGGTCACAGATCCATGTCCGGATAGGCTCC
>SYMW01000119.1 GCA_005805305.1 Verrucomicrobiales bacterium
CCTCTCTTGATCGTGTTTCTCGGGGTTGTGGTTGGAGGGATCGTGATCTGCATGTTCCTCCCCATCTTCAAGATGAGCGAACTCGTCTCTCCGAAGAAGTAATCGGCGCGCCCCCGCCCCGAAATTGCGCTAGTCAAAGGGACGCTCTGGTATGGCCAAAGTACTTCTCGCAGACGACGAAATGACCATGGTTCAAATGGTCTCGGAGTTGTTGCGCGCCGATGGTCATGAGGTCTTCCCCTTCACCAACGGAAATGCGGCGCTCGAGGCCATGGAATCCATCGCCCCCGACCTTGTCATCACGGATCTATATTTGGACCGCACTCGGCCTCGGGGATTAGAAATTCTGCACAAGGCGCGCTCGCTTGTTCCACCTGCAGTGGTCATCATGATCACGGGTTTTGGCAGCATCGAAACCGCCGTGGAGGCCATGAAGAATGGCGCCTATGATTACTTGGAAAAACCGTTCAAGCTCGACGAACTCAAGCTTTGCGTGCAACGGGCTCTGTCGTACAACGAAGCGGTTTCGGAGAACGTTTACCTGCGCAAGCAGCTCAAAAAGAAGTACCAGTTTAACCAAATAATCGGAACCTCGGCTCGGATGCAGCAGGTGTTCAAGATGATCGAGCGCGTCGCGGACACGGACAGCACTGTTCTGATTCTGGGAGAGAGCGGAACCGGAAAGGAGCTCGTGGCGAAAGCCCTTCATTACAATAGCCGCCGCCAATTGGGCTCGTTTATTCCCGTCAATTGCAGCGCTCTTCCTGAAAACCTGCTTGAGTCGGAGCTGTTTGGCCACCGGAAAGGTTCGTTCACGGGGGCGATTAACGACAAGAAGGGACTCTTTCAAGAGGCCGATGGGGGCACCATTTTCCTGGATGAGGTGGGGTCGATGCCTCAGGTGCTTCAGAGCCGGCTCCTGCGCGTTCTCCAGGAGCGAGAAGTGCGGCGCGTGGGTGACAACGTTCCCGTTTACGTCAACGTTCGAGTGGTGGCCGCGACGAACGAGCCGTTGGAGAAGAAGACCCGCGAAGGCTCGTTCCGGGAGGATTTGTACTATCGATTGAATGTGATTCCAATATGCCTTCCCTCCCTGCGTGAGCGCCGCGATGATATTCCATTGTTGGCCGCCCACTTTCTGAAGGACAAGACCCACGCTCGAACAGGAAAGCCGATGCAGATCACGAAGTCCTCCATGGACGTGCTGTGCGCCCACGATTGGCCCGGGAATGTGAGAGAGTTGGAGAACGCGATCGAGCGGGCGTGCGCCTTGAGCGAAACTCATGTTCTTCAGATCACGGACCTGCCCCCCGAGTTGCACCGCTACGCCAGTGAGGCGTCGATCGACACAGCGATCGAAACTCGCGAGGGATCTCCGCCGTCACAATTTGTGGTTCTCAATCAAGCCCTTTTTCCGACCACCTCCAGCGACGCCAAGCCGCCGTCCTTCGGAGACGGCGAGGCGGCATCGGGCCAGACGCTTGGAACGCTCAAGCAATTTATTCGGTCGCAGGAGCTGGCCTATCTGAACAAGGCTTTGGCTGCGGCGGGGGGGGACAAACAGAAAGCGTCGGAAATCCTCGGGGTCAGTCTTGCCACACTTTATCGCAAGTTGCTCGAGGAAGGAGATTGAACCTGAAAACGGCAGTTGAACGTTGGTTAAGGCACTCGCACGCCACTAAACCGACATCCCGGAAACCGCCCCCTATTCCTCCACTGCCGGTTCATTTCATCACATCGTTGATCGTGTCAAAGTAGCTCTTCCAAAAGCCGACCACGTGTATGGCAATACCCAGGGCCACGACGAGGAATAAGAGCCGAGGCAGGAACTTGCAGAAGGCGTTGATTTTTCGGATTCCTTCCTCTTCATAAAACGTATTCAGCCGACGAAGCGTTTGATCCGTTTGGCCCGATATTTCGCCGGTATAATATAGGTTTTTGAACATATCAGGAAACTCGGGGGTTCTGTTGAGCACTTCCGCCGGTGTGTCCCCCGTCAAAAGTTTTGGCTGCCAGTTGGAGACGGCCTTTTCCAGGGCGGGGGAGCCACTCGCCGCGGACGCTAGGTTCCACGCTTCGAGGATGCCAACCCCCGCGTTGAGCAAGGCCTCGAGTCCGTTCGCTAGGCGTGCCAAGGCCAAGCTCCTGCGCGCAGCGCCGAGGACGGGAATGCGATGTAGAACGGCTTCCAACAAGGCTCGCCATCGTTTTCCGTTCCGCCCTTGGCACGCCAGGACACCCGCGGCGAACGTGGCATAGAGGGGAGCCAAAACACCCAAGGTCTGAGCGAGGTAACGGCCAACGTCTCCTGTCGTGAAAAAGGAGGCGAATGGAATGATGAAAATCGCGAAATGGACCAAGAAAATCGGATACGTGAGTTCCGAGATGACTTGCCGAGCGAGGCGAGCTCGATTCGAGTAAAACTTTGCCAGCAAGGTGCAAGTCGCGTCCAGGCGTCCGCTGACCTCTCCGGCTTGGAGCAAGGTCACATCGAAGGACGTCATCCAACGGCCCGCCGCGATGGCTTCGTGGAAAGAAGCGCCCCTTTGGACCGCGTCCAGCAATATTGAGATGGGCTTCTTGAGACTGGCGCTCGGAGGAGAGGCTGCTTGGGTTTCTATGGCTTTGATGACTGGAACTCCCGCCGTCATCATGGCGCCAAGCTGGTGATAGAAATCACTGCGGTGCTCGAGTTGCGAAGGTAAGAAGATTAATCCCATCGTCATCAGGTGTTTGCCTCAAGACTGAGGCACCGGACAACGGACTCCGCGGCAAAGGGATGTCTTCGTGACCTGGATGGGGCGCGTTAGGGTGCGGTGACGCGCTCGAAGCTAGCTTTTAAATCCCGTTTGCTTCGAAGCCCCACAATCTGCTCGGCGACTTCGCCGTTCTTGAAGAGCAACAGCGTTGGAATTGCTGTGATCCCGTATTTAGCCGCTAAAACTTGGTGGTCGTCGATGTTGACCTTGCCAATGGCGACCTTTCCGTTGTACTCGGTCGCGAGTTCATCGAGGACTGGCGCCAGCATTTTACAGGGACCGCACCATTCCGCCCAGA
>SYMW01000120.1 GCA_005805305.1 Verrucomicrobiales bacterium
CGTCGGCCTGATCGACCCCCATGGCGACCTTGCAGAGGAACTCCTCGGTCTCATCCCTCCGGCCCGAGCTGAACACACCGTCTATTTCAATCCTGGCGACCTCGACTTCCCCATCGGCTTGAACTTGCTTGCCCACGTCACACCGGACGACCGGCCCTTGGTCGCCTCCGGCGTCGTTGGTGCGTTCAAAAGCCTCTGGCCTGACTCCTGGTGACCGCGCCTGGAATAACGCTCGATGCTGTTCTATTCGCGCCCCCCACCCCCCGACAGTGCCGGGACGGTTGCCCAGAAATAAAGGATGGTTACCCTTTTTTCTCGTAGATCCTGGCCATCGCCGAACTGAACGCCGCCGACCCTGCGTGCGAGTCCATCGCCGGCCAGAGCATGGGCGCTACGGCAGGCAAGAACCCGTTAACCAGATTAGGGAGTGTCAACGTGGCTCTCGCCGAACACGGTCAATATTTGACCATTCCCCGTGTCCCGATTCACTCGCAACCACTTGGTTCCAGCAGGACGGCTTGTTGGCCTGCGATGTTCGGACGGCGCTGCCTGTTTGGCTATGCTTCGACTTTACGTGCAAAGGCCAGATGGCGATCCCCAGCCAACCGAAATTCGCTTCAGCATCGAAAAAACCGGACAGAAACCGGACAGCAAATTATTTTGAGCGATTCTTAGGAGCTGTTTTTCGTCTTCCGAAAGCGATATAAATCCTTGACTCTATGAAACTTCTTAAAATGGTGGCTAGAGCCGGAATCGAACCGGCGACACGAGGATTTTCAGTCCTCTGCTCTACCAACTGAGCTATCTAGCCGACGCCAACGAGGCCGGTCATTCAACTCAGACCAGGTCGCTTTTGCAAGGGATATTTGACGTTCAGAAAGTCGTTGCGACCAGTTCCCGTTTGGAACAAGCTCCTCTGGACCGGTGGAGAGATGGCTGAGTGGTTTAAGGCACACGCCTGGAAAGCGTGCGTATGTAAAAAGTACCGAGGGTTCGAATCCCTCTCTCTCCGCCACTTCGCTTTTTCCCGTTTGCTTTTTCATTTTTCTCGTCGTCGTCGTCGTCGCTTCCTGGCGGCAACGTGGCTTGCCGCATGTTTTTTCGACACTGATCAAACCGATGGCGGCAAATTTCATGGCGTCCCCTGGGACGGCGGTTTATTGTTTGGTAGTGACGCCTAAGTCAGTCGTTTGCAGGTCCCGTTGCAAAGTATGAGCGATGTTCCCGCCAATTCCCCGACGGACCGGCCTTCGAAGCGATGCGAGTCCGGGTGCGCTCTGAGCGCGGTTCTGGATGGCGCTTGGCGATTCACGCTCGTCAGCATCGGAGGGTTTGCCGTCTGGGCTTTTGGAGGCAGGTGGTTTTACGCAAACGTTGGCGAGGCTGGCTTGTATGCCGTGAGCGCGGTGACGTTTATCGGGCTTGCTGGGTTGTTGATGCATCCGCTCATGAAAGGTCCACGCTGCGTGAGGCGCTTTTACGGAGTTTTCATCCCCGCTTTCCTAGCTTACTCTTTTGTCTGGTGCGCTTTCTGGTTTTGGTTGCGGCTTGGTGCGGGTGAATGGCTCGGATCCCTCGCCGGCAGCGTAGCCTTCGTGACGCTGACCGGCTGGCGGCTGGGCAATTTAAAGGGCTGGCTCTCCGCAAGCCTCGTGCTTTTTCTCACCCATTCGCTAGGGTATTTCGCCGGAGGCAAAATGATGTATTACTTGACCAGTACGGAAGGGGTTCAGTTATTCCCGGCCTTGTCCCAGTCCCAGCTTGGCACTTTCGCCAAATTGAGCTGGGGAGTTTCTTACGGACTCGGTTTCGGCGCCGGTCTTGGTTACGTTTTTCATGTATTTCAACGGCCTCCCAATCCAAGCGATCCCCCTAATCCAAAGGCACCGTGAATCGGTTTGAGCCAGGCCGCACAGGGAACCTTAAAGCTTAAAACGGCACTCTTGGGACCTTCAATTGGGAGGGGGAGAGTCCTCTCGAACCTCGAAATGGCCTCGGTAGGGAACACGTTGAGGCGATTGATAGCGCGGTGGAAAACAAGCCCGGATCTCCAGACCTCAGAATTTCTGAGGCAATTTGTGAAAATGAATTGAGTGTTCGTTTCCCTCAAGACAACCCCTCTCCCCACCTGCCCGCCGATCGGCAGGCGGGTCGGATGCGGCGAGGAAGCTGGTTGCGGTGAGGATTTCAAGGAAATGGAAAGCAATTTGTTGCCAACGAATCCGCCCTTCTTTTCTGAGGTCTGATCTCATGGCGGAAGGCGTGCCAAGATTTTCCCGAGCGGAGATCCGGGATCCGGCGGCACCAGGAGGCGCTCCGCTGGTCTGTGCATCAGATAATGCGCCAGGACCTCCCCGAGGTACACCAATCCTTCTGGCGGAGCTCCGCCCAAGCCGATGGAGCCATGAAGATAATCTTGATCTTGCGGACGGCCCTCCGGACTCGCGTAGAGCGACTCAAGATCCTTGGCTGACTTCACTTGACCCAGGGCGATCTCGAATCCACCTAGACCGCCGAGAATCCGCCCCGAGCGGAGCCATCCATGCAGGCGCTGCCTCAGAACGGCTTCGATCGCATCGAGGCGGCGGGCTTCCGGACCCAGGAGCCGATCCGCTTGCACGATCTGCCACGCATGCTCCAACGCTTGGCCGAAGAGCAAGGAACTGCTTCGAGGATGGGGATATCGCCACCCGCCTGCGGGGTCCATGCTCGAAGCGAGAAAATCCGCGACCGCCCGCACCACTTGGCGGAGCCTGGGTTCCTCGGGAAAATGGACCGCCAAAGCGGGCAGTCCCGCCAAGGCGTATCCAATAATGTAAGGTTTGGCGAAGCCTACCTTTAGTCCCGCGGCGTCGGTTTCGATGAAGGGCGGATTCGCATGAAGCGGTTTTCCACCTTGATCGAACAGCCCATCGGGCGAGAGTTTTTCCCGCAGCTCGCGAAAAAGCCTGAGCGCCTGAGCGAGGTGCTCGTGATCATGGGTCAGTTCGTAGAGCCTCATGAAATCTCGGACATCCCCGATATTCCGGCACTCTCCGCGATTGGCGAAAACGTGGTCTCGGGCGTAGCTCAACTGCCATTCCAAAGCCTCCAGCAGCCGTGTGTCGCACGTCTCCTCAAAAGCCATAAGGAAGGAGTCATAGCCTTTGGTGCAAAAGTTCACCGAGTCATTCGAGCGCCACATGAAATCGGTGGATGGAGGCACTTTGTCCTGGGCGGTGATGTTATTGTAGCGAGTGCCGCCGAATCGTCTGTCGGTGGGAGGCGAGGGTGTCAAGGGTGGCCACCAAATGGAGAGATCCATGAAATTCTCGCACCATAACAAGGCCGTATCTCGAAGGGTCCGATTTCCCGTCCTCCAGTAGTCCTCCAGAATTGGTGCGTTATGATTTAGCCGATTCATTCCGAACACGCCTGCGGTGCGAGAGCCGTGGTTGAAACTGGTGACGTTTCCCCAATCGTGACCCACCAACGCGGACTGGCGGATGGCCTCGCGATGATACTTCAGAAGTCCGGCCACCTCTGCGGGAAGTCTTGATTCGTCCAGATTTGCTATGCCGTAAGTCTTGGAGAGAGCGGATTTGGGGAACGTCAGGGCGTGCGGCGACTCCAGCGTGGGGCGCAGCGAAGCGGCGGCGGCTGGGCCGACGACGAACTCGACCCGCTGCCAGGAGTGGGGCTGCATGGGGACCTGATCATCGCCATCGCAACGGGTATGGACACACTGGAACCCCGGATCCGCTCGGCGAGCCGACACGCCTCCGCGGAGCTTCAGCGGGGCTTGAGGAAACTGCATCTTCCAGAGGCCCCCGGCAAAAGTGAGCTCGCAGGGTTCGCCGGTTTCAAATCCATGCCGAGCCTCTCCGTTTTCGAGGGACTGCGATCGGCTTTTTGAAGTCAATTGATCCGGTGGCTGGTCGCCGTGGATGTCCCACGCCAAAAGAGGGGCGAAGCCGTTCTGAGCCGCCAGTCGTTGAACCAACGCAACCACCACAACGGTGCCATTGGCATCTTCACGGACCTCGATGATTCTTGGCCATGCTGCATCTGGAAATCGCCATCGGCGCCATCGATAAAACAAGGTCTGCTCCACGATTTCTACCTCTGGTGCGCAGGCGGCACCGGAATCCCCAAACGTTCGGGACGTGGAAGGGGCGAGCAACAGAGCCTCCAGGTTCACTCCGCTCGAGTAACGAACCGAGACACGGTCCTGGGTCACCTCCACGGATGAGGGCATGGAGACCGGGACGGGGATGTTCTGGAAATCGCTGATGGCGCCATCCGACTTGAAGTTTACCGGAATAAGATCCTTGAACACGTACGGGAAGGAGATCAAGGCGCGTCGGACATGGGTTTTGCCCGATTTTCCGAGGTGAGGAGCCACGGGGCGCGCCCCCGCGGTCAAGCACAACTTGCCGTCAGTGAGGAGGACTTGATGGAGGCCATCGATCTTTCGACTGCCGAGGGGGACCGAGGCTCGCACGAACTGGGGTCCTGGGGCTGCCGGCGCGACCGTGAACTCAAACGCCGAGGTTAGAGAAAAAGGAAAGGCAGCGAGCATCATTAAACGGAGCGACTGAAACAAAGCATGCCTATCCGGTTCATTGCCAAACAGCCTGAGCAATGCTAGATTGCAGGCATGGACCCCCGCGGCTTCCCGACGACTCTTCCCGAGTTCCAGCGCGTCTTCCCCGACGACGGCTCGTGCGCGAAATACCTTGAGAA
>SYMW01000121.1 GCA_005805305.1 Verrucomicrobiales bacterium
CATAGGTCCTTTGACCTGCCCTCATTCCGACAGATCCCCTCTCAGCCTACCCGCCATCTACACTGCCTTCACCACTATTCCAAGGGATTTGGACTTGCTCGCCTTTTTCCCCTCCAGGGGTCGGTTTACTGAGGTCTGAGCGTTGGTCCGCGCGGCGGATGATTTTGAGCGACACGCCTGCATCGCGGCGCTGCTGGCGCTGGCCGACGAGCCGTTCATTCGCGGCGTGCTGGGCCATCCGTCTCCGCGCGTCCGTCTCGCCGCCCTGCACCTGCTCGATCAGCCCCCGTTCGCCACGCTCTCTTTCGGGGACCTGATGGGGGCGTTGGCCGACAAGGATGCCGGCATTCAAGCCGCCGCGCGCCGCCTCTTGGAACGGCACCGAGAGTGGGCGGGCTCCGCCGCGCCGTGGTTGCGCGAGCAGTTGACCTCCGCCGAACTCGACGACCCGACGGCGTCCGCTCTCGGAAGCCTGTTGGTAACCTTTCAATCCGAGGCCGCGGTGCGGCAGCTTTTCAGTGAGTTGCTCGATCCAGCCACTCCCACCCCCATCGCGATGCGCGCCCTGCTGCTCGCACAATTGCCGGCGCTAACGGCGCAGGAACCGGATCCGGCCTGGTTGCGTGCGGTTCCCGCGGCGCTCGCGGAACCGGCGCTGCGCGCGGCCGCGCTCCAGGTGGTTGCGTCGTATCCGCAGCCAGATCGGGAATCGCACCTCGCGAAACTCGCCGTCGATGCGGGAGTGCCCGCCGCCCAGCGGTTGCTGGCCGCTCGCCTGGCATCGCGTCGGGCCGGGCTGAGCGACGACATGTTCACCCTCGCGATCGCGGCCCTCGGCGCGGCGGCCCCCGCCGTGGATCGTCTGGCCGCCGCCGATCTGCTCACACATTCCAGGCTGACGCCCGCGCAATTGCGCCGCCTGCTGTCGTCGTGGACATCCGGAGTGGCCGTTTCACCAGATGCGTTCGTGCCTGTGCTGACGCGTGCCGTCGACGAAGCGTCGCGCCCGTCTCTGGCGGACTTCTTTCTCGCGCGGCTTCGATCCGGCTGGTCTCCGGCGCGCCCCACGTTGGACGAGGCGCTCCGGCCGTTTTCTGATGGATCGCCGGAACGGGTTTCGCTGTTGGCGGCCTGGGAACGCAACCGGGCGGGCATGGCAGAACGATTGCGGGAATTCCACGCCCTGCTTGCGGGCGGAGACCCGGCACGCGGCCGCGAAGGATTCGCCAAGGCGACCTGTGCCGACTGCCATCGCGTCGGGGAGCGTGGCGGCACGGCCGGCCCCGATCTGACGCGCATCGGCGCGATCCGTTCGGGGACCGACTTGCTGGAGTCGGTCTTGTATCCGAGCAGTTCTTTCGCGCAGGGCTTCGAGCCGCATCGGCTGATCAGGCGCGACGGCGAGGAAGTGTCGGGCGCGCTGGTCGCTCAGGGCCCGGGAGGCGTCCGTTTGCGGGATGTGGCAGGCATCGTCCACTCGGTGCGGTCCGAAGACATCGCTTCGTTTGAACGTCAGCAGCTCTCCGCCATGCCGGAGGGTCTGGAGCAATTGCTGACAAGCGACCAGTTCCGCGACTTGCTCGCCTATCTCCAGAGTTTGAAGTGAACTTCAGGAGGTTCAACTGTCGTTTTAAGGTTAAAAGTTCAAAGCGTGGCGACTTTGTAGAACTTCATTCCTCCAACGACACCACTGATTGAAGCCCGGATTCCATTTCCGGTTTTCTGGAACGTCGCGCCCGTTGCAGGCAGCCAGGTTTTCAAGTCCACGGTTTCCAGAATTTGATGCTGCCCCTCCGGGTTGGGGGTTGTGAAGTCGATGACCACACGATCGATCTGTGTTTGAATGCCGACGAGGGCAAGGTTTGCGCCCGACACAATCTCCAAACCCCCTGGGGCGCCGATTAATTGCCATTGATCTGTGTCCGCGTCCTCGGCGAAACTGCCCTGGGCGGCGTACACTTCATAGTAAGCACCTCCTATCCGCTGCCACGAGAGGAACTCGATCTCATAAGTGCCCGCCGCAACGTTCGAGAGAACACCTCGGGTGTTGCTGTCCGCGGAGTTGTTTTTTGCGACCATGAACTCGGAAAAGTTCTCGTCCAGTTCTCCCCCCCCGGTCACGCTGCTGAAGGCCGCCCCCATGAAACGCAGCCCAAAGCCCTCGTCGCTATGCACCCCGATGGTCCAGTCGCCACTGCGAGGGATTTTGATTTTCGCGCGGCCGACGATGACAAAATCGTTGTCGGTCAACCCTTGTTGCTCTGCGGGCAAGGGCAGGTCATCAGTGAAAAAGCCGCCCCCGCCGGGATTGGACGTCTTGGCCAGGTTGATGAACGGGACGAGTGTGTTTTGAACATTGCCCGCGAAGCCTTGCTTGTTGGATTGAAGGGCGATGTCCACGGCCGAGACGAGGGCATCCGCGCGTCCCGCATTCCAGATTTGGCGGAAGCCCCAGTTCCCCTTCGTGCTCAGCGGTCCCCCCAACCCCGTTAATGGGAAGTAGGGCGCCGGCAGCGTGAAGGTTGTTTCGTTGGTGATGCTGCCACCGGCCGTGTCCTTCGCCGTGACCTTCAACGCATGGGTTGAGCCTGGCGGGAAAGGCGCCGCCAGGGTGTGAGTGGCGGTTGTGATGGGCGCGGCCTTCACAACCACGGCATCCACCGCAGATCCATCCAATGTCAGTTTGATGGTGGACGGATCGACGACACTCCCCGGAGCATCTTCCATCTTCACCACGAGGCTTTTGAAAGTGGCGACCACTTCTTTGACCGTGGCAACCGTCACTTCGGGTTTGTCGGAAACGCTCACGTCGAAACGATCGGCGGTAACCACTCCGTCGCCCACAACTCTGACGCGGAGCACGTGCTCCCGATTCTGGAGGATGGGGCTCCCCCAAACGAACACCTGCTCGCCCCGTTGCGGCGCTTTGTAATTCACGACGGAGGTTGGGCCCCCGTCGATGCTCGCGAGGGCAGTTCCGTGATGGCTGGCCACGGTTGCGAAGATATCGATTTTGACTCCCTTAAACCGAACTTCAAAATAGGCATTTCTATTGTTGTTGGGCTCGTAGTGATCGTTATGGTTGTAGCGAGGGTCGGTCGCTCCGCCAGGGGCGAGGTTCCACGTTCCTGTGTACAAGATTTGGTTCAGGCCCGGGCCTTCATCCGCTGTGTCGTCGATTTTGAGGATTCGATCCGCCACCAGCTCCCGCACGAACACGTTGGCGTTGACCCAGGAAACCTTGCCGGTTTTGTCCGTGGCCATGACACGCAATTCATGGCTGCCCTTCGCCGCTCCTTTCAGAGTTCCTGTGTAGGGCGTGGCCGTTCTATTGGTCAAAAGCGTGCTTCCGTCAAAGAACTCGACCTTTGCCAGATTGGAAGCCCCATCTTTGTCCGTGACGGTCGCCGAGATGGATATATCCTCTCCAAAAGCAATTTCGTCGCCATCCCGGGGACCCTTTAAAACGATGGTCGGCACATTGCCCGTGATTTCCCCGCTCTCGAATCGAACTTCCGCCAGCCCCACGGTGTAACCCTGGCCCCAATTTGAAAGGCCTTTGAGTTTGACCAGCCGCACGTTCGTCCCCACAACATCAAAGACCTGGGCTTGGGCGCCCCCTTCTTTGAGTGAGATTCGGGCGATCGCGTTGAAATTGGCGTTGGTGATGTTCGTATCCGGCGACACCTGCACTTCCACATCCTTCATCCCCACATCCGTGGCATCCTGAACATTGTAGTTCCAGATATAGACCTTCGTAATGCTGACGGTTTTCCCCAGGTCGAAAACCACGAATTCTTTGATCGACCCCACACCGGACCACATGTCGCCTCCGACCCTGCTATGGACCGACGCAGGGGATCCCACTCCGGGCTCTTCGAAACCCTGCCCGTCGATGAGGGCGTCCTGGGTAGCGGCCCCGTTCGAAGCGTAGGCCGACACCGGTTGGATAAACTCGGCTCGAGCTTTGGTCAGCTGTGACAAACTGGCCAAACCGAGGACGGCGATGAATTGTAGGGATGAAATCAGTTTCATAATGTCAATGGCAAACAAATTGGTTTTTTATCTCGCGATTCGGGTTTTTGAAATCAGAATCGAACTCTTCCTTCTATATGCGCCTGCTTTTCGTCGCTGACTTGCATTATTCGCTGAAGCAGTTTGATTGGCTTCTCGGTCAGGCTGCCGATTTCGACGCGACCGTGATCGGTGGGGACCTGTTGGATCTGAGTTCGGCACTCGATGCCGATGTGCAAATCGCGATCGTGGAAAAGTATTTCGCCCTGTTGCGTCAGAAGACTCGACTTGTCGTCAGTTCGGGAAATCACGATGGCGATAGCCGCAACGCGGCTGATGAATCCGTCGCCGAATGGCTGCGCCAGTCGCGAGGCGAAAGGTTTTATGTGGATGGTGACAGCTTCGAATTGGAGGACACCCGCATCACCGTATGCCCGTGGTGGGACGGCAGTGTTTCGCGCGCCGAACTAGAACAGCAATTGGAACGTGAATCCGCTCAGGTGCGAGGGCGATGGCTATGGGTTCACCACGCCCCTCCTCAAGGCTCCAAAACCTGTTGGACCGGCCGCAAGTTCGTAGGAGACGAGTTTCTCCGCGCCTGGATCGGCCGTTTTCAACCGGACATGGTCCTGAGCGGCCACATCCATAACTCGCCGTTCTACGAGGACGGTTCATGGATAGACCGCGTTGGACGCGCGTGGGTGTTCAATCCTGGGCGGCAGATCGGTCCGCAACCGGCCTCGATCATCATTGATCTCGGCGCCATGACTGCTGAGTGGAGCTCTCAAGAAGGCTGTTCAATCCAAGATCTCCGGATCGCGAATAGTTGAGGCGCGTGGAGCGACTCGCGGACGCGGATGACGATGCATCAAGGCGTCGAGAGCCCCATCGACCATGCCCATGTGATCATGACCTGCAAATTGATGTTTCACATTCACCAGGTATTTGTTCACCGCGTCGAGGCGCTGGGCGATCAACACGCAAAGATGGAGGCAAACCGAAGGGTTTTCCTCGAGATATTTCCACGGGTCAGGCACGATGTGGAATGAGGACGGCCGCACTGTCCGGACGGAAGCGGTGTGAGGACAACGAAGAAGCACTGAGAGGTCGCCGAACACAGCGCCCGGTTCGGACGAACTGGCCACTTTGACTTGGTCTTTCAGCACCTCCACAGCACCCTCGATCAGCACATAGAGAAGGTCGGTGTGGGCGCCCTGCTCCAGCACGGTTTCGTCCGCGCCGAATTGTTTGACAGGATGATTCTGGAGAGTTGTGAGGATTGTTGACATGAATTATGCCGGCAGCAGAGGAGAAAAGAGTAACTTGCCTCCTGCCGGATCAGTGGTTTTTCAGCAGATTCTCCTCCAAAGAATCCCGCAAAAAAATCCTGGGTCAAGTGCTGACTTTCTTCGGGATCGGCAGCGAATCCCTTCCGCGACAGTTCTCGTGCCCGGGCGAGCGGCAGGGGCCTTTTTGAGCGCGTCTCCGGGGACAGGCGTCGTCCGTGCAGCCAGACTCGCTGGAAGTCTTCCACATTCATGGCCCAAAGTGGTCTCGAACAGTGGACACCGCTCACCACTCTTTGCGTGGGCCTTTGCTTAAATTTGCAAGATCCGAGCCGTGGGGCGCCGGTCATTTCGGGGCAACCTCAGCCGTTGCCTGCTGGGACAACACCCCGCCGAGGCCTTTTCTGGTGAGGACTCGCAAGCCAAGCGTCGGGAGAATCCTCCGTTGAGCCAGGAATATGTCTCAAAAGTGTACTAAAATGTGCCGGATTGAGATGGACGACGTAGCTCCGTTCTTGGTATTTCTTTGTAGTTCCGAAGTTTTTGATCAGCAAGACAATGATCTGGACGCGTTACAGGCAGTTTCCTCAGTCGAGCTGCGTCTGAACACGCGTCTGGCGTTAACACGAAAGTAACATGAAAACGACTCGAGTAAGTTTATTGTTGGCCGCCTTGGTTCTCAGCTCGATAAATGGCAGGGCCAGTATCGTGGCCACGGATCTCGGCACTGCCGCCCCGCCGGCGATCCTTGGAGGTTATGGGATCTCGATGTTTGGGTTGGATCCGCGCCCGACTGAGACCTATGTCAGCGGGGTCAACGGGGTCACTTTCTCACACGATTTGGAACTGCGCAAAGTACCGGAAACCTGGGCGACTTGGAGTCACGGCTACGAGGGTTCTGTCTATTTCGATGATTCAGGAACGGGGGTCACCCTTGGAATGCCTTCCAACACACGAGCCTTTTTGTTTTACGCCGAGCCTGATCCCTTTGATTTGGTGACTATCACGGCCACCGCCAACGACGGCACTTTCCTTTCCATTGTGGTGAACGGGGATTCCGGGGCCAATGGCTTTGGATTTCATACGACTGGGGCGACCACCATCTCCTCCATCAGCGTCAACTCCGATGAATTGTATGCCATTGGCGAACTGGGGATTCACGTGCCCGTGCCGGAACCTTCCACCTACGCCGCCGGCGCGCTTCTTCTCCTGCCCTTCGGCGCGAGCATGCTTCGGAATTGGCGCCAGCGCAGGCAGTCCCGTTAGGGCATGTTTCGGCCCGTTTGATGAGGATTTCTTGCTGCACCTGTTGAGCAAGAAGTTTGGGGCCTCCTGAGAACGTCTGACGCCGCGAGTGGCTGCCTCGGCTTCCCCCTCTGGGGAGTGGTGAAACCTCTCGAGTCCGAGTGTTTTCTCAGCCCACATTCGTTCTAGTTTAGGCTGCTACGATTCGATCCGCTTTCGCCTTTCATTCGGGTTCTTTCGTACGGCCCTCAAAAACACCTCTTTCCAGAAATTTGCCTCCTCGCCCCATCCGAGGGGGGCTGGGCGGCTGGAGCGGGGCTGTTTTGATGGAAACGAACATTCCCTTCTTTTATACAAATGGCCCCCGACATTCTGAGGGCTGAGGCTTTTGCAAGTCTTCCGGGTTTCAACTGCCGTTCTAAGGTTTATGGATGACCTCCTGCTTCCTGGATTGCGCATCGATGCCCCAACGGGTGGCTAAATCGATTGTGGTTGGACTGCGTTGGAATGGAAATATTTTGGCTTCAAGCCGATTGACATTGGCGCAGATTTACGGTGTTATTCGGTTTCAATTCTCGCCCGTTGGATGATTTTTTGTGAGGTGGCCTCGGCGCCGTGGGATTCACGGTTATTGTCCCTTGTGGAGAGGTTTGCGCGACAAATGAATCACGGGCTCAAATGGAATCCAATCATGCACCCAAATTATAAATCTCAATGTCCAGGGCCTCGGATTGGCTCGTGGATGAAGATCACGACGTTAGTCGGATTCACATCGCTCGCCCTGTTGTTCGCCTTCATCCCAGTGAGCGGTGTGAGGGCGACCATTTACGCACAACAACTTAAACTGGAGGGCTTGTGCTCGAATGCAGACCGAATTTTTCGGGGCACCGTGATGGATATAACTCGTGGCGAGATCAAGGTGGGAGGCGGCACGCTCTCGACTGTGACCTACCATCTCAAGGTAAAGGAAAACATTGCCGGCGAAAAGGTGGAGAATATTCCTTTCACGATGATTGCCGATCCCAAGGCGCCCGTCCAACAAGGCAATCATCGCCGCCTGCCCATGATGGAACTTCCTGAACTCGTCCAAGGGAAGGAGTACTTACTGTTCACCACCAAGCCCAGTAAGATTGGGTTGTCGAGCCCAGTGGGGCTGGCTCTGGGCTGTTTCACGATCTGGTCCAAAGAAGGAAAGGATTATGTCGTGAATGGAGCCAACAATGTGGGGCTAGGGCCAATGCCGTTAAGAAATAGGAAGCGCGGCATGGTGTAAATCGTAAGTAATTAATAATAAACAACTTATGACTTGTACTTTTCGGTACCGCCCTTTACTACGCTTGGGATGTTACCGACATTATGTCCCTCACC
>SYMW01000122.1 GCA_005805305.1 Verrucomicrobiales bacterium
CAAGATGAGATTAAGTGGCGCAGGGATTTCGATCTCTGGCTAGGCGCGAAAGAGGCGCATATCCATAAGGATCTGTAACGATTGAGCAACGACGGCAGAGGTCGAAAGAACCAGCGAATGAGACTCATCTTGAAAGCACATCGGAATTACTACGAGTCTTTCTCCGCGTTCGTCGACATGGCTTTATCCCTGTTTCCATGCACCCAGTTCCCTTCCAAATGCGGCTTTCCACGGCTCGAATCCGGAATTTATTTGCGCTCTGCCGAGCTCTGGATCGAGCGATTTAAGAGGCACAATGTCCACGTTGTGAGAGCCGAGGATTTCTTCGATGATTTAGTGGCGACCGTTTGCGGCATCCACAAGTTTCTGGGATTGCCCCCGGTCGCTCCCGAGATCAGGGAAGTGGTGAAAAAAACCCCTATGAAAATTCCTCCACCAGACCGGGAGGCCTTCGCTCGACTCACCGAGTTCTACCGCCCTTGGAACGAACGGCTATACAAACTCTTGGGGCATGATATGGGATGGGACGTTCCTGGAATGCCGGAGTAAGCCTTAAAACGGCAGGTGAAGATCGTGCAGATTTGCAAAAGCCTGGATGAGAAAGGCTTGACGAAGAGGGAGGCATATCCCTGGTGAATCTGGCGAGTGTTTTGGAAACACTTTATCTCCAGGATGTTGCGAAGATTCGCCATCGGCAACTGCCGTTTTAAAGGTAAGAGTCGCGAACCTCCCTCGCCAGGCCACAAATCTCGATGTGGCACGCCGCAGGCGGAAGAGAGCGGGTCAGGGCTGGGTCCTCAGCTGGCGGACTGAGTTGGCCGGTGCCTGAAAAAGAGCAGCCGAAGACTGTTCAACACGACGATCACCGTGCTTCCTTCGTGGCCGACCACGCCCAAGGTCAGAGGGATCAGGCCACCCAAGGCACCAGCGACGAGGACCACGACGGTGCCCAAGGAAATCGCGAGGTTTTGGCGGATCACACGCTTGGCCTGGTGACTGAGCTGCCATGCCAGCAGAAAATTTTCCAGCCGGTCGTTCATCAGCACCACTTCCGCTTGTTCCAAGGCCGCGTCCGAGCCTCGAGCTCCCATCGCCACGCCGACGTGGGCTGCCGCCAGGCTGGGCGCGTCGTTCACTCCATCGCCAATCATCGCCACCCGTTTTCCGTGACGCTTCAACTCCTCGATCGCCTCAAGCTTTTGGGCGGGATTCAGCCCGGAGCGCACCTCCTGAATCCCGATCTCGTCGCGCAACAAGCGGGCACTCGATTCGCGATCCCCGGTCAAAATAAGAGTTGCGAGCCCGTGGCTGTGAAGCTCCTCGATCAATGGCTTGGCCTCGGGCCTCAGGTCGTCACGCAAAATCAGCCGGCCCGCGATCTCGCCATGCCGAACCCAAACCTCGGAATAACCGGGCTCCAGCCGCGCCCCTTCAGGATTAGAGGATGAGAAACTCCAGCCAGACGTGGCCCATTCACGTTTGCCGAGACGAACCGCCACTCCTTGGATGACACCCGCCAGTCCTTGTCCGCTCACCGATTCGAACTCGGCCACGGGTTCCGAGTCGCTCCCCTGAAGTTTCGCGTGGCGTTCGATCGCCCGCGCCAAAGGATGAGTCGAAAGTTTCTCCAACGAGTGAGCCCAGTGCAGAATACTGGCTTCCATACCCGGAGGGAAACTCTCCACCGACGCCACCCGCAGGTCCCCCGTCGTCAGAGTTCCGGTCTTGTCCATCGCCACGGTGTCTACTTCGGACAGCATCTCCACGGCGGCGCCCCCTCGAAATAGCACGCCGCGCTTCGCGCCCGACGCGATGGCCGCCAGGATGGAGGACGGAATGGACAGGACCAGCGCGCACGGCGACGCCACCACGAGCAACGTCATAGTGCGATAAAACGCGCTCCTCACTTCGCCCTCGGAAACCAATGGGGGCAGGCCCGCCGCCAGCCACCACCAGAGAAACATGACTGCGGACAAAACGAGCACCCCGTAGGTATAGCGTGTCCCAAAACGGTCGGTGAACCGCTGCGAAGGCGCCTTCAAATGCTGCGCTTCCTTGATCAGTTTCACGATCTTTTCCAAGGCGCTCTGGCCTGGCGGCCGGAGGACGGAAACTTCCACGGCGCCCCACAAATTCAACGTTCCAGCGAGAACCGTGTCCCCGATCCGCTTTTCCACAGCCTCGGCCTCGCCGGTCAAGTTGGATTCGTCCGCCGCGGTGGTGCCGTGAGCGATCTCTGCGTCGACCGGGAATAGCTCGCCAGGCTTGATCATCAACCGCATCCCTGGGCGAACCTCCTCGGTTGGCACGGGCGTTTCGCGGCCACGCTCGTCCACCACGATAGCCATCTTCGGAGCCTGTTTGAACAAGGACCGAATTTCTCTCTGCGTGCGGCCCATCGCGAAATGCTCGAGACCGCCCGACAAGGCGAACAAAAACAACAAGATGGCGCCCTCGCCCCAAGCCCCGATGGAAGCGCTTCCCGCCGCCACCGCGAGCATCAAGAAATGCACGTCCAGAATTCGACGCCGGAGCCCTTCCCAAACTTCTTGAACCGCAAACCAGCCCCCAAAAGCATACGACACAAGAAACAGGGGCACGGCCCAGGGCGTCGAGTCCAAGAGGCTCGCCGTCAATCCGGCCGCCGCGCACAAACCCGCGGCCATCAACTGCCATTTCCACTCGTTTTCATGCGTTTCGTCACCCGGGATGTCTATCTTTCGCGGAACGAGGCGCGGCCACGGGATGTCCCTCCATCGCCAAAACTTGGGTGCCGTCGGACATGTAATCCGCGAAATGGTAGTCACACCGGAGGCGTGTTCGACGGTCAAGCCCCTGCCCCCCGCCGTCGGCTGGCCAGCCGGACAGGAACCACAATCCGCCTCCCCTGAAAGCAACGCACAGCCCTTCGAAGAATCGGCCTGGAGCCGCTCCAGCCGGCTGGAGAGTTCGCCCGTGAAATCGGACGACCGCGGCCGGCCGAGGGTTGCCACGGATATCGAGTGCGCACCTCGGTCCACACGGACGGCTTCCAGGGCTGGTTCCTCCGCCATGGCATCGGCGACTGTTTGCACGAGGCACGGCCTCTGCGGATCTCCAGAAGTTCTCGCGCCTGGGGGGGGTGGGGACGATGGATTCATAACCCTTAAGACGGCAGTGGCTCCTCGCGGATCTTAGCAAGATCCTGGCGATAAAGTTTCTGCGAATAGCTCACCAGATCCATAAAGGATATGCCTCGCACTTCGTCAAACCTTTCTCATCCAGGCTGTTGCCAATTTGGCAATCTCCACGAGATTCAACTGCCGATTCAAGGTTTAAGGATTATCAGGAATTGGCCCATTTTACGTTCATCCCTTGCCGGCCCTGCGGATCGAGCGCAGCGTCAGCAACATCACGAACGCGGCCAGAGACAATCCGCCGAGCACACCCGAAGCCGCGGGAACGAATGGGATATCCCTGGATATCATCCACATGGACATCAAATTGAAAAAGCCAAAGAAACCGTACGAGATAAAGTTGTACGTCATTCTTTTTCTACCTGGTATGAACAAGGTGTAATTCTCGATGATATGCCGCCTCAGGGAGATCGGAACCAACCCGATGGTCAGCATACAGACGCCGTGAGCGGTCAGTGACGCGAATAAAAGCATGGTGACCGCCCACTCCAACTCCCGGCTTGCGGCGATGGCCAGAACCATGCACCCAACCATGACACCGAAACCGGGCAAGCATCGACGCAGCAACTCTCCGCGTCTAAAAGCTTCCCGCATTGTCATGAATTCGGGCAAGAACCGGCCGGCAAACGAGTCAGGTAGTGGTTTCGTGGACTGGGGCAACGAAGGAGGCAACGCCCCAAAGACCATCGGGTTGACCACTTCACGGCCAAACCACCTGCTCTGGCGTAGAATGAAAAGCTGAACGAGGAATGCCACCGCCGCAAAAACAAACACAGGCCCATAAAAATTCCATGGACCACGAAACCTCGCGGTGTCCCAGGAAGTCCACACCGCTAACTTCACGATTAAAAGCACATCGACGATCCCAAGCCCCAACATTCCGATGGCGCAGGTTGCGAAGAAGGCAAAGAGGGCGGTTGAAACCGGTCTGCTCTTGGCCGTCCGAAACCCAAAATAGACTTGGACCCCAAGCAATAAGAACAAAATGAGTTTGCCCCAGACAAAGAAGTTGCGGTGTGCTTGCGCAAAATCCTGCGCCCCCCGAAAAGGAGAGGATTCGCCGGGATGACCGCTTCTCCAGGCCAAGAGTCGCGAATGTTCCCAGAGACCATAGACCAAACTTGCCAAACCGATAAAGGCCACCGATCCAATCAACGCGAGCGCTACGGTGATCAGCCAGGGGTGCTTCATCATCCAAACGGACACTTTTCTCCATTCGCTGGCAGGCCGGGCGAGAATCGGCTCGAGATTCAGAAACCGCTCCAACTCTTCCACCAAAGCTCTCGCCGTGTGATAACGGCGTTCAGGCTTCTTCTCCAAGCATTTCAGACAAATCGTCTCCAGGTCTGGCGGGGAGAGCGGATTGTGCTTCGATGGCGGCACCGGATCTTCAGTGACTACCTGTTGCAGCGTCGCCAACGCCGTCTCTCCCAGGAACGGCGCCTGGCCGGTCAGCAGTTGGTAGAGAATCGCACCCAACGAATACACGTCGCTGTGCGGGCCAACCTGCTCGTGGCGTCCGGTCGCCTGCTCCGGCGGCATGTAGCTGGGACTGCCCATCACGGC
>SYMW01000123.1 GCA_005805305.1 Verrucomicrobiales bacterium
TCACGGAGAGACTCGAGGAGGCCATCAACAACATCGAGGGGATCAAGACCCTGACCAGCCAGAGCCGCGAGCAGGTGAGCAACATCACCATCGAATTTAATCTCGCCCGCAACATTGAACTCGCCGCGCAGGATGTCCGCGACCGGGTTTCCCGCATCCGGGGGAGACTGCCGGTTTCCATCCGCGAGCCTACGGTGGCAAAGCAAGATGCGGACGCCCAAGCGATCATCTGGATCTCGTTGATCAGCGATCGATACACCCCGCTTCAGTTGACCACCCTCGCGGAGAGCCAGATCAGAAACAGGCTTCAAACCATCAAAGGCGTCAGCTCGATCATCATCGGAGGTGAGAAACGGTTCGCCATGCGGTTGTGGCTGGATTCAGAAAAGATGGCCGCCCGCCAGGTCACCGTCTTGGATGTCCAGCGCGCGCTGCGCCAGCAAAATGTGGAACTCCCAAGCGGTCGTGTGGAGAATATGTTTCGAGAAATGACCATCGAAACGCTCGGCGAGTTGAAGACCGCCGCCGAGTTTGATCGGCTCGTGATTCGGAATGACGGCGCGCGCATCGTTCGTCTCAGCGATATCGGCGCCGCCAGGGAGGGGGTCGAGAATGAGCGCACCGTCGCCCGTTCCAAAGGCAAACCCTGCGTCTTCCTGGGCATTGTCAAACAAGCCACCGCGAACACGGTCGATGTCGCCCATGGCATCAAAAGCGAGATTCGCTTCATCCAACCGACACTGCCCAAGGGAGTCGAAATCTATGTGGGTTACGACGAATCCATTTTCGTCGAAAAGGCAATCAAAGAGGTCTGGGTCACCCTGGCCATCGCGTTCCTCCTGGTGGTCGTGATCATCTTTGTATTCCTGAGAAATATTCGTTCCACCATCATCCCCGCCGTGGCTATCCCGGTTTCTATCATCGCCACATTCGGGGTGCTCCTGCTCTTCGGCTATTCCATCAACATTCTCACCATGCTCGCGCTGGTTCTCTCCATCGGCGTGGTGGTGGATGATGCCATCGTCGTTTTGGAAAACATTTACAGGCATGTCGAGGCGGGCATCCCACCCATGGAAGCCGCATTCAAGGCCATGGAAGAGATTTCGTTCGCGGTTATTGCGATTACCATATCCCTGATCGCCGTCTTTGTCCCCCTGGCGTTTCAGCGAAGCGCGACGGGCCAGTTGTTCACTGAGTTCGCCATCGCCGTCGCCGGATCGGTCGCGATCTCCGCGTTCGTGGCCCTCTCGCTCTCACCAATGATGGCCGCCCGCATCCTCAAACCCGCGCACGCCATCAAACACGGCCCTTTGTTCATGGCTTTCGAAAGTGGCTTCAACCGGTTAAGCGCGTTCTACCAGCGAAGCTTGATCGGAGTTCTCAAACACCGTCTTCTGGTGATCCTCGCCACCCTCGGAGCCTTCGCGCTCATGGTGCTCCTCTACAAACAGCTTCCAAAAGAATTTCTCCCAGACGAAGACAAAGGGCGCATCTTCTGCTTCGTCATCGCCCCGGAGGGATCCACCAGCGAATACACCGACCGGATGCTCCGGCAAATGGAAGACGTGGTGAAATCAACCCCGGAGGTCGATTCCTACGCCGCCATCGTCGCCCCCGGAATGCAGGGACCAGGTCAAGCCAGCCAGGGCATCATGTTCATCACGCTCAAGGATGTTCGCGATCGATCCGTCCAGCAAATCGTGAACGGGCCCAATGGGCTGCGATCTAGATTCATGAATGAAGTCGAAGGAGCCATCGCCATTCCCAATATTCCGAAATCCATTGGACGCAGCTTCAGCGCTCCGTTCCAGCTCGTGATCCAAAATCAGGATCTCGATGCCCTGAATCTTGTCGCGAACGGAATCGCGAACAAACTGCGTGCCTCGGGATTCCTCACCAGCGTTCGATCCTCGTTTGAAGTCAACAAAGCCCAGTTGCGAATCCGAGTCGACCGCGACCGCGCGGCCGCGCTCGGTGTGTCCATCGAAGACATCTCGCGCACACTCCAAATCATGTTCGGAGGCCTGGACCTCAGCCGCATCAAGTCCGGAGGCAAAGAGTACGAAGTCATCGCCCAGTTGGAACGATCCTCCCGCTTGCTTCCCCAGGACTTGGACAAACTCTATGTGAGGAATAACATCGGATCCCTGGTCCAATTGAGCAGCATTGTGACGCACACGTCCGGAGCGGCCGTAAACACGATCGAACATTACTCAAGGCTTAGAAGCGCCACCATTTCCGCGACCCCGGTTGGCATCCCCATGGGCACCGCGATGGAGAGGGCGGAGAAAATCCTCCTGGAAGAACTTCCTCCTGGATTTTTGCATACGTGGGGAGGCGAAGCGAAGGACTTAAGCGAGGCCGGCAAGGAGGTGTGGTGGGTGATCGGACTGGCGATGCTCATTGTCTACATGGTCCTCGCGGCTCAGTTCGAATCTCTCGTGCATCCCTTCACCGTGATGCTCGCGGTTCCCCTGGCGGGAATAGGCGCCTTCGGCCTGCTGTGGCTCCTGGGGTGGCTCGGATCGTCCGGATTCATTCCTCCGATTCCCGCGATGAACATCAACTTGTTCAGCCAGATCGGCCTCGTGTTGCTCGTCGGCCTCGTGACCAAGAATTCCATCCTGCTCGTCGAATTCGCCAATCAACGCTGCGCGCAAGGCATACCCGCTTATGACGCCATGATCGAGGCAGGTGGCGTTCGACTCCGACCGATCCTCATGACCGCTTTCTCCACGGTCGCGGGCATCCTGCCAATCGCCATCGGATTCGGCGCGGGCGCCGAAAGCCGCCGCCCCATGGGGGTCGCCGTCGTGGGGGGGATGATCACCAGCACTTTTCTGACGCTCTATGTGATCCCAGTGGTTTACACCGCGATCGCGGATGCCGTCGCCACACTCAAACTAAAACAGAGGCGTGATCGCCCAGAGGAAAGGGGCGCTGACTTGGATTGCGTGCCAAACGCGGATAGGCCAAATTAACCTTTCGCCGACAAGATTGAATTTTTCCAACACGGATCTCTCGACCTATGAACCATACTTTCACCCGCCAAGAACTGGCGGCTTATGCCTGCGCCGCCCTGGTGCTTTGCCACTCTGCTGTTGGCTCGAACGCCACCGAGGGAGAATCCAAGCCCAAGCCCGCGACCACTCCAGCGTCAGGGCCGCTATTCGATGGAAAATCACTCACCGGCTGGAAAATCACGCCGTTCGGGGGCACGGGAGACGTCAGCGTCAAGAACGGCGCGATCGATTTGGAAATGGGTCACATGACAGGAGTGACGTGGACCAATTCCTTTCCCACTAAAAACTACGAGGTCACGCTTGAAGCGCAACGGAACAACGGGACGGACTTTTTCTGCGGCCTCACATTCCCGGTCTTGGATTCGCACGTGACGTTCATCGTGGGCGGCTGGGGCGGCGCCCTGGTCGGCATTTCCAGCATCAACGGCCAGGACGCTTCCGAGAACGAAACGACCAAGTTCCATCGGTTCGAAAAGAACCGGTGGTACAAAATACGCGTCCGCGTCGCGCCGCCGAAAATCGAAGCATGGATCGATGATGAGAATTTCGTCGATTTGGACTCGACCGGAAAGAAGCTCGCCCTAAGACCTGGGGATACGGAGCTTTGCAAGCCCTTCGGCATCGCGACGTGGAGCACGGGAGCGGCCGTGAAGAACATCCAGTTGAAGTTGCTGCCATCCGATGGCGTGCCAGCAAAGCCGGCGGCCGCGAAGTAAAGGCCCAGTCCAAGGGCACAATTGCCATGTCCTTTGCCCTGTTGGCCGTGGTGTTGTTTTCAGTTTCAGCCACGACAGCCACCAAGGCGGCAAAAATCCTAGGCGGAACGGAGGCCAATTTCTGGCGGCTTTGCGTCGCCACCGCAGTGCTGGGAGCTTATGCCTCCACCCAAGGAGCCGGGCTTGGAGGCCCCGCGTTTCCTTTATTCATACTGAGTGGATTTCTTGGGTTTGGCTTGGGTGACTTGGCATTGTTCCAAGCTCTCCCTCGTCTGGGTTCAAGGATTTCCATCATGCTCGTCCACTGCATCGCGGCGCCATTCGCCGGCATCTTCGAATGGCTTTGGCTGGGCACGGTCATCACCCTCCCGGAAGTCTTGAGCGCCTCTGTGTTGATGGGCGGGGTTTGTCTCGCCCTGACCGGTGATCGAGAAGCAAGAAACCGAACTCCTCGTTACATATCCGGGATCCTTTTCGGCACCCTCGCGGCCGTGGGCCAAGCGTCAGGCGCGGTCTTGAGTCGAAGGGCTTTCGAAATTGATCAGTTAGCCAACTTTCCCATCGATGGCATCACGGCAGCCTACCAAAGAATCGTAGGAGGCCTTTTTGTCTCAGGCCTTTGGTTGATCCTGACACTCATCGCCTCTCAAAGGAGCCAAAGTACGCCTCCCTTGCTCGGCCCTGGCCAAAAAGTCCGGGACGCGGGGCTATGGGTTGTTCTTAACGGACTCGCGGGCCCTGCACTCGGTGTCAGTTGCTATCAATGGGCGCTTAAGACCACGCCCACCGCCATCGTGCTGCCAATCATTGCCTTGACCCCCGTCGTGATTATTCCAATCGCCCGATTCAGTGAAGGCGACCAACCAACGAAGAGGTCCGTTCTAGGCGCTCTCATCGCGGTGACTGGAGTGATTCTGCTCGCGCTTGGCAGAAACTCCTCCGTGAAGTGAGCCCTCTTGGCCGAAGGATCACGGTGCTTTCGGCGCGTGGACCGAAAGCACGCTGCGGAATCCACTCCCGCCGCCCCTGAAGTCTGGAGCGCCGTTGCCGCGGAACGCTACGCGAGAGTAAATCGCCTCCCGGTACCAACCACCCCCGCGGACCACCCGGTAAGTGCCGGTGGCAGGCCCTCGAGGATCGGTTTGAGAGTCGCTCGTGTACCAGTCCTGCCAATCCCAGCACCATTCCCAAACATTCCCGGCCATGTCATAAAGCCCATAGCCGTTCGCTTGGAATGAGCCGATGGGACTCGTGAAATCCCCATTCTCGTATTTGGGATGAAGACCACGAGTGCGGCTGATGTCGTAAGGAAACGCCGAATTGGAGTAATAGTTGGCCTGATCATGCGTGATGGTGTCGGATTCGACCCATGGAAAGCGTTGCCCATTGGCGCCCCCGCGAGCAGCCTTCTCCCACTCGGCCTCGGTCGGCAGCCGATAGCCAACGTTCCATTTCACGAATGGCGCCAATTCCTCGGTTTTATACACCTGAGTCAGAGCCGCGTCCGTGTAGTACGCCGGCGCCAAGCCCTCCATCTCCGAACGCGCGTTGCACCACTTGACTACATCGTACCAGCTCACAGTCTGCACCGGATGGTCAGGCGCTCTGGCCGCACCCTGATTGCTGAAGGCATATCCGCGCTCCTTGCTCCAAAGCTCCACTTTGTCCCAAAGCGCCTTCGTCACCTCGTGCTGGTCCATGTAAAACGCGCTCACGAACACGGTGTGCACCGGCCTCTCAATCGGAGAAACGATCCAATCATTGAATGAATCCCCCATTTGGAAGGATCCCGCTGGAATCAGCGACATGCCGGGCGGCGGCAGTTCTTCGGCATTGGATCCGACCGTGAGTTTGATAACATCCGAATCCCTGGTTTCCGCCCCGGCCCTGATCCGCACAAAATACTCCCCTCCATGGTCCGCGGTCACGTTGGAAAGCTGCAGAGTTCTCGTGTTTTGCCAGGGAAGCGGCACTCCCCGGTAGTGCCATTGGTAATCCAGTGGAGTTGGGGCGATCGCAGAACAGTTCAGTCTGACGGTTTCCCCAAGCCGCGCCTCTGTGTTCCGAGGTTGTGTCACTAAGGTTAAAGCCGCCGGCACCGGGAAAAGGATCCACTCATCCTGCCACAGAGGTTTCACCATGAATGGCTTCGGATCCAACCCCTCAAACGCTGCACCAATGCCTTCCAAACGGACTGTCCTCCCCGCTTCCATCCTTCCCTGCAAAGGCTTCGCGCCGGAAGCGGCAAACACCAGCGACGAATTTTCGGTCACATGTGCCCGCATGCCTGCCAACCCGAGGACCTCAAACTCCATCCTGGGACTCATCACGAACCCAAGCCGCAACTCGCCTGTCCCGGGTGTTGACGACGATTCGATATCTACGGCGCGCAAATCCAAACCCGCTTTAAAATCTGTTCTCGCATCCTGGTATTGAAGGGCCAAGTCCAGTCCAGCATCCAGGCGCACGCCAGCGGAGGAACGATGCAACGCCCCGGCTTCGGGGGTCACGCGCCACTCCAAGTCGAACTTGAGTGAGGCAAAAATCGGAACCGGGCCAATGCTCCCGAGATAAACCCAACGCTGGGGACGCTGCGTTGAGGCAAGATCAAACACGGTCTGCTCGTTGTTCATCCCGATCCCCACGACCTCGAAATCCAAAATCATCGAGGATTGAAGAGAGCCCTGGATGGATGCTTGGAAACGCTGAACTTTTGCGTCGGCGATCGAAAGAGCCCCACGCACTTCTGGCAACAACCACCAGTGCAGCGCCTTCGCTCGGAGCTTCACCAGGTCGAATCCAATCTTATCCTTAAGTACGAACTGCTCCCCATCTAAGGAAACTCCAACTCGAGGCATCTGAAGTTGTTCTCCAACCGAAACAGAGTGAGGAATGGCGCCGTCCGATTGAACGTCGAGCCAGCGCGAGTTGGAACTTACTCCGATCGATCCGCGCCGCACAAATCGCTCGAGCGGGGCCTCCTTTGTAAAAATAGTCAACTTCTGGGCCGCTGGATCATTGTTGAAGGATATCACCTCGCGATAAAAGATTTCATTCGTGTTCGCGGGAGCCAGGTTGCAGACCAAAGTGCCGGCCGGAATCGCCGACGCCAGGTCATCCGCATAAGTGGTCACAAGTCTATCAGGCCCGACTTGAACCAATCTCCAAGACGTGACTTTGGCATCCCGGCCCGCCGGTGCTGGAGAATGGGCATCCAGCCCGGACAAATCGGCAGGCACAACCGCTTGCCCCAATCGCTGGGCTTGATCAGACCCAAACACGAACAGGTTCGTCACAACATCTGGCTCGAGCTCCAATTCGAATTGCCAGGCATTGGTGCCCCGGTTGCCCAACTTGTCCGCAAGGGTCAAGGAAACGTCGATCTTTTCACCAAAAGCACCCCAAGCCAGGGCTTTGGAACTGTTAAACAAGAGAAGATTGTTCGTGAATATCAAATCACCTCCGGACAAGGCAAAGACACCCAAACCGCCAACCTTGAGTTTGATTGAGGCGGGGTCGACACCCGAACGGTCCTCCACGGCCACGACCAATCGAGCCCACCGCTGAACTCCGAAGGCACCGGGCGACGGTTCACGAACTGTCACGGTCGGTGGTTGCTCATCGATCGGGCGCAGGCGAAAGAATTCTTGCCCGGCCGTGGCGCGCACGGGAACTTGTTCCACCAAGCCTTGGGCCGTCACCCACTCAGCGCCAAAAATGCTCCACGAACGCAGATCAGTGGATCGTTGAACCTCGTAACGCCATCCCGGCTTCGTGTCCCAAATCAAGCTTAGCGCATGAGGATCGACCGTCGGCGTGGGCCGAAAAACCAGAGGCCGCAAAGAAGACTGGGCATCCAATCCGGAAATGCCGGTTCCAACGAACCACAACAAAATGAGGAGATCAAAAACAACACAGCTCAGGCCACTAAAACCAGCTCCCGGCCTGATTCGGAGGCCTTTGGTTGGTTGTGTTGCATCCTTCATGCGAGTCGCCATCGGAAGCCGACAGAACGGGGCCGAAGGAATCCTTCGACTCCTTCACTCGACTCCAAAAACTCTTCGTCAACGGACCAGCTCGACGAGATCGGAGATCCGTTCTCTACTTTGTCTTCAGGAATTTATGGAGATGTCCAAACTTGCTCCACTCCGCCACGATCAAGTTTCCTTGCTTGTCCATCGACGCGCCATGAGGTGAGTTGCAAATGCCATCCTTCCACTGTTCTGGAGGGAGTCCATAATTCGCCCGCTGGGATTCGACTGGATTGTCTCCCAGTTGAGCGACAATGGCCCCTTCTTTATCCAAAACCGTCACTCGCCCCTTCAGTTCGGGGAACACCGCGTAATTTCCCTGGATATGGACCGCCGCGGGCATTCTGAGATCTTTCTGGATGACCTTGACGAAGTTGCCGTCCAAATCCCAGTGCTCGACTCGGTCATTGTTGCGATTGCACACCAGCAGCAGAGGCCTCGAATGCCGGGGATCGAGCGCGATTCCGTGGCATGTTTGAAATTTGCCTTCTTCTTTGCCCGGACCACCGAAGGCTTTCACGAATTTACGATTTTTATCGAACTTGAGCACGTGGTTTGACCCATAGCCATCGGCGACAAATATCGACCCGTCTGGCGCGACCGTCACGGCGCAGGGGTTGAACCCTTTGTTCTCCTTGTAGAGACCGGACTCCTGCGGCAGTCCGATGCTCCAGACCTGCCCTCCGTCCAGCTTCAGCTTGACGACCTCGTGCTCCGAAGGGCGCGCGGCATAAATGAACTCCACCCCGTTTTCCTCACGCAGTTCGAGCGCGTGAATCCTCGTTGGCCCTACGGCTCGCAGAAACTTGCCGTTGGGTGAATAGACGATGATGCCGCGGTCGGTGTCCGTGGTCACATAAATATTGCCCGCCTTGTCCAACGCGGCCCCACCATGGCAGGCCCCCAACGGCTTGCCGTCCGGATTGTGGTCAAAGAAATTCGGCGCAATCGTGTATTTGAGCTCCCCTGCTTGCGACACAACGGCGGCCAGGGAAACGGCGCCTACCAACATTCTTGTGATGATGATCGATTTCATGGAATTACCTATCTCGGCAGTGATGTTCAAGTGATGCGCTATCGTAGAATTCAACTGGGAGAATTACAATGGAGGAAATCGCGCGGATGGGATTCGAGGCGTAGAAGTGGGTGCCTTGGAACGTGGCGGGAAGAAACACAGACCTTCAGTTGTTTGAGCCTCAGCACTTCAGTCGAACATCGTGGAGATCTGCAGAAGCCTGGATGAGAAAGTCTTGACGGCGAGGGAGGCATATCCCTGGTGGATCTGGTGAGTGATTCGGAAAAACTTTATCGCCAGGATCTCCCGAAGATTCGCCATGGGCCACTGCCGTTTTAAGGTTAAAAACTGGGCCAATCTTCAATTTAACACAACGCGATCAGGGCTGGGCGGCAGCGCCGCCCTACCGACAATCACATCGTCGCGGCTAAGGTGTTTCCGTGTAGTTGATATAGCCGATGAACATCTCCTCCCAAGACTGCTCACCGAATCTGACAACTTGGTTCGGGTCCGGGTTGAACCGGTTTTGAGGGGAGTTATCGAAATTACCCTCACAGAGCAACCGAGTCCCCGCCGGCACTTCCTTCGGCTTTTCGAGCCGGTACAGCGCCTGCCAGTTGAAAAAATAACTCGGCACGTTCAGCACCACTTCGCGGTCTCCATTTGGGTAGATCAAAGTGAAACGTGAGTTAGCGCCCCTGAAATGCATATGAGGGCTGAACTCATACAATATGGATTTCTTGGCGAAAGTTTTGAACGCGCTGACTGGCACCGCTGGGTTGTTCGGAGGAATGACAAAGCTCGTGGTGGCCGCCGCGCCGGTCACCAACTCCTTCTCGGGTCGAGCGGGCGCCAGATACAATCCCATTTGGGTCCGGTCAGTAGTCGCTTTGCCAGACACGGTGTAATGCATCTGAAACACAATCACATCACTCTTTCGCAACAGTTTGCCCGTGCCTTGTGGGAAAGCGACTTGCTCCATTCCGGGAACGTAGCCTGCGAAAAACCCTCCCAACCCACCTCGCAACGCGATCAACTCCGTGAGATTGCCTTTGAACACGAGGCAATGATGCACCACGGACCTCTCGCCGGGCTTGATCGAAACCGCTCGAAGCCACACGTCGTTCGGGAACGGGTTCTGAGCGTACAAATATCTGTAATCCACTTCACCATTCGCCGGAACCTCCTGCGGATCGATCGTGATGATGGCGTCCGGCTTGCCCAATGGCCAGTCAGGTTCACTGGGGACAACCGACGACTCCAGAGGATCTTCACCCGATCCTCTCGGAGCGCCACGATCAATCCAGTCAACCAGCATGGCGACTTCCTCGGGAGCCAATGCCTTTGAGTTCACGAACTTTTGATGCTTGGGATCCGCGTGCCAGGGAGGCATCTCGCCCGCGAGCACCGCGGATTTCATGATCTTCGAGAACGTGCTGATGACCGCGTGATTCGTCATCGACCAAGGCGCGATGTCGCCCGGCATGTGACAAGGCATGCACGACTTCAAAAGCATCGGTGCGATATGCGTGCGATACTCCCCATGTGGGACCGGCCTGAGGCCAGCCGGTTCGCCGATGGGTGCCGTCCGTGAAACATCCACCGGCCGCCCAGCAAGAAAATCGGAAACAGCGTTCGCGAGACGCCGGTTTCGAACAACCCCCGCGCCGGTGTCGATGGTCTCCTCGACGGAACCACGGTAGGCGATGGACCAGTCGGCTGTAGAAACAAGAACCGCTTCCGGAGTACGGCCGGTTCCCAGAGTCTTATGGACGGCGTGGCTGGCGTCCTGAAGCACCACCGAACCGCCCGCTGATGCGGCCGCCATGGCAGCCACTTTTTCTCGCTCCCCGTGATCGGAGGCTGAAATAATCCATATCGGAAGTTGCGCTCCCCCCGAATCCTTGCGTATTTGCTCGAGCTCACCACTCAGAGTGAGGGCGGCAGGAAGGTTCGTACCGGAAAGGACCAGGATCACGGCGCCAGCGGGCTTCTTATAATACAGCTCATGGGCGTTTCCCGCCGTATCGAGCAGTCTAAAATTACTGACTTCCGCGGGAGGCGCCGACAAGAGCTGGCGCAAGCGAAAAAACCTCGCCTCGGACGAGCTGCAGACCGCGTCCACGTACGATCTTGCGGTCTTGGCGCCGCGAAACTGCATCAGCGGGGCCCATTCCTCCCCTTCCATGAGCTTGGCCTGGGATTCGAGCACGTATTCCTGCTGCGGCGCCGTCGTTTCGAGCTTCAATTCAACCGTGTTTCCCAAAGGAGCGATCCGCACCCGATCCTGAGCCGACGCGTCGGCCAGGACCGCCCCGAGAAGCAACGGAACCAGCCCTGCTCGAACCCTTGCCGAAATTTTGAAAGAATCGCGAAGATAGTTTCCGGAACGCCTCGGTCGGTCCCCTGCTTGATTGTTCGTCATAATGATACTAGGAGCCGGGACTTTAGGCTAAATTTAGCCGTTTCGCAAGCTTTCGGTTCCAAGTTTCAAAGTCACTTCCGTTATTGTTTGAAGCAAACAGATCTGTTAAAATGACGCTTAATGACTGGCATTCTACTCACAGCGGCAGCCGTGCTGCTCGCCACCAACCGCCCCGTGGCGCTCAGCAATGCGGTCGTGCGCACCACAGGCGTGAAGATCTCGGTTCCCGCCGGCAAATCCGCCGATCCCGTGGAGCGCGAATTCCAAGAGCTGCTGGAAGCCGACAACGCGGCCCAAGCAGAGGTGGACGAATGGATTCGCAAGGAGAATGCCTTCGCCGAGAAAGGCGCCAACATTTCTGGCGCGACGCTCAACGGACGCATCGAACAACGCTTTGCTCCCATCAAGAAGGCCTACGACCGATTCATCCTCAAACATCCGGATCACGCCGGAGTCCGTCTCGCCTACGGCAGTTTTCTCAACGACATTGGGGAGGAATTAGAAGCCATTGCGCACTGGGAAAAAGCTCTCAAGCTGGATCCGTCAAACCCGGCGGCCTGGAATAATATGGCCAATTATTACGGCCAACAGGGACCGGTCGCCAAAGCTTTCGAATATTACGAAAAAGCCATTGAGCTCAAGCCTGACGAATCGGTTTACTATCACAACTTCGCCAGCGCGGTCTACAACTTCAGGCAAGAGGCCAAAAGCTACTTCAAATGCCCCGAACAAGAAGTGTTCGACAGGGCTCTGGCCCTGTTTCAGAAGGCGCTGCAATTTAGCCCCGCCGACTTCCCGCTGGCCAGCGATCTGGCTCAAACCTACTATGGCATCAAACCGCTCCGCGTCGATGAGGCCATCAAAGCCTGGGAATACGCCTTAAAAATCGCGCGGGATTCCATCGAGCGCGAAGGCATCCACATCCACCTGGCAAGGGTCAAACTGAACGCTGGACGCCTCACCGAAGCACGGCAGCATCTCGAATCCGTCACAAACAACATGTATTCCCCCCTGAGAAACCGCATTCAACGAAATGTCGACGAACGAGAGGAAAAGACCAGGAAACAGCTAGGGCCGGCCCTGTAGAATTCCAGAAGCTGCTATCATTCCCGACCTCAGGCCCGCGGCTCGCATCATGCCCCCTCCTCCTCCTGGCGCGCACTGGAAGGCTCTCCGGATGCTCCTCGTGGCGAACCTATTCTGGGGTCTCAGCTTCCCCACAATGAAGGCCCTCGGCGCCTTCCAGCAGGCGGGCATGCCCGAGCACTCCTCCTGGTTTTTCACGGCCCTCTGCCTCACCTACCGCTTCGGCCTGTCCGCGGCAATCATGCTGATCTTGTGCCGGCGCACCATTCGAGATCTCACTCGTTCGGAGTTCTCGGAAGGCCTTGGACTGGGCTTGTTCGCCGCCGCCGGTTTGATGTTCCAAATGGATGGATTGGCTCATACCAGCGCGTCGACCTCGGCTTTCCTCACTCAATGCTACTGCGTGATCATTCCGGCCTGGGTCGCCCTCCGGCAAAGGGAACTCCCTTCCATCATCACTTTTTGCAGCTGCGTCCTCGTCCTCGCAGGAGTCGCCGTGCTGTCGGGAATCAGTTTGGACAACCTCAGATTGGGGCGCGGGGAACTAGAGACGATCCTCGGATCGATCATTTTCACAGGCCAGATTCTGTGGCTCCAGCGGCCCTGCTTCGCGAAAAACAACGTCTTTCATTTCAGCTTCGTCATGTTCCTGGTCATTGCCCTGGCTTGCGCCCCGATTGCGCTGATGACTTCCACGCGGGGGTCCGATCTGGTGAAGCCCTACGCGTCCTTTGCGTCGGCTCTGATGCTCGGGATCTTGATCGTGTTTTGCACGTTCGGAAGCTACCTGCTGATGAACCGCTGGCAGCAGTTTCTGTCATCCGTCCAAGCGGGCCTCATCTATTGCGTGGAACCGATGTTTGCCAGCCTGTTTGCCCTGTTCCTTCCCGGCTGGTTTTCAGTCCTCGCAAACATCCACTACCCGAATGAGAGCGTCACCGCCTCGATGCTTCTAGGAGGGGGCCTGATCACGGTGGCCAACGTGTTGATTCAACTGGAGCCAGTCCGAGAACCGCAACGCGCCACGTCCCCAACCCGGGCTCCGAACGTTAGCGCGAGTCAAGACGCTTGAGAAGTTTCTCGTGGATCCCGCCGAAACCGCCATTGCTAAAGACACAAATCACATCGCCCTCAGCGGCTTTGCCGCCCACCTGATCGACAATGCTCTCCACATTCGGCAGGTAGTAAGCAAGGCGCCCGACCGTGTGGAGGTCGTTCATCAATTTCACTGGATCCAACCTCTCCGCAGGGGTCAGCGCTTCACTTCGCGCCACTTCGGAGACCACCACCGCGTCGGCGAGCGCGAGCGACTCCGCAAGTTCATTCTGAAATACGTTGCGCCGCGTCGTGTTGCTGCGCGGCTCGAAAACAGACCAAATCCTGCGTCCCGGAAACCGCACACGCAAGGCCCGAAGGGTCTCGCGGATCGCGGTCGGATGATGACCGAAATCATCCACCACCGTGACCCCTTTCACTTCGCCCCGAACCTCCATTCGGCGCCGGATCCCTTTGAAAGTGTCGAAAGCGGACTGAATTTGTGGGTAGGTGAGTCCGCAATGCAGGCAGCAAGCGGCGACGGCCAGGGCGTTCCTCACGTTCAATTCGCCTGTAAGCGGAATCGTATACTGTTCGCCCTCCAACAAGAACTGGGATCGTTCTTAAAGCAACTGCTGGATGCGCGCCCTGTACTCGTTGTTTTCACCCAACCCAAACCGTTTCACCGGACAATGCTTGACGCCCAACAAGGGGGCCAGGTTTCTCTCATCCCCGTTGACGAGCAGCAGGCCATTGCGAGGGATTATGGAAATCAAGCGCCGGAACATTACTAAAATCGCTTCCATGTCCGGAAACATGTCCGCGTGATCGAACTCCAAGTTATTAATCAGCACCACTTCGGGCAAGTAATGCACGAACTTGCTCCGTTTGTCGAAGAAAGCGGTGTCGTACTCGTCCCCCTCGATGATAAACCACTCGCTGTCGGTGAATCGGGCGCCCTGGCCAAGGTTGCCAGGGATGCCTCCAATCAAAAAACTCGGGTTTAATCCATTGTGCTCAAACACCCAAGCGAGCAAGGACGTGGTCGTGGTTTTCCCGTGCGTGCCGGTGACCACCAGGGACCGTTTCCCTCGAATAAAGAACTCCTTCAATAACTCGGGCAAAGAACAGTAGCGCAGTTTTTTGTCCAGGATCGCCTCGATTTCCGGGTTCCCCCTCGAGATGGCGTTGCCAATCACCACGAGGTCTGGATGGGCCGCCAAGTTCTTTTCCGAGTACTCGGTGTAAACCCGGATCTTGCGATCCGCGAGAAATGTCGACATGGGGGGATAGACATTCTGGTCGGATCCAGTAACCGCGTAGCCCCAATCTTGCATCGCAGCCGCCGCCGACGCCATCGCGGTTCCACAGATACCCACAAAGTGAACCGAAAGAACGTTCAACAACATGGCGAAATTATGGCAGGATGGCGTGGTGATGAAAGCAGGAAATCGGCAGCCGCGCGAGGGGCCGCCAGACTTAGGGTCCGCGCAACAGCCGTTCGAGCGTTTCGCCGACCAGGCCGGGATTGGCTTTGCCCTTGCTAAGCTTCATCACATGGCCTTTCAAAAAGTTCAATGCGGCCCCCTTCCCTGCCCGATAATCCTGCGCGCTCCTGGGATTAGCGGCGATGGCTTCAGCACAAAACTGCTCGATAGCGCCGGTATCGCTCACCTGCGCCAGCCCTTTGGACTCCACGATGCCGGACGGGGATTCCCCCGTCACAAACATCTGTGCAAAGATGTCTTGCGCCATTTTCGAGCTGATCCTGCCTGACTCCACCAATTCCACCAATTCCACCAGGGCCGTGCGGGGAAACTTTAATCCCGACAAACCAAGCCCGCTCTCGGACAGCTTCGCCCTTAAATTGTTGATCACCCAGTTCGCCACCGCCTTGGGGTGGGCCATCGAGCTTCCAATAGCTTCGAAATAGTCGCCCAACTCCCGGTCATTGACGAATGTTTCCGCGTCGGCTGGAGGCAGGTGGTAGGCCGTCATCAATCGGCGCTTCTTCGCCAAGGGCAACTCCACCACCCGCGAACGCACTTCCGCAATCCAAGCCTCGGATGGCTCGAACGGCATGAGATCGGGATCCGGAAAATAGCGGTAATCGTGCGCGTCTTCCTTCGACCGCATGCTTTCGGTCATCTCCGAGGCCTCATCCCATCGGCGCGTTTCCTGGCTCAAACTCCCGCCACGGCGGAGGACTTCGATCTGGCGCGGAATTTCGTAATCCAAGGCCCGGCGCACCCCGCTGAAGCTGTTCATGTTCTTGATCTCGATCTTGGCCCCCAATGCCGCCTGCCCAACGGGCCGAACGCTGACGTTCACATCGCATCGCACCATGCCCTTCTCCATGTCGCAATCGCTGATCCCACCATGGATCAACACGTCCTTCAGGGCGTTCAAGTAGGCTGAAGCCATGTCCGAACTTCGAATGTCCGGTTCCGAAACCACCTCCATCAGGGGCACTCCCGCACGATTGAAATCCACGCCGCTGAACCGGTCAAAATGAAAGCTTTTCCCCACATCCTCCTCCAAATGGGCTCGCGTGATTCGAACCCGCTCCAACTCCCCTCCAAACTCGAACTCAAAGACTCCATTCCGAGTCGAAGGCCTGTCGTACTGGGTGATTTGATAGTTTTTGGGGGCGTCGGGATAAAAGTAATTCTTGCGGTCAAACTTCGCGAAGGCGGGCACTTCGCACTGGAGAAGAAAACCGGTGAGGACCGTCAGCCTCAACGCCTCCTCGTTGGCCACCGGAAGCACGCCGGGAAAACCCAGACAGACCGGACAGACGTTGGTGTTCGGCGGACACCCGAACGTATTCGAGCAGCCACACCACATCTTCGACCGGGTCTTGAGTTGAACGTGTGTTTCCAGCCCTATCGCCGCTTCGTATTCCATAGCCGCGCCATTCTTGACACATCCCACAAGCCCTGAACACCCCTTTTTCAAAAGCTCCCGACGCGCCCTTCCTCGCCAACAAACAAGTCGATCCTCAAAAGGGTCGCCTGCCCCTCCCACTTCACGCCAGCGCCATAATGTCATGATTCCGCCAGCAAAGCCCGAATCTATTTTTGCGCGGACCCTTAGCCTCCACCGGGGCTCCCCACCCCGGAGTCGCATTTCTTCAAAAAAACTCGCCTTCAACCTGATTCCGTCCTAACGTTGCCCGCTTTTTTATGCCGAAGCGCTCCGACATCCACTCGTTTCTCATTATCGGCGCTGGCCCAATCATCATCGGGCTTGCCTGCGAATTCGACTATTCCGGCACTCAA
>SYMW01000124.1 GCA_005805305.1 Verrucomicrobiales bacterium
GGATCCCCTTCGTAGCCGGCGGTATCGGCGTAGCGTGCGAGGTCGAGCCAGAAACGAGCCCAGCGCTCGCCGTAGCGCGAATCCGCGAGCAGATTGTCCGCGAGCTTCTCATACGCCTTGGGATCAGGGTCATTGACGAACGCGTCCGCTTCGGCGGGCGACGGAGGCAGGCCGATCAAATCGAAATAAAGCCTCCGGACGAGAGTGCGAGCAGAGGCTGCGGGCGCGAGCGAGAGGCCTTTTTCCTCCAGTGCCTCCAGAATGAAATGATCGATGCCGTTGGCGACGCGGTCCGGTTTCCGGACCTGGGGAGGCGCGATGCCGGCCGGGGGGGTGAAAGGCCAGACACCGACGGAATTCGTGGACGACGACCCCGCGAGCAGCACAGTCTCCAGCAGGCCGCTTGCGAGGAAGCAAACCACCATTGCCACGGTCGCGGCGCGACCGAGTGGGAATGTTAGTGGCGCCAGGTTCATGGACGTTGAGTTTAAGCTTTGAGCGGCAGATGCCAAGCGTGTTGTCCGGATGTTCTTTCCCCACTCGACAGCGCAGGGAGTCCTCCGTCAAGCCCGCCGGGCGAGGATTCGCCAGGGGCCACCGCCGTTTTAAGGATTATTGGATTAGTGGCCGAGGAGGAATCCCTTCACCACTGCCATTCGTTTCTCGTCATAAAATGCCGCCCCTCCGTGCAAGGCGCCGTGGATGACCTCCAATTGCACCGGAGCCTTGACCTTCCGATACGCGCCCCAGAGTTCGAGCGCCTGGTTGACGGGCATTTGCGGATCCTGATCGCCATGTAATAGCAGCAACGGGGGATCCTGTGCATCCACATGGAAAACCGGACTGGCCAGTCGGGCGAGTGTCGGGACGTCGTCCGGCTGGCCTCCGAGCAGAAGATCGAGAGCGGGCACTCGCACACTCAATCCGTGAGGGGTCGATTGCTTGAGAATTGTCGTTAAATTCGCTCCGCCATAGAAACTGATGATTCCCTGCACGGAGGAACTCTGCGGACGGTCGTTTCCGACTTCCCCTTCGAGCTCCAGGTGCCCATTCGAAACGCCGACAAGCGCCGCGAGATGTCCACCCGCCGAATCGCCGGCGACCACTATTTTTTTCGTTTGCAACTGCCACACATCGCCATGACCGCGCAAGAAACGAATCGCCGCCTTGATGTCATGAATCTGCGCCGGGAATTTTGCCTGTGTGGAAAGGCGGTAATCCACACTCGCCACCGCGTAGCCTCCCTCCGCTAGCATACCCAGCGGCATGCTGTTCTTTGAGCCGGATCGCCAGGCGCCTCCATGCACCCAGACAAGGATTGGCGAACGCCGCTCTTTTGACAGAAGATGCAAGTCCATTTTCAGCGAGTGCTCGCCTACCCGGGCGTATTCGACGTCACGGATAACCTGCAATCTATTCGTCTCCATCGCATGGCCCGACGCGCCGCCCAAGACCAAGGCCACAAGTGCCAGAGAAGTCAGTCGAATCTTGCCGTTCATAAAGTGGACGTTTTCAAAGTAGCCATGCTTTGATCTCTTGACCAGCCTTGAGAAATGCCTGGTGCGTTGGGATCACCTCAGCCTTCAAACGGCAGGTGAACCTGGTGAAGATTCACCAGGGGCAACTGCCGTTTTTAAGGTGGATGGGGGAGCGCCCCGGTTTATCAGCAGGGCGGTCCGGTTTTCATTTCCGGACCATAAAGCCCGCATTTGCCCAATTCGCGAAATCTTCACGCGAACCGTTGCCGGCATCCATGGCGACGAGGCTGATGAACCGGGAGCCTGCGGGGATCGGGACATCGAATCGCCAAGCCGGTGACAGCAGGCGCATCACCCGGTGCATCCACGCCTTGTCGGTGGAGCGCGACTGTGCTGAAAGCCAGTCGCAGCAGCATCTCAGGCTCGCGGCCACGCCGAACCTGCCGCGGCTGGTGCTTCGCACACAACCGCGCTCCGGGCTGACAGGCAAATTCACCGACAACTTGTGGCTGCGTGCGCATCACCGGGCCTGCCGCGGCTTGCTTGCCATCGATAAAGATCTTGAAGACGATGGTGGGGTATTTAGGGTCCGTGCAAAAATAAATTCGGGCTTTGCTCGCGGAATCATGGCATCAGGGCGAGGCACGAATGACCTGCCTGCGCCCAAACCGCCTGCCGCGACATCCGCGGCGCAGGCAAGGGGCTCCGGCGAGGCAAGCGAGCATACCTCCCGGTCTGTGACGAATGAGTCACAAAGGAATAATGTCATGCTGTCATGAGGCCCCAGCCCTCCGTGGCGGGGCGGTGCCAGGCCGACGAAGCGCTCATATTCGGGCTTGATCTGATAAATCAACGCACAGGGCGCATGGACGCCCATGCCGGTTTGGTACGTCGTCCGATTGACTCTCAGGTCAAAACCTAAGTTCGACTTGTCTTTTTGCGGCGGTTTCGTCAGGCCTGATTACCGGACCTTCTCACCATAACCGACACGGGAGCTAACGCGGCGAATAATCCCAGCAGTGGGATTAGACGAATCGTCGGGGCGAAATTGTTCGGGTTGGTAAAAGTATGGGTGAGTTCACACTTGTTCGGGAATCCGATAATGTTTGCGATACGCCGGCTTGAGCAGCGAGTTGGCGTCGTCGTTGTTGGTGAAGCGTTCCTTGGCGCCGTCGAACATCAGTTGTTTCTGCCCAACGCGATACGAGGTGTTGCCCAGATGTACGAGGCACGCGCTGTGATGAGCCTGTTCGATGTCGGAGTTCGGTCGCTTCCGGGTGCGCACGCACTCGATGAAGTTCGGCTGATGCCATTTGTCCGGGAAGTAGCCCTTGTCCTGATCGATCACCTTCCCGCCCTCCACCACCACCTGCCAACCGCAACCGTGGCGGCCCAGGTACATCATGGCCTTCGTGCCGTAAATTTCGACGCGCGTCGCGGACGTCGGCCAGTGTGGCCATTTGTCGCCAAAGCGAACTTCGCCGGGGAACTTGCGCAGGTAATTCGTGGCATTGCCGCTCTCGCAGGTCATCGCAAAATCGCCGTAGTCGTAGGTGATGCATTGGAACTCCGGCACCTCGCGTTTGGACTCGTAGGCGTAATTGCCGCCGATGCAGAGCACGGACTTTGGATGCGGCGGGTCGCCCAACGCCATGCGGGTCAGGTCAAGCTGATGGCTGGCGTCGTCCGCGAGCGTGCCTCCTTTGTAATCCCACCACGGATGCCAGTTCAGGTGGCGCCCGGGATTGTAGGGCACAGCCGGAGCGGGTCCGAGCCAGGCATCCCAGTCCAAGCCGGCGGGCGGTTCGCTATCCGGCCTGGGCTCCCATTTGGAACCGTCGAGCATGTTGTAAACCTTCACGTGGACGATGCGCCCGAGCTTGCCGCTGGCAATGTAGTCGCGGGCTGACGCCGCGTAGGGACCGCTCCGGTTCTGGAAGCCCACTTGCACGATGCGCTGGTGCTTACGCGCCGCCTCGATCATCTTGCGGCCTTCCCAGATGGTGATCGACGGATTCTTCTCCACGTAAACGTCCTTGCCGGCCTGGCAGGCCCAGACCGTCGCGAGCGCGTGCCAATGCTCCGGCGTGGCGATGACCACCGCGTTCACCTCCTTGTCATCCAACGCCGTGCGCATATCCGAAATGCGTTGTGGCGCGCGCTTCTGCACTTTCTCGAGGTCCCGCATGATGCCTGCGCCGCGATCCTTCCAAACGTCGCACACGTACTTGAACTCTACGCCCGGCAACCGGGACATCCCGTTCGAATGGGATGCCGCGCGTCCGCCCGCGCCGATGAGCGCGAGGACGATTTGGTCGCCTGGGCTTTGCCCACGGGCGATGCGGGGAAAACCGAGCGCGGCGGAACCGGCAACGAGAGTGGTGGCGGCCTTGCCGGATGCTGCGATGAAATGGCGGCGGGTGAAGGATTTCATGGATACAGACCCATTGAGGCTGACCACTGCGGATGATGTCAATGCTGAACGTCGAAGACTCGAGAAGAAGCTGTGCAAGCCGAGGATACTCTCCAACGGCTTCCTCTGGACTTCGCCGGAGAGATCGGTGAGCCGGAAGCCGCAAGTCCGGGTTCGGACGGAAAGATGCGGCCGTTGGGCATCTCATCCCTGAACCTTACAACGGCGGATGCCCACTGGTTCGCCTTGCTCTTGCGGCAGGCATCCGCTGGTTTCGTCTTTGCCGTTTGCGTTGGCTTCGACCGGTTGATCTCTTAGTCCTTTCGCTCCGTTTTCACGATCGTGGCTGCCAAGATCAAGTTTCGCTGAACCAAGAACGAGATGCCCGGGCTTTCCTCAGGCAGACCTTGCCTCGCCCGGGTCCATGTGCGGCCGCGGTCTTCCGAGTAGAAAATTCCGGCCGCCGCGCCGGCCACCGACAGGCTGTCGATAGATCCAAGCTCCCAAACTGGAGCGTTGCTTGAGAGTTCTTCCGAAGTTCCCAACACCGTCGAACCCAGGCCTCCGGCAAGCGATGCGACTGATTGGGACCACGTGGAACCTAGATCGTTGCTCCAATAGATTCCGCCCGGATTATGTCCCGCGATCAGAGTATCGCCCGCGGCGGCGAGAACCAGAGGCGTCACACGATCCACTTTCGCCCATCGTGATTGGGGATCATTCAAAACGTACAACCCTTTGCTGTACAATCCGGCGAACAGCGAATTCTTCACCATCGCCAGCGAGAATATTTGGGCATGCTCGGGAAGTCCCAGCTTGTGCCGTATCCAGCTCCCGCCCCCGTCGGGCGATCTCAGGACGCCTTCCGTTTCGGTGCCAGCGTAGAGTGCTTCATCAGACTGGATCAGGCAGCGCACTTTGACAGCGGGAAAACCCGCGAGACGCGACCACGTTGCGCCTCGATCAGATGAGATCAGGATCCCACTCCGTTCAGTTCCGGCGTAGATCTGGCCTTTGGCCGAGGCCAGACAGTGGACTCGGTTCGAGAGGTCTCCGGGCACTGGGGCTGATGACCACGTGTCTCCATGGTTTTCGGATCTGAAGATGCCGGCATCTGTCGCGGCGATGATCACATTCCCGAGGGAGCCAAATGCGTTGATCCGAGCGGTTCCTGGCAACCCTTGGTCCGACCTCGACCATGTGCGTCCTTGGTCGGTGGACTTGTGGATCGCGTGGGATACGGATGCCGCGGACTCCGCGCTGGGGATGCAGAAGGCGGAGCCGCAAAGCAATATCAACGCGACGATAGCGTGGGGCTTGAGCGATGCGGGCACCAGGGGGAGAGCTTTGGATTGAGTTCGCAAAGGGATCAGTTGGGGGATTGGAGGCGGTTTCAAATGACGGCCTCGATGGCCTCGTGACTATTAGGATAGTCCTGCTTTTCCGGTGGAAGACAAGCTTCGAGCGTTCAACTTTAATAACCGCAGTGGACCATCGTGAAGATTCGACTTGGGCATCTGCCATTCTAAGGTGCGCGCCAGTGAAGGGATACGTTGCCTGGTGCAACACGGAGCACTACCATGCGGGCTTCGACTACGTCACGCCTCAGCAGGCTCAAAATGGCTTGCGGCAGATAATGTCGATTAACAACGTGTCAACAAGCCTATGCGGCGACGCCGGCGCAAAGAAGAAAATCGAAAACAGAAATGCGCTACAAAAAGAGCAACCGAATACCAAACAGTGACCCTCAGCCCAGTGCATCCACAAGTTGTCGGTGAACTTGGCTGGCAGCCCCGAGCGCGGTTGTGTGCGGAGCACCAGCCGCAGCAGGTTTGGCGTGACAGCGAGCCTGAGATGCTGCTGCGACTGGCTTTCAGCACAGTCGCGTTCCACCGACAACGCGTGGATGCACCGCTCTCAGCCTCGCTGCGTCATTCAACGCCAGCTGGGGGCGTTGGTTCAAACACGGGCCGGGAATCATTCGTGCGTGGCCGCAGCCACTGTGTCGTGCGTCCGCCAGCACTCATGCCATCTATACATAAACTGACTTCTTGACGCGCTTGGCCCGTTGCCGAACTTTAGGTTGAATTTGCGCAGCCGCTCAAAACTCGTGGCTTTCCGGAATAGTCCAGCTTCAAAACCCGTTCGTCGCAGCCTCGACGCGGCAGTATCCGTGTTTGGCGCTCTATTAGTTTTGTCCGCTCTAAGGTGGGGTGCGGGACGAGAACTCCAAGCCGCCGAGCCTCCCACGCCGGCAGCCGATCTGCCCAGGCTCACGAATTCAGCGCAAGTGCGAACGTTGGCAATGGTCGAGGCCAGGCGCCATTATCCCGTGCGCCTCAATGGCGTTGTGACACATCACGACGCGGCTTGGAATATCCTGTTCGTCCAGGACGCTATGGGAGGCATCTACCTCTATCCCCCTGGCGAGCACGCCCAATCTTTGTTTGGCCAACGGGTGGAAATCGAAGGCCGAAGCCAGCCGGGACCGCTCACGCCTTTTGTGTCACCGGTTTCATTGAAGGTGCTCGGCCCCGGCAAACTGCCCGAGGCGAGACCCACGACGGCGCTCCATTTGTTGGCCGGCAAGGAGGACTGCCAATGGGTGGAATTGGTGGGTGTCGTGAAATCTCTGAACGAAATCGACGGCCACATGGAATTGACCGTGCAGGAGGCAGGGCAGGGCATCAAAGCGTTTGTCATGGGCGCCAAGCCCTACGATTGGCTCCGCTTGCTGGATGCGCAGGTCCGCCTTCGAGGCGTGTGCAGCGCTCAAATGAACGAGCGGGGAGAACTCTCGCTGATTCAAATTTACGTGCCCGGCCCGGAACAGATCTTGATCGAAAAAGCAGCACCTGCGGATCCTTTTGTGTTGCCCATTCGGCCCGTTGCTGAACTGGCGCGCTTGGGTCCGGTTCCCGAGACCAACCAGGTGCGCATTCAAGGAGTGGTCAGCGATTGGGCGCCGGGAAAGAGCTTCACCCTTCGCGATCGTTCCGGGACCGTCGTGGTGGAAGCTTCCCGCTCCAGCCACATGGCCAATCAGACGCTGGTCGATGTCGTGGGGAGCGTGAGCGGAAGCGGGACTTCCATCCGTTTGAAGCAGGGACAGTATCGTCGCCTGGGCCTCGGAGAATCCGACGGGACGAGCATCGTGGAAGGGACGGAACATATGTCTTTAAAGGGCGAACCCCTGCGCCTGTTGCTCAATACCCGGCAAGTCCGCGGGCTTTCACCAAGCGAATCGGAACGAGGCTATCCAGTCAGGCTGCGCGCGGTCGTGACTTACTATGATGCTGGACGGAACATCTGTTACGTTCAGGATAGCACCGGGGGTATTTATTTGGCGCCACGCGATCAGGAATTGGATATCCGAGCCGGGGATTCGGTCGAGGTGGAAGGGTACACTGAAATGGGCGATCTCGCGCCGATCCTGACCAAGCCGCGCTTTCAGATTCTGGGCCGGGCACTCCTACCGGCGGCGCCGTTGGTGAGCCTCGACCGGCTAGCCACCGGCAAGGAGGATGGTCAGTGGGTGGAGGTGACTGGTGTGGTGCGAGTGGTGGCGAAAGCAAAGGGCCAGACATACCTGGATGTGGGACTGGAGACTCGTGGTGAGCTGAATGTTCGCTTCCCGTTTGATTGGGACGGATCGCTTCCCAGCAACCTCTTGGCGGCCCGGGTCAACGTGCGCGGAGTTTGCGGCACTTTGTTCAATCAAAAACGGCAGTTGATCGGCGTCCAGTTGTTAGTGCCAGGCCTTGATTCCATTCTGGTTACCAGACCGGCTGTGGCGGACCCGTTCAGCCTGCCGCTTCAGTCGATCGTCAGCCTGATGCGTTACCGATCGGAACTCGGGCGGAACGAACGCATCCGGGTCCAGGGCATCGTCACGCTGCAACGCGGGACCGAATCGTTATTCCTCCAGGAAGGCGCCCACGGTTTGTACGTAAAAACTCAAGGAACCAACTTGTTCGAGGTCGGCGATCTGGTCGAGGGTATTGGCTTTCCAGCATTGGGGAAATACACACCCGTTCTGGAGCATGCCATTCTTCGGCGGATCAGTGCCGGCACTCCGGTGAAGCCAGCCCCGGCGACTATCGATCAAGCCCGATCCGGCGAAGTGGATGCCGAGCTGATCACCCTGGATGCGCGGCTGGTGGATCACGTGTCGAAGCCTTGGGACCAAGTCCTGATTTTGCAATCCGGGCAAAATGTCTTCGATGCCAACCTGGAACTGGGCAAGGGCGAAGCAAGTTTAAAAAACTTTCAGCCTGGAAGCCAGGTGAAGGTCACCGGAGTCTGTTCCATCCAACCGGATGAGTGGGGCAACCCACGGGCCTTTCGCCTGCTGCTGCGCTCGGCCGGGGACGTCCAAGTGGTGCAAGGTCCGCCTTGGTGGACCGCCCGCCGCATGTTCGCCACATTGGGAATCATGCTGGGATTTGCCGTCTTGGCTGGCGGATGGGGAATGACGTTGCAAAACCGGGTGCGGGCCCAAACCCGCGTGATCAACCAGCAACTGCGGCGCGTATCCGCTTACGCGGAGTTGGGACAAAAATTGAGCGCGGGCACTACGCCGGCCGACGCGGCCAGGACCATTGTTAGCGCCTCCCAAGAGTTTCTGGGCTGGGATGCCTGCTTTCTTTGCCTGCATCTGCCGGAATCGAACCAGATCGAGCTCTTGATCGAAATCGACACCGTGAACGGCGAGCGCCGCGAATTTCAACCGCCCTACAGCCGGATGGAAATTTCACCGATGATCCTGCGGGTCATCCACGAGGGACCCCAATTGATACTCCGTCAGGCTTCATCGGATCCTCCTCACAACCTGGCTCCCGCCGGGGATCCGGGTCAGCGTTCGGCTTCTTTGATGTTTGTTCCCATACACAACGGGACAAGAACCATCGGCGTATTGTCCATTCAAAGCTATCAAGCCAACGCCTATGACCGGGACGATCTGGAGACCTTGCAAGCGCTGGCCGATCATGGCGGCGGTGCGCTGGAACGGATTCAAGCCCAGGAAAAACTCAAGAGGGCGCACGATGATCTTGAACTCAAGGTGCGGGAACGCACTCAGGAACTCCAGTTGGCCCACGCCCATCTGGAAAAACGGGTCGCGCAGCGCACCAGCGAACTTTCGCAGTCCAATGTCTTGTTGCAACAGGAAATGGACGAGCGGCGGCAAACGGAAGAAGCTCTACGCGAATCGGAGGAGCGTTTTGCCCGGGCTTTTCGCGCCAATCCCGTGGCCGTTAGCCTCAGCACGGTGGCCGAGGGGCGGCTCATCGAAGTGAACGACAGTTTCCTGCGGCTGTTCGGGTTTCGCCGCGAGGAGGTGATTGGTCGGACAACCCTGGAATTGGGCTTGTGGGTCAATCCGGAAGAACGCGCCCTTTTGGTCCGCCTTTTGAACCGGCAGCAGTTGGTTCGAGATATGGAGTTCAAGTTCCGCGCCAAATCAGGGACGATTCGCCAAACGCTGGTTTCGGTCGAGCCCATTGAATTGGGAAAGGAATCCTGCATGCTTTTCATCACGCATGACGTCACCGAGCGCCTGAACCTGGAAGCTCAGTTGCGCCATTCCCAAAAGATGGAGGCTGTGGGCCAGCTGGCCGCCGGGGTGGCCCACGATTTCAACAACTTGCTCACCATCATCCAAGGCCATGCCAGTTCCTTGGTGGGCACGGTGGGATATGACGCCGCGACCGTGGAGTCATTGAACGAGGTGTCCGCCGCCGCCGAACGCGCGGCCAACCTGACCAAGCAATTGCTCACGTTTAGCCGCAAGCAGGTCATGCAGCCGAAAACGCTGGATCTGAACGAGGTGATTGGAAACGCCGCAAAATTGCTGCGTCGATTGATGGGAGAGAATATTTCCCTCCAATTCAATTATGCTCCGAGCCTGCCGCCGATCCACGCGGACACCGGCATGA
>SYMW01000125.1 GCA_005805305.1 Verrucomicrobiales bacterium
GACAGCCGCCTTGAACCGCTTGAATGTGCCTGGGTCCATCCCCAGTTTTTCGATGCTCGCGGTGAGGTTTGATTTGTCGAGAACGCGAAGGACGCATTTTTCCCCATGAACCACGGGCATGAAGGACACACGAAAATCGATGTCCTTTCCGGCCACTTTCATGCGCATGCGTCCGTCTTGCGGGAGCCGGCGCTCGGCGATGTCCCGATTGGCCATGATCTTGATGCGCGAGCAGAGCGGAATCTGAAGATTCTTCGGAGGGGGCGAAGGGGAATCGAGCAAGGCGCCGTCAATGCGGTAACGGAGACGGACGACTTTCTCGAACGGCTCGATGTGGATATCGCTGGCGCGATCTTTGATCGCTTGAACGAGGATCAGGTTAGCCAGCTTGATGACTGGCGCTTCCTCGGCCGATCCCGCGAGTTGCTCGGCGCTGGCTTCCTGGGTGGTTTCCTTGCTCAGTTCCGCCCCTTCCGCGTCCGCTTCCAGTTCCGCCTGCTTGGCGGCGTCCTGGATCAACTGCTCCATCGCTCCCTTGGTGGATTCCAAGTTGTTGAGCTTGTCCAAGATCGCCTTTTCCGAGGCAATCAGAGGCACTATCTCCAGCTTCGTGATCCGCTTGATGTCGTCCAGGGCGAGGACGTTCAGGGGATCCGCCATTGCGAGGAACAGTTTTCCCTCGAGCCGGGAGACAGGGATGACTTTATGATTCGTGGCGACGTCCTTGGGGACGAGGCTGGATACCTCCGGCGCGATGCCAACCCGCTGCATGTTGACAGGGGGGGTGTTCAGCACCCGGCCCATGGAAACAACCATGTCCACTTCGCTCACGTAGGATTTGTCGATCAGCAGCTTCAGCAACCGCGTTCCCTCCTTCTTTTGGAGTTCGAGCAATTCCTCGACTTGTTTGGAGGAGATCAGGCCGTCCTCCACGAGGGCGTCCACGATCCGTTCACCGAATGCTTTGATGGGGGCCATGGCGCTTAACGGAACACTTTTTGAACCAATTTGAACAGGTCCCTCGGGGATGTGAGATACCAGACGATGCGCCCTTTCCCGGCTCCTTCGATTTCCTTGACGGCCTGTTTATTGAAGGGGTTGGCCGTCGCCACAAAGATCGACCGGCTCATTTTGTCGAATGGGAGCACGCACCAACGGCGGCACACATCCTTGGAAAAGGCTCGGGCGGTTTCGATATCCACGTCATATTTGTCGAGAGGCATAAACGCCATTCGAGCTCGGTCGCTGAGGACGCGGAGGGATTTGTCGCCCGGGATTATGGATTTTTCCTCGAGAAGCTGCAGGAACGGCTCGGAAGGGCCGGTTGGCGTGCTGTCGAGGGATGGGGTGATCCACAATTGGTTGAAGTCCGTCTGGGAGACGAATTTGCCTTCGACGAACACTTTTTGCATCATCAGCCGGCCATCGTCGACCTCTGTGGAGGCTGCCTTGCCGAGAACAGGCGCTCCTTTCGCGGCCGGTTGCGCCGCCGAACGTTCGAGGCTCTCGGTTTCGATCGCGGGCGCCCCGTAGGTGTTGGCGCGTGTTTCGATCTCCGCCAGGGCCTTGGCGACGTCTTTATCCTCGGGATGCCGTTGCAGGATGGTCTCGTACTCGAGAATGGCTGACGACAACTGGCCAAGCTGCACGTAGACCTGTGCCAGTTTCTTCGAAGTGTTCAGCACATCCTTCGTTTTGCCTAACTTCAGGTAGGCTTCCTTGAGGATGTCCCAGGATTGCGGATCCAGCGGCTGGGACTGGGTTATGACCTCGAACATCTCGATGGTCGAGAGCAACTGGGATTCTTCGCTGGGACTTAGGGCGGACATTGGCTTCTAGACTCGAACAGGACGCGTGCTCGATCATTCAGAGCATCGGCAGCGCCCCAGAACCTTGAACGTGCGAGACCTTAGTCAGGAGGAGAATTCAAATCAATCATCAATGTGGCGGGCCCGCGCATCCTGAAGTTGTCGTTGGAGCGCGGTGGCTGGTCTTCCACGCAGCCGCGCTCCGGCGCACCTTCCATCTCCGCAAGCATCTATTTCAGGAGTCCTGCGGCGGCGCTTGGATGTCCGTCACGTCACCCCCTTCATGAGTCCACCGCACCCAAGGTGGCGCGTCCTCCTTGCGAAGCTTTTTGAAAAACTCGGGATGACGCCGCTTGCTCACACGCGGTTCGATCAAACCTTCCGCTTCGCAGCCGAGAATCAGGGCGTGGGGCTTGTAGATGCGCGCCTTTCCAATCAAGCGCGTCATCCCCGGCAGCCTCCGGGAATCCGGACGCCGATCCATCACAAGGAAACTCACGGGCAAGCTGCGCAGATCGATGCCCATGAACTTCGCGAACCGAGCCCAGTTCGAATCAGTGAATGCCTCAGGAGGAGGCCAGGCGAAATGATGGCACCAATGGGGGGCGTTGACCTCCTGGAGCATCGGGCAAGCTCCTCGGTGGCTGCAAGGCGCCACGATCCGGAAGCCAGCCGCAAGCGCCTCCCGAAAATGGATCAACCGCCGGCTCGCTCCGTAGGTCCCCGGCTCGACGCACACCACGGCTTCCGCGCGCCGCGCCAGGGACAGCAAAGGCTCCATTTCAGCCGCGTCGCACTCCGTCAACACGTGGCTCAAGAGCAATGTGAAGGGTGTGGAAGCCGGAACGCCTTCTCGAATTTGGATCCCGGGAAAGCGACCGGCAGCCCGGCGCCGCGCAAATTGAGCCGCCAAATCGGACCGATCAAAGCACCACAGCGCGGAATTTTCAGCGAGCGGGTACCGGTCCAAAAAGACGCGGCCCGCGATCCCACTCCCACAACCCCAATCCAACACGTCCGCCTCCGGAGGCCGCCATCCAAGCACGCTCAAATCGTCCAGAACACGATTCCATTTCCAGGCGATGCGCTGCCCGAAACTGAGATCGTAGCTTTCCAGGTCCGACATCTGCGTCCAATAATCCGAGGCACCCGCCGTTTCGTCCAGAAACTTGGATCGCAAGCGCTCCAGAGCGCGCCAATCGACGCGAGTCCATGGGGAATCCGGATGACAGGCGACATTCATTCGCGATTCGTCGGTGGATTCATCAAGGGTGGCGGCCAGTGATCCGTGAATATAAAAACGAGAGTCAAACCAAGAAGTCTGTTCGCCGCAAGCCTTCCCTCAGCACTGCAGCGGTTCCGTATGATGGCCTATATTTCCTGTCAGAGCGCGGATTTCATTTTTTAAACGGGCACCGGCTTCCGTTGGAGCCTGGGCCCGTTCTCCTTA
>SYMW01000126.1 GCA_005805305.1 Verrucomicrobiales bacterium
AGTGCATCCGCAGGTTGACGGTGAATTTGGCTGGCAGCCCGGAGCGCGGTTGTGTGCGAAGCACCAGCCGCAGCAGGTTTGGCGTGATAGCGAGCCTGAGATGCTGCTGCGACTGGCTTTCAGCACAGTCGCGCTCCACCGTCAGCCGGCGGATGCACTGGGATGCCCGGAGGAATAAAGAATCCCAGTGACATATCGCATGCACGGCAGTAGATTGCAGATATATGCAAATCTCCAGAAAACTGTCCTGGACCAGCTACGGTCTGATTTTGCTCACCTTCGCTGCCTCGACCGTTTGCGGCGAGGCGCAGCAGACTGGATCCGCACCATCCAATCCCAAGGCTCCCGTTTCCATGAAACGAACCGAGGTTTTGGCAAAAGAGGAGGCGGCAAAAAAGAAGCTGGCGAACAAGAAAGTGGCGTCGGTGAAAACGATCGAAGTCACTGGAAGCCGGATCAAAGTTCAGAAGGCGGATTCCAAGTCAATCATGCACGGCGCCTCCCAAGTTGAGGTGATCGATCAAACTCGGATTCGCCGCACTGGCAGGGCTGACTTGCTAGGCGTGCTGAGCAACATGCCGGGAACTCGATAATCGGAGCAAACCTTCACGAAACCACTCTCTGCGGCCTTCCTGGCCCCGGCGTTCTTCCCAACGTCGGCAGCAGGCGGTTCAACGTGAAGCCTCGTTGACCGTAGCTTTGGGCTTGGAGTTCGATGCCCCCGCCGGGGAGCCGCGAAATGCCTCGAATTCGGGGAGATCTTTTGTGGTGTCAGCCAAGATCTCGAAGATCGCTTGCTTCGATTGTCTTGGCATCGAGCCGAATTCCGGAGCAGCTTCCCGCCCCGACAACACCTCATGGAGGCGCTTTAGGATTTGCGCCTTCAGATTGGAGGGCATTTGTTTGAATGCATCCGAGTAAATCAAATAGCTGCATGGGTGCTTGAACAGCCGTGTTTGCAGATCCAGGTCTCGCAAGGACCGACCATGCTGGTCTTTGGGTCCGCGCCTGGCGAATTCCGCCGCAAACTCATTGGATCCCTGGATGGGAGCGCTCAAAGGCGCTTCTTCGGTGAAGAGCAAGTATTTGAGGAATGAGTCCACCTTTGCTTTCAAATAATTGAGGTGCCCATACTGCGCCTGGCTGATCGTGGCTTCACAAGTCAAGCGAGCCAGGAAATTATGCATGTGGGCTTGGTGCTCAAATATCATCAGTGCCACGATGTCACTTCCTCCTTGTGGGTAGGGAGAAGGATCAAAGAATCGGCTTAAATTCGTGAGATTTCCGAGGTGATTTGGTTCGGTGATCTGCTTGGCGAAGGCTTCCCTTCCAACGAGATTGCCACGATGCAACTGGCTGCCGTGGGTCCCCGTCACATACCATCCCCCCCACCGGTCCGAAAGCGGAGTCCTATGATTGACGAGCGAAGCGCCAGTAGAAAAATCGATGACTCCGGTCTCATCCGTCTCGAATGATCGAACGAGATGGCCCGGGACACCCATCGTCTTTGCTGACGCATGACACTCAAGGCATTGGTCGTTCCGGGTGAACTTTGGCGACAAGACCTGCTTCTGTTCCAGGGTGTAAAAGACTCCACCCAGTTTTGGATCGGCGACCGAGATCTCCAGCAGGTGCGCTCCGGGAATGTAACCCACATAGGCTTCATCGTTGAAAAACAATGATCGCGGATTCCGCGGTGAGATGCGCTCGCGTTGAAGCGATGTTTTGGAGAAAACGAGCATCTGGGACGATACTGGGATGCCGAGTTCCCTAAGCAACGCCGGCAAGTAACCGCGGTTGGCGTCGTAGGGTAGCGTTGTTTGGCCGGCATCCAGGCGCCGTTGCAGCCGTTCCACAGCACTGTCGGCTTTCGCTTTGCTGTAGGCGATGGTGTCCTCCTCGAAAGGCATGAGATGTGTGGCGCCCTGGAAATCACCAGCAGCCACGCGCGTCAATCCGGGCAGGAGCGCGAACGCTATCGCGAGAGCGAACATCGGTCGGGAACATTCGACGGCCCAAACAGCCTTCCAATCGGTCCGACGTGCCACTGCCGAACCGGAGGCCGCCTCGCTTCCCAGCTTTGGAAGCGCCGATCCGATTTGATCCCGGCGGTCAGGAAAACGCGCGGGAACGGCGACCCACTGGACGCCAGCAAAACGCCCTGGCCCCGAGTTGCACGTCGTTTCATGGCGCGGCCTCGCAACCACCAGCCGCGAGTGGAACTGCATGACTAGCGATTTCTTCACAAGAAGAATTTAACCCCGAAGACTTGAAACTCCACTCTTTTGGCTTCGCCTTTTTTGGTGTTGACCGAACCGCCATTGCTCCGGGGAGCCCGATCTCGCTGGCAGGCCATCAGCGGCCGCCTGTTGAACTTTAAAACGGCAGTTGCCTAAGGCGAAGCTTCGCAGGACCCTGGCGATAAAGTTCGTCGAATCACACACCTGATCCACGTGGAAAATGCCTCGCTTTTCATTAAACCATCCTCATCCAGGCTTTAGCAAATCTCTACGATGTTCCACCGCCGATTTAAGGTTGAAAGAGCAGAGTTGTCACACACCAAGCCCGTCCGTGGGCTCTGGGCACGAAGCCTTGGATCTGGTCTGATTCTATGCTTGAGGGACTTCGGATGTGTCCAATCTCCTCGAACCGCCGTCGAATGGGAGGGTGACGTTCACCCCTCCTTTGCGGCCTGGCGGGATGGCCGTGTCGCGACGCAGACGGCTGCCCGAGTCTTGGCCTTTCCGGCGCCCGCGCGGCGGCCCGGCGTGGAAGGCGCCATCGCGCCAGGAGGATGGTGGGCTTGAAGGGAGGATGCCAAGACAGGATGGCAAACCGGATTGCAAAAAAACATATAAGATTCTGCTTGATCGCGAGCACTATCACTATATAGTTCTCTGCGTCCCAAAGGAGGTATTATGAAATCAATCAAAAGTATAATCGCATCATGCATTGTCATCGTCGTTCTTGGAACGATTCTTCCAAAATCACAAGCCGCGGAAGGCGCCTCAAGCGGCGTTCCCCGTTCGTCTGAGAAGGCGCGAACCATACCGTTCAACGGGAAACTCGTCGCCGTCAATGCTCAGGAAATGGTCTTCAAACTGCGCGGGAAGGAAAAGCCGCGCGTCTTTCACGTCGGGCCAGAGACGCGAATCATGAAGGAAGGGGAACGTGCGACCCTTGCGGATATGGGGGATGGCGACATGGTTGGGGGTTCGGCGGTGCGGCGCGGAGATGGGGAGTTTGACGCCGTGACAGTCCGGATAGGCACGAAGAACGGGGGCGTTTCCAAGGGAGAAAAAAACAAGAAAAAAGCCTCGGAATAGCCGCATCCAGCCGCTGACCGCGGGCTCGGCGCGCCGGTCTCGGAGGACTGCCTTCGCGAATGCGTTCGTGGAGCGGGCCGAGGCCGCCGCCCGAAGCCGGAGGCCAGCTACCGGCCTGGTTTTAGCGCCGCCACCAGCTTCTGCTCGCTGCCCCGGCCGCCGAAGTGGGGTTTTGCTGGGTGCGGAGCAGCCCTATCAGCAGTTGGCTGCGAGCCGCCGTGAGAGCCATGATGAACTCGTCATAGCTTTGGAAGCGGTCCGCGGGCGCTTTCGCCATGGCTTTTGCCAGTGCTTGGCTGGTGGGTTCGCTGATTCCTGGGAGCACGAGATGAGGCGGCGTGAGCGGTGTGTGGACGTGGGCGCTGATCACTTCGTCAATGGTCGGTGCCTCGAACGGAACATGGCCGGTGATCGCGTGGTACAGGGTTCCTGCGAGGCTGTACATATCAGATAGGAAATCTTCATTTTCACGCCTAATCTTTTCCGGCGCTATATAATACGGAGTGCCCCACACGGCTGCCTCGTGGTCGGCGCTCGGTTCCGCGCTTCGAGCCAGTCCGAAGTCCACGAGCTTTGGTTCTCCATCAGCGTTGAAAAGAATGTTCCCCGGTTTGATGTCGCGATGAAGGAGGTTGTGCTTGAGCGCGGTCGCCAGTGCTGAGGCGACTTTGACGCCGATGTCGAGCACGTCCAGCTCGGCGATGCAACGGTGGGTTTCAATCATTCCATCGAGACTGCCTTGATCGGCTAGTTCCATGACCAGATAGCGTTGGTTCTCCCATTCGTCGAACGTGTAAATGTGGATGATGTTCGTGTGATTCAAGGCCGCGCAGGCGCGCGCTTCTCGATAAAAACTTTCCATGGCCGCTGGGTCGTCGGCCAGTTCCGGCTTCATCAGCTTCACAGCCACTTCGCGGTGCAAGGTGGTGTCGAAGGCCCGGAAAACGGTCCCCATGCCGCCCGAGGCGATCGCTTGACGCAATTCGAATTGCCGCAACAGCATCGGCATCATCACGGGGAACTGGCACTTCGGGCAAGGCGCCACCTCGAGCGGGGGCGTGTCGCCCGGGATGAATACTTTCGTGCCACACCCGCCGCAGGTGACCATTTTTAGGGCTTTGCGTGTATCGTTCGTTTCCATGAAAGCATCGGTGCTCTTAGCAGTGTAACATTATTGGCGTCAAAGCAGAAGATGCCTGGCCCCGGATTTGCTCAATGGCAGCCGAGCCGGCCCCACCGTCCCATCGATGCCGCCGGATGCCTTCGAATCCAGGGTCTAAAGATCCCCAGCGGGAACCGCGATGTGTCGGTGGAGCCCTGTTTTGGGCGCAGCACCTGCCGCAGAACGTTCAAGCAATCCGGCTGCGGCTGGTCTGATCCTCGACACGCAGGCGCTCCGGGGGAGCAGCGCAAGGCCAAGGCCAACTCATGCACGCACCGGGCGATTCGGCGAGCCGGTGCGCATCTCAGATTTTTGCAAAGGCAGAGTAAGGAGAGACTGCTAAGGCGTTCAAAGTTGGGGTGAGTGGGGGGATAAGAGTGGGTTGATTGGTGGTAGCAGGGGAGGATTGGGGCAATGGGTTGCCGGTTGGCAT
>SYMW01000127.1 GCA_005805305.1 Verrucomicrobiales bacterium
ACAATCCGGATTACAACATCATCACGGTGGAAGACCCCGTGGAGTTCCAAATCCCGGGCATCAACCAGGTGCCAGTCAAAAAGGACATTGGACTCACGTTCGCAGCGGTTCTTCGATCCATCCTCCGGCAAGACCCCGATATCATCATGATCGGGGAAATCCGCGACGAGGAGACCGCTGAAATTGCCGTGGAGGCCGCGCTCACCGGGCACCAAGTGTTGAGCACCATGCACTGCAACGACGCCCCCGGCGCGATCTCCCGGCTCGACGACATGGGAATCGCTCCGTTTCTTATTTCTTCATCCGTCATCCTCGCGTGCGCCCAGCGGCTGATGCGCCGTATCTGCCCCGCCTGCAAGGAGCCCATCACCTACCCGGCCAAGATGTTTGAAGACCTCGCGCTCCCTGTTTCCATGTTCGAAGGAACCCAGCTTTATAAGGGCCGGGGCTGCGACCGTTGCAAAAACACGGGCTACTCGGGTCGGTGCGCCATCATTGAAGTCATGTCTGTGAGCGACGAGATCAGGAAACTTGTCATCGAAAGGGCTAGCGCGATGGAGGTCGGCAAGGTCGCTTTGGAGCAGGGGATGAAAAACCTTCGCATGGTCGCTGTCGACAAAGTGCGCGAAGGCATCTCGACGCTCGAACAAGTCTTGGTGCTGACGATGAGCCACTGATCGTTCGCGTTCAGGATCCGTGGTGACTTTCGTCGCACACCGTCGATGTCGACACTTTCAGCGAGCCCGCCGCGCATGACACGGAGCCGGGGAAAAGGCCAGGGAGCGGTGAGCCCGGATGGGATCAGCGGGCGGTTCGCGGCCGGGTCACGATGAATTGGACGAGACCCGACGAGATCTTAACTCCAAATGCCCTCGCCCAGGCGACATACCGATAACACCGAACGCGGATGAAGCGGGTCTTATTTGTCGACCATGTCGACCTCATTCTCGGGGGCGCGGAAATCAACCTGATCGAACTTCTCTCTGTTCCCGAGGCCTCGGGACGTTGGGAAGTGGGCTGCGCCTGCGCCCCGTCTGGCCCCCTGCGCGACGCTCTCGGAAAATGTCCCCGCGTTCAATTGTTTCGATACACCGCGTCGGTGGAGTTCAATCGCTTCAGATTGGTGGGCTGCCGTGGCAGTCTCTCGAAGATTTGGAGCGGGTGGAGATCCGTCCGCAGGGCGGCGGCCGAGCTGGAGGACATCCGCGCGGCGTTCCGTCCGGACGCCCTCGTCTCGTGCGCTAATAAAGACCACTTCGCGTCCGCGTTCCTGCGATCTAGCGAATCCACAAGGGCCTTTTGGTGGGTGAACGATCTTCTCACGCCGGATTTCTTTTCTTGGCCCGCCCGGCGCCTCTTCTCGTTGATGGCAACTCGGCGCGCGACCGGGCTTGTCGCGGTTTCGCGCGCGGTGGCTCAGGCTTTAGTGGACGCGGGAGTGCCGTCGCGAAACGTCCGCACGATTCCCAACGGGATCCCGGTGGAGAGTTATTCCAGGCCCGCGTCCGGGAGGCTGCGCTCCAAAATCGGCGCCGGCAATCCGCTGGTCGGTGTGCTGGGAAGATTCACGCCTTGGAAAGGACAACACGTCGCGCTGGATATCGTCCGTCAATGCGTGTCCCGCGGACAGGCCGTCCATTTCGTTTTCGTCGGCCGCGCCTTCAACGAGGATCAAGAGTACGAGGCAGAGCTGCACAAGTTCGTGGCGCGGCACAACCTGTCGTCGAGCGTGACTTTCATGCCCTTTCAGTCGGATGTGGCCTCGGTGCTCGCCGACCTCGACATCGTGCTCCACACCTCCGTCAAGCCCGAGCCTTTTGGCCGTGTCATCATTGAGGCCATGGCCGCGGGAGCCATCGTGATCGCCGCGGCGGCCGGCGGTGTGAAGGAGATCATCGAGAGCGGCTCCACTGGTTTCCTGGTCGATCCCGGTGATGTGCCGGCCTACGTGGACGCGATCCAGCAAGCGTTGGGCAACCCCGCCCGTCGCCGGGCGATGATTGCCGCCGCCAAGCTCGCGGTGAAGAGCCAGTTCTCGGTCGAGCGCGTCTTCGAGCAGTTCGACGAACTGATCACGAGCCTCAAACCCTGATGCACATGCGATTCGTGTTCCTCACGCTCGGATACCATCCCGATAAGCCGGGCGGCGCCTACCGTTACGTCGCGGAAGTCGCCGGGAAGCTGGTGCGCGCGGGCGCGGAGGTTTATGCGGTCTACCCCGGCGAGGCGCCGCGCGACGAAGACGAGGATCGAGAGGGGGTGAAACTCAGGCGCTTTGCGGATGCCAAAGGTTTCTTCGCCGCGAATTGGATCGTGGAGAATGCGAGAGCGGAGGCCAGGGTTCGCGAGATTGCCGCGGATCCCAAGCCGACGCTCTGGGTCGTGACCCATGCCTTCTTCGGCCGTTGTTCCGCCCGTTTGGGGAAGCCCTATGTCTCGCTATTCACGGGGCCATGGGCGCAGGAGTATCTTTTCTCGCGCGCCGGCCGCCAAGCGGGCCTATTCGATCGTCTGTTGCAGCAGGTCGTCGCCATCGGGATGCGGCGCGTCGAGAGGAGAACGCTCCAACGAAGCGCGCGCGTGCTCACCATTAGCGATTACTACGTCAGCCAGCTCCCTTCCTGGCATCCGGGCTTCTCCCGTCCTGTGCGCATGATCTCGGGAGGAGTGGACCTCGAGCGATTCAGCCCCCCGGCCGAGCGGCACGCGCTGCGAACGCGATGGGGGCTGGCTTCTAACGAAAAGCTCCTGCTTTCCGTGCGCAGACTCGATCCCCGCATGGGTCTCGCGATGCTCGTCCGGGCTTTTCGCTCCGTCCCGGACCACGCCGACGCGCGATTGTGGATCGCCGGAATGGGATCGCAAAAAGAGGCCTTGGCCGCGCTCATTCGAGAAACGCGGCAGGAGCACCGCATCAAGCTCCTTGGTTTTGTCCCGGAGGAAGACCTCGCCGGCCTTTATGGCGCGGCCGATTGCACGATCGCGCCCAGCCTGGCGCTGGAGGGTTTTGGGCTGGTGCTCGTCGAGTCGCTCGCCTGCGGGACGCCTGTTCTGGGAGCGGATTCCGGGGCTATTTCCGAGATTCTAAAGCCCCTCGATCCTTCGCTGCTGTTCCCCTCGGGTTCGGAAGCGCAGCTGGGGTCTCTCTTGGCGGAGTTACTTCAGAATCCACTGAAACTTCCCGGGCGTGAACGATGCCGCGAATACTGCGCCCGTCATTTCTCTTGGGACAGACCTGCGCGCGGATTCCAAACCGCCTTCAATGAGCTTGTCCTGGCATGAGAATCCTCGAACTTGGAAAATTCTACGCTCCCCATCATGGCGGGATCGAAACCCTTCTGAAATCTTGGTGCGAGGGGTTCACGAAAAAGGGGGCACGGGTGGATTGTGTGGTGGCGAATGATCAGGCTCGCTCGCTAACGGAGTCCCTGAACGGAGTCTTGGTGCATCGTTGCGCCAGTCTTGGCGCTGTTTTCTCGACCTCTCTTTCACCTCGTTATCTGTTTGAGGCTCGCAGAATCCAGGCGGACATCTGGCATTTGCACGCACCCAACCCGCTTGCTGATTTGGCTGCATCCTTGTTTCTTGGCGATCGAAAGCTGGTCATCTCTTACCACAGCGATGTGGTCAACCAGGCTCGCGCACTCCGGTTTTACGGTCCGCTCCTGCGCCATGTCCTCGGCAGGGCAAACCGAATCATCGTCGCCACGCCGAAGCACTTGGAGCATTCTTCCTGGCTTGCCGAACACAAGGATCGAGTTCGTTGCATCCCGTTCGGGATCGATCTCGGCCGCTTCGAGGCTGGTTGCCGCGACGAGGCGAGAATCGCGGAGTTTCGCGAACTTGCCAGAGGCCGACGGATCGTCTTAAATATCGGCCGACTGGTAGGATATAAGGGGCAACGCTTCCTGATCGAGGCTTGCCGCGAGTTGGACGTGGAGCTGTGGCTGGTGGGAACGGGACCGCTTGAATCAGAGTTGCGACACCTCGCCAGGACGCTGGGGATGGAGAGCAGGACCCGGTTCTGGGGATCGCTGCAGGATGCGCGGCTCCCTGCGGTGTTGCATGCATGCGATGTGTTCGCGCTGCCTTCCATCACTCCCAATGAGGCGTTCGGGCTTGTGCAAGTGGAGGCCATGGCCTGCGGAAAGCCGGTTATTTGTTGTGATTTGAAATCAGGCGTTCCATTCGTGAATCAACATGGACACACCGGGCTGGTCGTGCCACCGGAGAATCCGCAAGCCCTTGCGCGGGCCATTGGGCAGCTTTTGTCGGACAAGGCCATGGCAGACCGAATGGGAGCCGCCGGAAAGGCACGGGCTCGCTCAGAGTTCTCACTTCAGGTCATGATTGACCGTTATTGGAATTGTTTCAGGGAGCTGGCGACCGAAAACGATTGAGCATGTTCGGCCATTACAAGACTTACCTTTCCCTCTTCGTCCTCTCCGCGCTCACGTCGTGGATCCTCACGCCCCTGGTCAGAAAACTGGCGTTTCGAGTAGGCGCGATTGATTTCCCCAACGAGCGCAAAGTGCACAAGGATCCCATGCCGCGGCTCGGAGGTCTCGCCATTTTCATCGGAATGTGCCTTCCATGGATCGGTCTGTATATCATCGAAAACTTCATCACCATTACATTTCAAAATTACGAGAAACTCTGGCTCAAGCTCATCGCCAGCTCGATTTCGATCCTCCTTCTCGGCGCCTACGACGATATCAAAGGCGCCAACGCGACTCAGAAATTCACGGTCCAGTTCGCCGTGGCTTTTTTCCTCTACTCAAGCGGGCTCCAGATTACCCAGCTCAGCAACCCTTTCGGGGAACCCATCCCCCTGGAGTGGCTCTCCATGCCCGTCACCGTCCTCTGGCTCGTCGGCATCACGAACGCCATCAACTTGCTCGACGGAATCGACGGCCTCGCGACCGGTGTCACGGGCTGCATCGCCCTTTCCCTGGCCGTGATCAACATCGCCAATGGCAATGTCATCGTCGCCCTCCTCACGCTTTCGCTGGCCGGGGCCTGCTTCGGCTTTCTGCCGCACAATTTTTCCCCGACGAGCATCTTCCTCGGCGATACGGGAAGTCTCTTCATGGGATTCATGCTCGCGGGAATTGGAGTCCTCTCTCTGTTCAAAACCACCACGCTCAGTTTTATCGCGGTGCCGTTTCTCGTTTTCGCCGTTCCGTTTTACGATACTATCACGGTGATCATCCGGCGGGCGCGGGCGGGAAATCCTATTTTCGCGGCGGATCGATCGCATTTGCACCATCGCCTCCTCGCCTTGGGATGGGGCCAGCGCGGAGCGTCGCTGTTTCTCTGCGGGATCTCCGTTTGCATGGGCGGGGTGGCCGTTTTCCTGACACTCAACCAAGCGCGTGACCTCACTCTCTTCGCCTGGGGTTTCGTGCTTGCCGTCCTGGGCGGGGTCGGACTCTTGAGCCGTCGCGCGTTAAATCGCAGATCATGATCCCTCTTGAGCAGGCCCTGGAAATGGTCCTGAAGGAGATCCACCCTCTGGAGTCGGAGGGCGTTGGGCTTTGGGACGCCGAGGCTCGTGTCGCCTCCGATTCAATACTGGCTCCCATCGACCTGCCTCCGTTCGACAATTCCGCCATGGACGGCTACGCCGTGCGCGCCGCGGATGTGCGGACCGCCTCCAGAGATCGTCCAGTCACCCTGGCTGTCCTTGGTGAAATCGCGGCTGGATCCGGATTCAGCGGCCGCGTTCGAAGTTTGGAGGCGGTTCGGGTTTTCACCGGCGCCCTTCTCCCAGCCGGGGCGGACGCCGTCGTCATGCAGGAGGACACAGGCCAATCCGCTGACGCCGCCCGCATTCAGGTTTTTGAGTCGGTGAAACCCTTCGAAAATGTGAGATTTCGAGGCGGGGACATCAAGAGGTCCTCTCTCTTGGTTTCCAGGGGGCAGACGATCGGGTTCGCGCAGCTGGCGATCCTCGCCGCCGCTGGCGTCGGCAGCATTCGAGCCTTCGCGCGCCCAAAAATCGCCTTGCTCGCCACTGGCACCGAACTGTGCGAACCCGGCCAGCCTCTCGGCCCGGGGCAAATCTACGAGTCCAACCGGATCGCCCTGCGCGCGTTGCTCCGTCATTCCGGAGCGGAAACCATGGTCTTTCCGGTGGTGGCAGACTCTCTCGCGGCCACAAAAGCCGCGCTCCTGGAAGCGTTCGAGTCTTGCGACGCCGTCCTGTCAACCGGAGGTGTTTCCGTGGGGGATCACGATTACGTCAAACAGGCGTTCTCCGAGTTGGACGGGCGAATCGAGTTTTGGAAATTGGCGCTCAAACCGGGCAAACCGTTCGTTTTCGGTCAGCGAAAACAGGCGCCATTTTTTGGCCTTCCCGGAAATCCCGTTTCCGCCCTCGTCACCTTTCAACTAATCGTCCGGCCCGCCATCCAGAAGATGAAAGGAGTGATTTCGTGGCGCCAATCGGTCTCCATAGGAACGCTCCTGGAACCGATCAAGAACTCCGGAGATAGAAGGCAGTTTCTGCGCGTGAAAATGGATGTTGATGGTGGCGTGCGATTGGCGGGAGGCCAAGGATCGCACATCCTCAGCTCCTTGGCCGATTCGGATGGGTTGCTTGACATGCCCCCAGGTGAGATGCGCTCGAAGGGGGACCCTGTCTCCGTGATCAATTGGAACGGAGACTAGAATTTTCTGCTGGGAAATTCCAGCACGCCGGGACGGGGAGAAATGCTCTGGGGCTGCACCGAGGGAACAAAGTTGCCGCCCGAGCCGAAATTCAAAAAGCGCGAACCGCCAGGATCGATCGTGCCAAACGACACAGAACTCCGCCCTTTGATCGCCTGTTGAAAGGGTGAGAGCAGTTCCTCTTTGCGTTGGACCAGATCGTCAACACCCCTCGAATTCGGCGACAACGGCTTGGCTGATCCTATTTCTTTCCGCACCAAGTCCAAAGCAAAAGCGGCGACCGGTTCGATGGACGACGCCTCGCCAGGGGCCGTCATGAGGGGATTCAGCCCCCGCATTTCTTTTTGAGTCGTTTCCGCATGCGGATCCAGCAATCGCGCGAAATCGTCGCGGCTCTTCTGGGATTTCTCCCGTTCCTTCGCGGTTTTCGTGATCGAAAACGGGCTCGCCGTCATGGTGCCACCAAAAAGATCGGGCTGTTCCACTTGGGGACCGACCGGCTTCTTCTCCCGGTTGAAAGACAACTGCCCAAAGGAACCAACTTGCGACCGTCCCAAATCGAACCCCAACTGGCCGCCACCCCCCACAGCCTCCAACAACGCGCCCCCTTCATTCTTCTTCCCGGCAGGAACGTCCTCCCCGGCTATGAATCTCTCAAAAGAACTGCGCGGTCTCTGCTGCGCCGGATCAGAAACCCAATCCTCCTCTCGGACTCCCAAAGCGCTCTCGGGTGTCAAAAACTGGCTTCCTGCCTCCTCCGGCTTGTTCAACAAAAAATTCCTCTGCCGCTCGAGTTGCTCGATCTGCTTCTTCGAACGAGGCATCAAAGTGAAAGGTATCTCAGGAACGCCAACGACACCGCTGACCGAACTTTTCTTGTCCAGCTGGTCGAATTTTTCGAAACCCAGCCCCTTGCGGGCGTCCGCATCGGGCAAGTCCGATTTTTTCACCGATTCATCGTAAATAATTTTCTCGCCCGCGAGACCGGCGGAAAGAACGGAGACCGCAGCGCACACCGCAGCCGTCCTCCATAAGGAAGCCAGACTTGAACTGAATTCGATGCGCCGCATTAGAACTTTACAATACACCCACGGGAGCCCTCGTCAAAACAATCCGCTGTGTTTTCGATCACGCATAAAGCGACAAAAACTCCCGCCTCAGTTCAGCCTCCTGGAGTTTGGAAGGTCCTTGAAGCCTCCCCAGATCGATGGCGCCGTGCTGGAAACGGCGCTTTGCAAACACCGGCATTTCAAATCCCGTCAGTGCCTTCACGCCACGACTCACGATCTCGCCCTTCAAATCGTAAAGCCGACCCGTGTCGTAGCGGGTCAACTCCAAAAACGGGATCCCTTCGGCCACTTCAACCACCGCCCCGCGCGTGAAGGGGCTGAAGCCTTCGAATCCAAGTGACGCGGATGGAGCATAAGTTCTTGTATAAGAACGACTCAGGCCTCCAGAATAAGTGAGCGAATGCTTGATTTTGCCAACCCCCCAACCCTCCTGGTAAAGCATCCTGTTGTGGATCACGCTGCGTATGGTCAATTCTGGATTTTCTTCGATTGGATAATCCTTCAGATTTTCATCGCCTCCGTCTCCGTCCATCAAGTATTTCCAGTCCGGATACCGTCTCCGAATTTCCTCGCAAAGCGCCAGCCCCATCGCGGCGGCCTCGATGTCCAGCGGCTTGTAGTCCTCCACCACGCGGATGGTCTTCTTGATGTCTATATCCGAAGCGGAGAGTTCCACCGGCTCCAGAAAAAGCCCCAATCCCAGCCGGTCCAAAAACTCTTTCGCTTGCCGTGAATCCGGCGCGTCCCCGATCTTCAAAGTGAACGCTTTTAACCGGGACGGGTTCAAACCCAGTTTCAGGAACAGATGATAGGTTACTAGAAACACCGCGCCGCTATCCACGCCTCCAGAAAACAGCACGCCCACCGGCGAGCCGTCTGGCAAACGGCGAAGCCAATTCGCGATCACATCCGACAACGCGCCCACGTACCGCCTTCCCAGGATCTCCGGATCAGGCGGCAGCGCGTTCATCGGCGGATCGAAAAACCGGGTGTGGACCGGATCCGGATCGGGACACCCCACCAGTTGAATCTCGGTCACGTGGTGCGCCGGCACCATGCGTGTGTAGCTCGGATGAAACTGATCCGCCAGCCCTTCGCCCTTCAGCCACTCAAGAATCGAGTCTATGCGCTGTGCGACCACCAGGGCGGGCCCCTCAGAGCGCTTGGCTAAAAAGTACCGCATCGGACGATCCAAAGATCGCGCCATCCGCACCGTCTTCCCGCTCTTCGCCACGATCGCAAAAGACCCTTCAATCCTCCGCACCGCCTCCGGTTCGCCGGAAAGAATGATCGCCCGCGCTTCCTCCAGTTCGATTCCCTCCAAACGTTGAGCGCTCGGATCGATCAAATCCACGACTCTTTCCACATGCTGGTTCATAGTGTTTTAAAGAAGTTTCGGACGGCCACCCCGAGAATCTGCCCCACGTCGTTCAAAAACTCAATTCTTTCGAAGCCACGCGGCAGCGACAAACCGCGCCCTGGGCAGGACGCCGCCGGAACCGCCGCCTCACCGGCCAAGGTGTTCGAACGGCAGATTCAAAATGCGATACTGTTTCCAGTCTTTGTAGTCAAAATGCCACCACTCGGCGGAGTAGACCGTGAACCCTTCGGCTTCCATCGCCCTCCGCAGCATATCGCGAAACGCCCTGGATTCCGGCGCCCCCCCCTCATAGGTGGGAAAGGCCCGCTCCGAAAACTCGTCATACTCGCTCGGCATTCTCACCGTCATTCCAGTCTTTAGATCGATCAGGCTTAAGTCCACCGCGCATCCGCGGTTATGCCGCGAGCCTTTGCGCGGGTTCGCCACAAACTCGATTCTCCTCTCCTCGTCGGACGCCGAATCCCAGAAAATCTTCGTCACCGACCACGGCCGGTAGCCATCAAACACCACCAGCCCGTAACCTCTTGCGTTGAGGGAGCGCTGGGCGCGGGACAGCGCCTCGGCCGCCGGCCGTTGCAGGAAAGCCCGAGCCTGCGCATACACGGGGCGCCCGAGAAAATTATTCGTGGTGGCATACCGGATATCCAGACGGATCGTGGGATCGATCTCCGCGATTTCCACGAGATCCGCTTCCTTGAACTCCCCCCGTTCTGGAGGCGGCCCGTGCTGGCATCCCGCGACGAGCGCGCAGAGGAGCAGAGCGAGGCAATTCTGAGGTCTGAGGTTTGACGAAGAGCGAGGCATATCGTTTATGGATCTGGTGAGTGATTTGGAAAAAATTTACCACCAGGATCTTGCGAAGATTCGCCAGGGGCAACTGCCGTTTTAAGGTGATGGTTTATGGTTTACGGCTCGGATCTTCGTTCAATCTTCAACGTCGCAAACGCAGCCCCGGGAGGATCACATTCTCGATCGCATGGTGTGAGATCATGTGGCTCGGCGCGACCTCATCGATCACGACTTGGAACGATCCCTGGCCCGTCCGGCGGAGCGCCTGCTGAACCCGCCCCTCGTATTCCCTCATCGACTGTTCATAATCCAAACCGGCGGTCTTCTCACTGTGCTGCGCCTGCCCAAAGCAACAATCATCCCGGCGGACCAAGATCTGGACTTGCTGCCGCCCTCGTCCATGAGCGCCCAGCAGATACAGGTCGGGATAACCGGCGATGGAGTAAAAGGACGGTTCAAATTGCTCCAGATCACCGACGGATCCACCTTGCCTCAGGTAGAGTGGAATGCTCCCGGCGACCGGGAAGCTGCGGCGTATGGCTGTATCTACCGCCGCGTAGACGGTCGTCGTCCAGCCTCCTCCGGAGAGTCCCGTCATGTGAAAAGAGCGGTACTTTGGAAAATTGCCCGCCTGGCTGCGCATTCTCAGATGGTTCAGGCAGACCGCGATCGGATCCAAAAAATACTTCATCGGGCTTCCCTCGCGCACAGCAGACCGCATCAACGCGTCATGACCACCCGTGCAATCTCCCGGGCTCATGTGCGGCATGAAAACGCCCAGAACTCCATAGCCCTCCCGCAACAGGGCGTTGATCGTGCGCTGCAATCCGTAGCCAACCTCCCGCGGGGACGGATCGTCGTCCAGCGTGCAGGCGTGCCCGTGATGCACCACCACCAGCTCGCGATTCGGCCGCGCGGGAATGAAATGATAGGCGAGCCCTTGCAACCCTGGCGATTGGTCCACTCGAAACTCATCCACTCGGGCCAGGTGGCTCAGGCCTTTCACGGGGCTCGGCACATTGGTCACGACGATGTCCGGAAGCCGTCGCTTGGGAAATCCCCCGGCTCCCCAAATGTAACGGACGAGCTCGTTTCGCTTTTTGGTCACGTCGCCAGACTTGTGAATCGTGACGGCACGATCGTCCAGCAGTGGCGGCGGGGCGCCATGGCCGGTTTCCCAAAGGCCGCTCAAAATGAGGAGTATGGGCAGGAGGGTGGAAGGTTTCGCGGTTGATCTCATGGCACGGTCGATCACGACGAGCACTGTTCAATAGGGATGCTCGGTGGAATTCGATGGTCGACGATTGACGCTCCATGCCCGGCGGGTCAAGAAAAACTGACCATCGAAGGCGGCTCCAAAGCCTCCACTCTCCCTCGATTCTTTTTCACAAATGGCCTGAGAAAATCCGAGGTCTGAACCTACTCCTTCGCTCTTGAATCCATCGGGATGGTGACGGGTCCTTCGTTCACCAGACTCACCATCATCTGGGCGCCGAACACGCCCGTGGCGACGGGTCTCCCCAAAAGCGCCGCCGATTGAGCCACGAAATCTTCGTAGAGTGGGATCGCGATCTCGGGCCTCGACGAACGCGCGTAGGAAGGGCGATTTCCTTTCTTCGTGCTCGCATAAAGCGTGAACTGGCTAACAATAAGGAGGTCGCCTTGCACATCCGCGACGCAGAGGTTCATGATTCCCGCCGCGTCGTCGAAAACGCGCAGCCGGAAAATCTTGCCAGCGAGCCAGCCAGCGTCCTCGGTTGTGTCCCGGTCCTCCACCGCGACGAGAACCAATAGCCCGTGCCCAATCCGCGCGTGGATCGCCCCGTGAATGGCGACCGACGCCGACGAAACCCGCTGAATGATCGCGCGCATGCGTTGGACGTCGAAAGGAAGGGCGGGCAGGCTCAGCCGAAAGAGCCGGCCTCCAGTTGTTTGAGCACCTCGGGATCCCGCACATCCACCCATCGCCCTTGGATGCGGCACCCAGCGACCGTATGCTTCGCGTCCACGAGAGCAGCGATCGCGTCGGTGAGTTCATACTCCCCTCGAGGGGACTTTTGCAGCCGCGCCGTGAACTCGAAGACCACGGGCCTGAAGATGTAGATGCCGGCGTTGTACCATGCCGGATCGCCGGGCTTCAACCATCCTTGCGCCCGCAGCTCGTCGAGCTGGGCGGGGGAAGGTTTTTCCACAATTTTCTTGAGGCAAAATCTCTCGTCGAAGAAATTGATCCCTCCCTTGGTCACATCCTCCCCTTTCGTCACGGTGAGGAGTCCGGAAAAGGAACCCTGCTCGAACCGGGCGATCATATCGGCGTAGGTTTGGGGCGGCACCAGAATGTCCCCATAAGTGAGAAGGAAACAGTCGGCTCCCACGAAATCCCTGGCTAGCTCGGGAGCTTTTCCGGTTCCATCCTGGACGCGTTGTTCGGCGTATTCCAGGCGCATGCCCAGCTTCGAGCCGTCGCCAAAGTGGCTTGTGATCGCCTCTGATTTCCAACCGACGACGATGCACGCTTGAAGGATGCCCACGCTCTTGAGCCCGGTCAATATGTGCTCGAGGATGGGTTTTCCCTGGACCCTGAGCATGGGCTTGGGCAATTCGTCCGTGAGGCCGCGCATGCGGGTGCCTTTGCCTGCCGCGAGAATGACTGATTTCATGTGATGAGAGAGGGAAGTCCGAGCTGATTTTTGTGGAAGTAGAGGCGTGGAATCGATCCTTCCGAGGACGGATCCCACGCGCGTTTGCCCAGGTGCTCAGGCCCCGAACTTGTCGAACATTCGCGCGTGGGCCTGCATGTGGCGCATCAAAAACTTGGCCTCGAACAAGCCGAGCGAGCCCAGGTTTGCTCCCGTTTCTGAGAACCGCTCCAACTTATCCGATCCGGAGCAGGCGGAGTGCAGAAGCACGGGTTGCGGATGCCATGAATGGCTCTTCATGAAACACGGAGTCGAATGATCCCCAGTGATCGCGAGCACATCTGGTTTCTTCCGCAACAAAATGGGGAGCGCGGCGTCAAAGTCCTCGATCGCCCGCTTCTTGGCCTCGAAGTTTCCATCCTCCCCATGCATGTCTGTATATTTGTAATGGATGAAGAAGAAGTCGTAATTGCCGTGCTCCGAAAGGTACTTCTCGAACTGCTGCCCGATGGTTTCTGGTCCTTCGATCTTGGTCATGCCGACCAATTGAGCCAGTCCCTTGTACATGGGGTAAACGGCGAGGCACGCCGGTTTCAGTCCATAGCGTTGCTCGAACAACGGAATTTCCGGCTGGTGCGCGATGCCCCTCATCAGGAATCCGTTCGCGGGCGCCTTCTTAGCCAGCAACGGAAGCGCTTTGGAGTAGAACTCAGCAGCCAACTTCGCCGTTTTCTTCGCTTTCGCGGAAGCGGCATCGACCGGTTGTATGGCGGGTATAGGCAAGCCTTCGCGATGCGGATCGGCGTCGGTCAGTGGTCCCTCCAATCCTTTGCCGCGGAAAACGACGACAAAACGATGACCCTTGCCCGCCTTGATCAACACCTCCGTGTCGCCAAGTTTCTTGATCTTTTTGGAGAGGAGAGCGCACAACTCCTCACAGACGGGCGTTTCGATGCGGCCCGCCCTGCGGTCCGTCACAATGCCCCGCGCCCCGAGCGTGCAAAAATTGGCCCGCGCGGCCACGTCTCCCGCTCCCAGTTCGATTCCCAACCCAAGGGCCTCTATAACCCCTCGGCCAACCTGCGTCTCGATGGGATCGTAGCCGAAAAGCGCGAGGTGTCCCGGGCCACTGCCAGGAGTGATACCGGGCGCGACGGGAGTCATGCGTCCCTGCGCGCACCCTTGCCGGACCAAAGCATCCAGGTTGGGCGTGGCAGCCGCTTCGAGCGGGGTCATTTCATTCTGTGCCGTGGTCGCGATGTCACCCACGCCGTCAAGAACGACGAGGACAAGTTTGGCGCCCGTTTTCAAGGTCAGTTCCGAATAGAGATCGTCAAGTTTCATGGTTGGAATCGAACGTTCGGCCCCAGGTCAGGGCGGGTTGTAGCGAGACGCCCTTGTCCGTCATGCCGGACGCATACTGTGGGGATCCCTAATGAGCGTCAAGACCCAGATTGGGGCTCCCCGCTGCCTCTGTTGGAACGTCTCAACGCCACTTCAGGCGGCCTCCCAACTGGCCGGGCCGCCATTTTTACAGCTTGCGAGTGGAGGCCTAGGAGGGTCCAATTTACTACCGATGAGAATACTGGCTATCGATCACGGAACCAAGCGGATGGGCATCGCCGTCTCCGACGAGCTCAAGATGATCGCGCACCCGCTCGAGTTTATTCCAGCGGACCCGTTCGCTGGCTTTTTGGCTCGGCTCAAAACCTTGCTTCAAGAAAAAGAAGTCGAATTGATTCTCGTGGGGATGCCCCGCAACATGGACGGCAGTTACGGTGAGGCGGCGATTAAGGTGCGCGAATTCGTCAACACCATCCGCGAAGCCGTTACGGTGCCCATCCGCACTTGGGATGAGCGTTTGACGTCTGCTCAAGCAAACCGGCTGCTGATCCAAACGAACGTGCGGCGGGGAGATCGAAAGGCGCGCGTTGACAAAACCGCGGCTGCGATCCTGCTTCAGAGCTTTTTGGACGGCCTTCCCTCTTCCTGACGACGTCATGGCACTCGAAACCGTTAGGGTGAAATTGACAATCGCCTACGATGGTCGAGCCTATTCCGGCTGGCAGATTCAGAAGACCGGCTTGGGTGTTCAGCAACGGGTCGAGGAGGCTTTCGGCAAAGTGTTTTCTGCCCCGGTTCGCATCCATAGCTCCAGCAGGACCGACGCTGGAGTGCACGCCCTGGGCATGGTCGCGCACGCGGACCTCGATGCCGGGCTGTTTCGAATGAGCCCTTCAAAGCTGGCCCTCGCCCTGAACGCGCACCTGCCCCAGGATATTCGCATCGTCTCCGCCCGGCGATGTTCAGGCCGGTTTCACGCGCGGTTTGATGCCGAACGGAAGCAATACCGCTATCTCGTCTGGAATCACGCGGCGCATAATCCATTGCTCCGCGAGCTTTGCTGGCACATTCCGCAAAAGCTCAACGTGAGCGTCATGAGGCAGTGCGCGCCGTTATTCCTCGGCAAGCGCGATTTTAAGTCCTTCGCCGGAACTCGCCCTTACGAGATGGATTCCACGGTGCGCACCCTATTTCGTTGCGACGTGCGGAAGCAGGGCTCTCTGTTGACTTTCATCATCGAAGGCGATGGGTTTCTTTATAAAATGTGCCGCGGGATCGTGGGAACACTCGTGCAAGTGGGTCAGGGAAAAATCTTGCCGGAGGCCGTGCCGGGGATGCTGGCATCCCGGGACAGGCGCTCGGGAGGCATGAGCGCGCCTGCGCAAGGCCTGATCTTATGGAAAGTGCGCTACCCCTCAACCGCCGCAGAATCATCCGGTTCAGCCTTTGAGAAAGAGGGCGCCGCCCCCCCCGTCGAGGAAGCGGCGCAGAAGACCAGAACCTCATGACATCAATCCATGAACATCGTTCTCGTGGAACCTGAAATAGCCCCGAACGTCGGCAACGTCGCCAGGCTGTGCGCCGCCACACGAACGACCCTTCATCTGATCGAGCCATTCGGATTTCAACTGGACGACGCCAGACTCAGAAGAGCCGGCATGGACTATTGGACACACGTCCAGTGGAGGCGCTGGCAATCGTGGCAGGATTGCCTGGCCTCCAAGGAACGCGGCGCGCGGGTTTGGTTTGTCGAGTCCAACGGCCCCCAGCACTACGCGGAACCGCGATACGACTCCCTGGATTACCTCGTCTTCGGCCGCGAGAGCGCCGGATTGCCTTTGGCATGGCTGGAGGCGAATCCAGCATCCTGGTTGCGCATACCCCTCTTCCACCGCGAATGCAGATCTTTGAATCTGGCCAACTGCGCGGCGCTGGTTCTTTATGAGGCGTTGCGCCAGCAAGATTTTCGCGGCGAGCTCGCTCGCTGAGGTGCCGAGGTATCTCCCCTGAGCGGCGCGCCAGGGGAGACAATACTGATGTGCCTCTACTTCTTCTTGGCAGGCGCCTTTTTGGCCGGTGCCGCGGCCGCTTTCTTTTTGTCCGCGCTGCTGGCTTTGGCTTGTTTTTGTGTTGACTTCTTCTGGTTGGATTTTGGGGATTTGTCGCCCATGGTCGTGGTTGTTTAATTTATGGGTTCACTCTCCTCCGATATGTCAGTTTCTCCGGAGGAAGTCCACATCATGCCCGCTCGTAGTTACTTTGTAAATGATGGACACAAATTGATCAGCGGATTGTGCGAGCCAATCGCGTTTTTCCTGCGTCCTTGAACGGTCCTTTTTCGTTTTGCGTTTTGCAGCGTGACACCGCACGATGAACGTTAGGCTCTGGGTTCGGCCTCTCCGCATCCGCTACGATGCCTGTCTCGTCGAACAATCCAGCGCCGTTATCGGCATGCCCTTGCTCGCGCAATCCCATTTCTGGAGCCTTCTCTTTTCAGCCCTCCTGTTGGTCGGATTGCCCATCGCGTTTTGGCGATGGGCGCGGGGCACCGAAGAAGGACCGGTCAAGTTGTCGATGAAGGCCGTCCTCACCCTGTTTTGGATATCTTCCATCGTCTTCTTGGCCGCCAAGGAAGCCGTTGGACTGGCGTTGGCAACCGCTCTGATCGGCGGTCTGGCGGTGTCGCTTGTGTGGGCGCCCACGTTAGGCGGAATGCTTTCCGACGGCATCGGCGGTGTCTACACCGGAGGCTCCACGGAAATCGAAACCAAGCCCCTGTATTCCTACGCAAAGGCCAAACTGAACCGCGGGGACGTGACCGGCGCGATCGTTGAAGTGAGGAAGCAATTGGCGCAGTTTCCTGAAGATTTCGAAGGTCTGATGTGCCTGGCACGAATTTTCGTGGAACGACAGAACAACCTGTCTGACGCCGACGAAATTCTCGAGCGGATCAGCGTCGACCCGCGTTACAGCTCCGGCGAACAGGTGGCGGCCCTCAATCAACTCGCCGATTGGCGCCTCAAGTACGGCCTGGACAGCAACGGCGCGCGCGAGGCGTTGGAGGGCATCGTCCGACGATTCCCAGACACCGAGGCCGGCTATGTGGCCTCGCAGAGGCTAGCGCATCTCACCCCCCAGGAAATGCTCGACGAACGAACGCACCCGAAACCCATCGAAGTCGTGGAACATTTGGAAAAAGTCGGTCTGGAACCTCGCTTGAACCCGCATGCCGAAGTCTCTCCCGACACCGCCGGCCTGCGGGCCCAGCAACTCGTGGATCACCTCGCCAGCCACCCTCAGGACTTCGAGGCGCGCCTGGAGCTGGCCACGGTATACAACGACCATTTTGCCAGGCCGGAACTGGCCATTGATCAACTGGAACAACTCGCCGACCTGCCCAACCAACCCGCGAAAAACGTGGTCCATTGCCTCCACCAGATCGCTGATATCCAGGTTGAAAAAATGCGCGATCCCGCGGGCGCGAAGAAAACGTTGCAAAGAATAGTCGAACTTTTTCCTCAAAGCGCCGCCGCTGAAAAAGCCCTCACGCGGATGAATTACCTCACCCTCCAGAGCAAGGGACAGCGTCCGGGAGGCCTCGTGAAGATGGGATCTTACCCTCAAAACATCGGTCTGAGATCAACTCACCGCCGGCACGAGGACCCTGGCTGAGCCAGGGATGGCCGCAGCCGCCTCGGCCAGGCGTTGCGGGCTCGCCGACGCCGACGGCCAGCGGGGTCAATGCGGCACCTTCCTCCGAGAAAGTGGCAGCCGCTTCAACGCAGCCGCAAAGCAATTTGCTTGTCGATCTCACTCGCCAGATCGACATCCGACCCGCCTCCCTTGTTCCGCGCTTGGACCAGGACCCGGGAGAGGTTGACATCCACTTCCTCCACCTTCACCCACACGGTGCGATTGTCAATTCGCGCCTCCAAAACATGCGTCACGGTGTTGTCGCTCGTCAACTTTCCATTGAACGTCAGGACTTCTCGGGCAGCGGCCACAATCTTGTCGACGGGACGCTCGTAGCGGCTTTCAATCTTATCCTTGGCAAAAGGGATGCCCATCCGGTTGCGGCCATCCGGGGTGCTGTAACAGCCAGTTAGATGTGACACAATCACGGCCAAAGCCAGCAAGCCAACGGTTTTAGATTTCATGGAAGACTATGCAAGCACAACGACCTGACTCGTCAAGCCCTATCCCGCGTTCGCTCCAGGGGTTCAAGCTTTAACCTCGTCGATCAGAGCGTTCGCCGGCTTTCCGCGGTGCCCATGCTTCAGCTCGGGCAGTAAAATCATCGTCGCGCCGACGATCAGCAGCGCGTTCATGATGCCAAGCGCGCCGAAGGACAACGAGGCAATGGCATGGAAACCCACGATCGGAGCCAGGACTCCTCGGATGCCCGTGAAGAAGGTGTGCACCGACATGTAGTCCGCAACACGGCCTTCCGGGGCGAACCTCGTGACCCATAAACTCCAGGCCACGTCGCCCCCGGCGTTGGCGATCCCGTGAATGACCGCCCCCAGAAAAAGCCCCCATAGATCCGTGCTCGTGAAGAAAGCAAGAATGCCCAAGGCGAACCCGACGTTGAGCGCCATCCTCAACGCGAAAAAGTTTGCGTGGTCAAACAACCATCCCCAAACGGGGGTCAGCAACAATCGAGCGCAATTGGGGATCACGCCCGTCAACAGCGCAATTTGACTCACCGTCAAAGACAAATTGTATTTGGGATTCGCCAGGTATTCGACCCTCATCGGCAGCATCATCAAATTGGCAAAGCCCATGAGCATCCAGCAAATCAGCGTTTGACGAAAAACCCGGTCCGAAGCCACAAAACGGAGGCCACGGAAAGGATGGGAGACACCCGTGCTCGCCAACCGGCCTGACGGACATCGCCCCAGACAGATCGAGGCCAAGGCGAACGCCGCCGCAAACACCACCAGGAGCCAGGTAAAATGGCGCAAGTCTTGGGTCAGCACCCTTCCCGCGAACTCGCTAAAGAAGATCGTCGCTCCAATCCGGATCATCATGGTTTGGGAGAACAAGCGCCCCCGGGAGTGGGCGGGATAGTTCTCCTGATAGATGTGGGTCAGCAACGGTATCATCGCGGAAGAGGCCGCCATCGCCACGATCCCTCCGGCCGTGAAGACGACGATATTCTGAAAAATCGCCATGAGAAGGAAACAGGCGGCCCCGATTCCGGCCACCCAAGACGCCGCCGAAGCGGTCTTCCACCTCCTGCTTTCGACCACGAACACCACCAGCGGCGAAAGGAGCAGGCCGACGCTACCGCCGCACGCGATCAATGCTTTGACGGTGGCGCCCGCCTGAAACCAGCGGACCGCGATCAACAGCAGAAACGTGGTCCCCGCCGTCTCGATTATCCCGCTGGCAAGGGCGCGGACGCGTTCGCATGCGAAAGTGCGCTGGGTGGCCTCGGCCGATGTCACGGAGGCATTAGCTCAGAGATGCGGGGAATTTGAAAAACAAGTTTTCACGAGCCCCCCGGCCGCGACCGGGAAAACCAGCCGCCCTCAAGCCGCCGCGGGCGCAGGCTCGTCCCGCAAATCTGGAAGCAGCAGCGCCACAAGCATCGCCGGGATGAAAAGAAAACTCACATAGAGAAGCGTGGTTCGCAGATCTCCAACCGGCGAGAGCAAGCCAAACACGACCGTGCCCGCCGCCGCGAAAATACGCCCAATATTGTAGCAAAACCCAGCGCCGGTGGTCCGCAGCAAGATGGGAAACAGCGGAGGCAGGTACATCGTGAAAAGCCCGAACACTCCGGAAAAGAACCCCACGCAGGGGATCAGCCGGAGCAACGCTCCGGAGTCGCGGGGGACCGAGTAGGTGAATGTCATGGCCACGAAGAATCCCAGGCACATCAGGGCGATGGAGCGCCTATACCCGACCCGCCGCGCCAGCCACGCGGCGAAGAAATTGCCCACAATCGACGCTCCTATGACAATGGCGAAGGCCTTGCTCGCCAGTTGATTGATCTCCTTGGGGGCCCAACCGCTGATGTCAGGCAAGCTGCGCAGATGCTGCAAGTGCCAAAACATGAACGCCCACCAGGCCGTGAGCGAGGTGGCGCAGACCAGGATCACTAAAATCGTCGTCCGTCTGACGGACCCTCTGAAAAGATCACTGATTCCAGGCATGTCCCTTCCAGCCTTGGCTTTTGCGGACGCCCATTCCTCCGGTTCCGGAACATGCCGCCGAATCCAAAAAACCAGCAGCGCCGGAAGGATGCCCACCAGAAAGACATAACGCTCCCCCATCCCCGCCATCAGATACGTCGTTAAGGTGGCCAGCAACACGCCCATGTTCACTCCGGTCTGGAGCACCGCGGCAATCCACGCCCTCCAATGCTTGGGCCAGGTCTCCGACAGCAGCGAAGAACCCACCGCCCATTCGCCTCCAATGCCCAGCGCCGCCAGGAACCGGAATATCAGCAACTGCCACCAGGTCTGTGCCACGGCCGAGAGCCCTGTGAACAACGCATATGTCAAAATCGTCAGGCACAACGCGCGGCTCCGGCCCAGTTTATCCCCAAGGCGTCCAAAGAACCCGCCTCCCAGTGCCCATCCAATGAGGAACGCGGCTTGGATCCATGAACTCTTCTCCTTCACCATCGCGTCTGTGGGGGACGAAGCCTGAATCAGCGTGGCGATGAACGGCGCGGCGACAATAGTGTAAAGATGCATGTCCAGCCCGTCGAACAACCATCCCAGCCACGCGGCGATTCCCGATTTCCACTGATAAGAGGTGAGTTGGGTTCGGCCCTTGGCAGGCGATCCGGCCGCTGGCGGCTCTTGGCGCTCGGGAGACTGAGGCATGCGGAGAGATGGTATCGAGTCGCCTCGGCACCGGCAATGAGACTTTTTAACCTAAAAACGGCAGTTGAAGATCACGCAGATTTTCAAAAGCCTGGGTGAGAAAAGCTTGACGAAGAAGGAGGCATACCCCTTGTCGATCTTGCGAAGATTCGCCTTGGGCAACTGCCGTTTTAAGGTTTAAGCCTCGGTTTTCGTGGTGGCCTTGCCGCTGGAAAGAACGAGGCCTCAGCCCGGAGAGGCGCCGGGAGGGAAACCCGGCTTCAAGCCACCGGGCGCCGAAGGGTTGTCCTTAGGGGCCGCAGGGGGGGATCGATGAAAAAATCCTGTGGCGCCGTCGATCACCCCGGCTGGCACCGGCTTGCGCACTTGATGGAAAATCAGGCGGAAAGGGCCTATGTCGATCCGCGCCCCATCCCGAAGCAGGGCCGGCTGGTCAAGAGCTTCTTCGTTGACGAAGGTGCCGTTGCTGCTGTTGAGGTCCCTGATTTCGTATTCTCCGGCAGCTCTCATTTGGATCTGGGCATGCCGCCGGGAAACCTTGTCATCGAGCAGGATCACGTCATTCAAAGCGGTTCGCCCGATGAAGCAGTTGTTTTTCAGCCGAACTTTCTCCCCGCCCGGTTTTTCAAGCTCACCAAACGGCAGGTGAGTCGCCGTCCAGGCATCATCGAAAACTTCGTGATAGATCCGGTTGCGCACATAAAGTTCGCCAAACTCCGATCGAACGATCCCTGACAGACGCAACTGTCCGATGACTTCGTCGTCGTCGTTGTCCCGGACCGATTTGCCGCCACGAATCTGCTCGTAAAGACAGAGTCTTTCAATGGGATCCCCTTCTCCCCTCAACATTCGCTCCCTCACGAAGAGCAGGTTGTCGTCGAGCTCCCGGGCTCGGGGGCTCAGGAAAGTTTGCTCGCAGAGCATGTCGATCAAGCTATTCGACGGCATGTCCGCCGAGAGCGGCAACACATCGACAGCCGCCAGGCACAGGCGCTGGGTCAGATAGGGATGCCCGTTCGTCCAAAGCAAAATGCGGTCGAAAAGCTCCAAACTTCTGGCGGGATTCGAGACATAGGACGGCATGGCCTGCTCCAGCCCCTGAATCAGGGGCGCCGCTTCCTCGGGCGTAAAATCCGTGACCTCGATGCGGCGCCCGATATGAAACGGCGTGGTTCTCACGTCCCGAATGAGTTCCGCAGGCGACGCGGCGCCCAGCAAGCAGAACGTGACTCGTTCGAGGTCGGGTTCAATCGGTCGGCGATTGTAAAACCCGCGAATCGCCGCGAAAAACTCGTCCGTCGAAAAGGGAAGGCTTCTGACGAGGTCTATTTCATCGACGAAAATCACGAGACGCGGCTGGTTCTCATGGGTCCCAACGGCGGTGGGGGCAGGAGGAACGTCGCTCGCGACCAGGGGACCGGGGTAACGGCTCAGATTTGGCAGGATCACATGCTGGATCGCGGCCAGGGTGCGCTGCAATCCTCCCATCCGCTCGTTGAGATTCCAGAACGATTCGACCAGGTCCTCCATCCCCAACTGCCGACCCATGTGGAGCATCAGGCCGTCATACCACTGTTCGATCGTGAGATTTTGGCCAATGGCGGTGAGGTCCAGCGTGACGACTCGGACGCCGGACGCTTTCAGCCGCGCCGCAGCCCGGCTCATCAGGGAGGATTTTCCCATTTGACGAGCCGTCAGGAGGTAGCAGAACTCGCCCTGCAGCAATCCGTGGATCAACTCGTGGTCCGCCCGGCGCTCGATGTAGCAAGAGGCTTCCGGGCGCAGAGTGCCGCCGGTCACGAAAAAACTAGGTAAGTGCGGGTTCATTCTCTGCTTTCACCGGCCTCGCCTCGGGGTCGAAAAACGAGAACAGGTCCATTTGGGGCGATGGAGCGAGGCGTTTCAACTTCTCTCTTTCCGCGCGATTCCGCGCGATCGCACGCGGCTGCCCCTCCGGCGTGAGCTCGGCCTCCTCCAGGTTGCGCAGAATCTCCTTGGCCCGATCCAGGACCGGCCGCGGCACCCCCGCCAAGCGCGCGACTTGAATGCCATAGCTCTTGTCAGCGCCGCCCTGCACAATCTTCCGCAGGAAGATGATTTGATCGTTCCACTCGCGAACCGCCACATTATAATTATGGATCCTCGGAAGGCGTCCCGCCAGCTCGGTCAGCTCGTGGTAATGGGTCGCGAACAGGGTCTTGGCCCCCACCTGGTTGTGCAAATGTTCCACGATCGACCACGCGAGGCTTAACCCGTCGAACGTGCTGGTGCCGCGCCCCACTTCATCCAGAATCACCAGGCTCCTGGGAGTCGCGCTGTTGAGGATATTGGCCGCTTCGCTCATCTCCACCATGAAGGTTGACTGTCCGCGCGAGACGTCGTCGCTGGCGCCAATTCGTGTGAACACCCTATCCACGAGATCGATCCTCGCCGAGGTCGCGGGCACGAAGCTTCCCGTGTGCGCCAGGAGCGCGAGCAGAGCGACTTGCCTGATGAAAGTGCTCTTCCCCGCCATGTTGGGGCCGGTGATGATGGCGATTTGACGGCTCGAACGGTCGAGCCGCGAATCGTTGGGAACAAATTTTTCTTCCAGGAGCGATTGATCCAGGACGGGGTGCCGGCCCTCGCAAATCTCCAGCACGGATTCGTCGCCCACTTGGGGCCGGCAATAATTGTAAAGACGCGCCGTTTGCGCGAACGACGCCAACACGTCCAGTTGCGCCAGCGCCGAGGCGGTTTGTTGCGCGCGCGGGACCTCGGCCAGCACCGATTCCCGAATCTTCTGAAACAGTTCGTACTCGAGCTTGATCGATCGCTCCTCCGCGCCCAGGATCTTGCCTTCCATCTCCTTCAGCTCAGGGGTGATGAATCGCTCGCCATTGGCCACGGTCTGTTTGCGTAGGTAGTGCGAAGGCGCCTTGTCGAGGTTGGATTTCGTCACCTCGATATAGTAGCCAAACACGGAGTTGAACCGGATCTTGAGCGAGGCAATGCCCGTGGTCTCGATCTCCTTCTGCTGCAGCCGCGCAATCCATTCCTTGCCTTCGCTGCCCGCGCGACGCAACTCGTCGAGCTGGGCATCGAAACCCTCGCGAATGAGGCCCCCTTCCTTCACTGCGAGAGGGGGCGCGTCGACGATGCCTCGCTGGATCAGGTCCACGAGCCCAGGGGATTCGGCGATTTGCTCCAACAGCTCGAGGAGCAGCCGCGGTGGCGATGGATCCGCCACAGGATCTCCGTTTGAATGGCGAACGGCATCCTCCATGGCCGCGCTCAAAAAGGGGAGGGCTGCCCGCTTCGGCGGGGTCTGAAGGATCTGCTTCAAAACGGCTCGCAGCGGCGGCAATTGTTCGAGCGCAACGCGCAGAGCGACCAGATCCCGTCCGTTGCCCGAACCGATGCTCAGCCGGCTCACAGTACGTTCCAAGTCCCGCACCTCGCCAAGACACGCCTGAAGTTTTTCCAGAGACGGGCCGCTTTCATTGAGGCATGCCACCGATTCCTGGCGTTCGTGGATCGCTTCGAGGCGGGCCAGCGGCCTCAGAAGCCAGTCCCGCAACCGGCGCGCTCCCATGGGCGTGCAAGTCCGGTTTAAAGAGCCAAATAGTGAGGAGTCCCGGGCCGCGTCCTTGCGAAGAGGTTCGATCAACTCGAGATTTCTCACGGTCACAGTGTCCAGCACGAGATGGTCGGAAGAAAGATAGAACTGGAACCGCGTCAGATGGGACACATCGCGCCGGAGATGGTGGGTCAGGTACTGCAGCACCCCTCCGGCCGCCCCTGCCGCCAGGCTTCTCCCTCGCAAACCGAGTCCGTCCAGGGTTCCCACCTTGAAATGCTCGCGAAGCGCGAACTGAGCGGTGTCGGGACCAAACACCCAGCCTTCGTGGGGCGTGATTGATCTCAGCCGCGGCCCCAAAAAAGCGCGCAGCGCGGTCGATTCGGACGGATAAACCACCTCGGCGGGAGCAAGGCGATCGAGCTCCATGGCCAGCGCCTGCTCGCCCTCGATCTCGGTGGCTTTGAACTCGCCTGTCGTGAGCTCCACGACCGCCAGCCCGTAGCGGGTGTCCGCTGCGCACACGGCGGCGAGATAGTTGCTCTGCGAGGCATTCAGGAGGCGCTCGTCGAAATGTGTCCCCGGGCTCAGCACCTGGGTCACTTCGCGTTTGACCAGCTTGCCGGGGCGCGCGTCCTCGGTTTGGTCGCAGATGGCGACCTTGCGCCCTGCCTTCAGGACACGGGAAATATAACTTCCCGCCGCATGGTAAGGAATGCCGCACATGGGAACGGCGCCCCGTTTCGTGAGCGCCACGTTCAATATCTGGCTTCCCTCCAGGGCGTCCTCGAAGAATAACTCATAAAAGTCGCCGAGGCGAAACAACAGCAGGGCGTCTTTCGGCAGCTCGCTTTTGATTCGGCGATACTGCACCATCATCGGTGTCGATTGCGGTTCCTCTGCCATGCTGTCTCGGCGCGCGCGCCCAAAGCGCCTCCACTCTCAACTCAACTTAACTCAACGAAAGGTTAGCGTCGAGGGACGCGGTGTGGAGGACAAAATGAAACTCATTCACACCTCCCAGACTCCCCGGCGCCTGAAGGCTCCTCCCACAATTTACTGCGGCCGCGTGGCCGGCGGCACGTACGTCTTGTTCCATTGAAATTCCCAGAGGGATTCCAGTTTCGCCAGCTCCACATGGCCGTCCATGCAAGCCATGTTGATCGAGCCTGGCAGCCGGCTTCCCATCGGAACGGATCGCGGCGCGGACTTGGCGCTGGTGCCGCCGTGGCGGGCGATGGTGTAGCGTGAAATGCCCCCTGCGGGCCCGTCCCCGAGATAGAGATTCCGTGCGGGTTTGTCAGTTGCTTCCGGCCACGCATCCACCCACATGGCGTCCCCAAAGCTCGGCGTCTTGGCGGGGTTGTCGATGCCGCCTTCGGTCAGGAACAACTTCGTTTGATTAAAGCCGTCCAAGTTTGAATAGAGCCAGCCGTTAAAAGAATAACTCCCTTGATACCCCAGCGCCCCGTTGGTCGGCCAAATCCAGGTTTCGTCCGCCGTCCCGTAGTTCGCGTTCAACGGATGCCGGGCGATCCGCTTGAGCGGCTTCGGCGCAGAAGGACATTCGCGAATCTGGTGCACCTGCGCCTGGTTGCGGATGAGGATGGCCATCCAGAGATCGCGCTCCTGGGTATAGGGGAGAGCCTTGGACTGGTCGTTGACATACATAAAAAGAGCCAGGCCCATCTGTTTGAGATTGCTGGTGCATTTGATCTGCTGCGCCTTGGCTTTCGCGCGAGTCAGGGCCGGCAGCAGCATGCCCGCGAGGATGGCGATAATGGCCACAACCACGAGCAACTCGATCAGGGTGAATGCGGCTGAAGATCCTCGGGGTCGATGCGTCCATGAGGAGCGGGGCCACGCCGAGAACCTTTTAGAAGGTTGCATGGTGCTTGTTGTGACACGGAAGCGGCACGCTCACAAGCCCGTTCTCGTCCCCCGCGTTCCTAGAGGTCCTCCCGGCGGCCGCGGCTTGATTGGTGCGCACGTGGTACATCCTTGCATCGTCCGCAGGAATCTGATAGGCATCGCCCCAGCACCGGAAACGCCCCTTTTGCCACGCTTGATCGTTGATCGCATTCATCCCCCACAGCCTCGGCACCGCCCCACCCACACCCATGCACACCGACACCCCATCCCGCGCGCCGCACGCATTCACGCTCATTGAGTTGCTGGTCGTGATCGCGATCATCGCGATTCTGGCGGGCATGCTTCTTCCCGCGCTCGGCAAAGCCAAAACAAAAGCGCAAGGGATCATGTGCATGAACAACACGAAGCAATTGATGCTTGGCTGGATCATGTACGCGGGCGATTCAAACGACCAGATTTGCAGATCGGGCGGGCTGGACACCCTCATCGACACTCATCGGCCGGCCAAAAACTACGGAGCGAACCAGCAGTGGTGCATGGGAACCATGCACGCGGCCCCGAGCTGGACGAACACGATCTTGATTCAAGATTCCTTGCTCTATCCCTACGTGAACAGCCTGTCAGTTTACAAGTGTCCAGCGGACCGGGCCACCACGAAAAACAACTACGGCAAAGGGGGGGGCATTCCCAAGGTTCGCAGCCTCGCCATGTCTTGCTGGATGAACCCCATCGTCGCTTGGGCAGGCGGCAGGGTGTATCGAAAGATCGACGACATCATCGACCCCTCCCCGGCCAATTGCTGGGTCACGATCGACGAAAACCCGGACAGCATTAATGACGGATGGTTCGTGGTGAACCCAGACCCGAGCCGGGATTGGATTGATTACCCGGCTTCATACCACAACAAAGCGGGCGGCATTTCGTTCGCGGACGGACACTCGGAGATCCGAAAGTGGCGCGACAAAGCCGTCGTCAACTTCCCCAGGAACAGTGGCGCCTCCGATCCCAAGGTGGACGACTTCCGCTGGATCCAGGAGCGCAGCACGCGCAAGTTGTAACCAGCCCATCGCGATTTGGTCGCCGAGCCGCCGGCGGCGAATCGGCCAGCCCCCCGGACGGGAGCGGACGGCGGGCTCGGCCCGCCATTTCGGAACGTCGCTTGGCGCGCCAAGAGGCGGCCCCTCCATTTTGTCGGCTTTGTTGTTGAGTCGAGCCGTTTCCCCTGCTTTTCTCCTCGCGACCGTTCCAAAATCGAAACTGGTTCGCTTGAAGCCAAACCCAGATCGAAGCAAATCGAATATGTGCCGATATCTCCTGACCCTCCTGGCGGGATTCGCCTGTTGCCTCTGCGCTCATTCCACAACCGCTCAAACTTGGCAGCGCATCACGCCCAATGTCCCAGGAGCTCTCGGTAGCGGCAATATCGGCCCGATGGCCACCGATGGCACGCGGCTGTACGTGCTGGGCGCCCGGGGAGTGTTTGTCTCGAACAACGGCGGCGACACTTTCCAGGCGATCAACTCGGTGCCTGGAGCCTCGTACGGACTGGAGAAATACGGGCACCGATTCGTAGGCGTCGCGAATGGATTCGTTTGGGTGGGTTCGGACCCGGGAAGCGCTGCGATCAACGATGCCGCCGCCACCCTTCACAGGCTCATCCCGGGGCAGACGACATGGACCAAAAGCGCCGCCGGCTTTCCGATCGGCACTGTTGGCAATCAAGCCGATGACATCGCTTACGATGCGGCAACGGGAACTTATTACGTCGCGGCGGCGATCGGAGGCGCGTTCGTTTCCACCGATGGCGTCAACTGGGAAGCACGCAACAACGGCAACGGCGGCGTCGGTTTGCCAGCCACCGTGGAGACGATTGATGGCGCCGCGTTCATGGTGCGGCCGCTCGGCGGCATCAACAAGACGACGGATCGCGGGCTGACATGGTCGGCAACCCGCGCGTTTCCGGGGCCTTCGTCGAGCTATTTGCTCGCCCTAAACGGGCGGCTGATGATCGCCGTGAACGGGAATAATTTGTTGCAAGACGGCCTTTATTATTCCGACGACCAGGGGACCACCTGGACTTTCAGCCAAGGGTTGGCGGGAACGCACGATCTGACCACGGACGGCAGTCTTGTGTACGCGGCGGGGCCGGGCCGCGGACTGAAGTTTTCCGCCACCGGCGGGTTGACCTGGGATAACTTGCCACTAACAGGAACTCCAGCGAGCTTCAGCGTCACGCGATTGGTGCGCGTGGGCGGCGGGCTCTTCCTTCTCGGCAACAGTGGCGGCGTTCCAGAGCTGTATCGAATGGATGCCTCCAACTATCCATTCAATCCGACAACGCAGATCGCCGGCCAGCCGACGAACAGCCCGGCTTTGCTCGTCGGGGATTCCCACACGTTCCGAGTGGCCGCGGGAGGCCGAAATCTGCGCTATCAATGGCGCAAGAATGGGGTCGATATTCCCGGAGCGGCGGCGGCGGCGCTCACCTTCTCGAGTTTGGTTTCCGGCGACACAGGCTCCTACGCCGTGGTGGTGACGGGCGACTTCGGCCTCGTCACGAGCGCCACCGTGACGCTGAGCGTGACCTCTCGTGAAACAGGAAGATACGATCCCACTTTTCTTCCGCCACAGATCTCGGGAGTCAGCGTTGTCCTCGACGACTTCTCAGTCGTGACGTTGACGGGTTTTTCTGTTGCCCGCTCTCGAGGTGACAGTGGAGCCCGTGTGGCGGATCGAACCCTGCCGAGCGGCAACTTTCAGAGAATCATGAAGGACAGCCGCGGCCGGATCCTCGTGATGAGCACGGGCCCGAATCCGCCCCATCTGCTCCGATTGGATCCGATCACGCTCCTCGACGATCCGAGTTTCAAGGCTCCCGTCATGGCGGGCCATTTCACCGCCATCGCCGAGCTCCCGGGGAGAGGTTATCTCGCAGGCACCGCGCCCAATGCGACGGTCTCCGGACAACCGCTTAATCCAGTCATTTTGTGCCGCTACGATGGGTCGGTCGATCCTAGCTTTGACACGGGAGAATCGCCGGTGGAATCGTTCAACAGCGTGGTTTCCGGCATCTGGGTCACACCGGCTGGCAACATTTACGTGGCGAGCAATGTCGGCACTTTGAGCGCTCCCACCCTTCTCAACCGAAGTCAGATTCACCGCCTCACACCCAGCGGCCAAGTGGATCCCTCATTTGATCCCGCCGGGATGACTCAAGTCTATTTCGTCCACCCTTTGAACGGGGAACGACTGCTGGTCGTGACCGAATCATTCAACGCCACCCTCCGCGCGATCAAATCGGACGGGGTGTTCGACGCCACGTTCAATCCCACGGGAGCGCGGCTCAACCAGCCTCCCTTGGCGGCTGTCGAGCAAACCGATGGGAAAATAATCCTGGCCGGCGGGTTCACGTCTTTCGGCCCGAACCAAGTGGGCAAGCACATGCGTTTGAATCGGGATGGAACTCTGGATCCCGCTTACTACAACACGGTGAGCTACAATGGCGCCGCGAACGTGACGTCGCTCAGCTATGATCCGCGGGGTTTTATCTACTATTCCCCGAGCGTTGTTTCCACTTCCGCCACTTTCCAGAGCAGCACGGTCCGCGGGCTGGTCCGTGTTTTCACGGAGCCTTCTTCGTTGGCTATCTTCAGCCAAACCACAAGCCAGCGTGTTGCCTTGAACGAAAGCTTCGTCCTGTCGATCAACATCGTGAGCGCCTCCGCGGCAACCTATCAATGGTTCAAGGACGGCGGGCTGATCCCTGGCGCCACCAGCGCGTCGCTGACAATCCCCTCCTTCACAGCGAAGGACAACGGCGCCTACACCGTCGAGGCGAGGAACTCTTCCGGAGTCATTACTTCCAGACCCGTTGATTTGGCGGTGATCAGCACGCCCGAAATTTATTTCCACCCTGCCAGCGCCAGCAAGCAACTGGGTTCAAGCTACACCTTCAGCGTCGTGGCCTCGGGCGCTGGAACTCTCAGCTACGCGTGGCGCAAGGATGGCGTTGCCATCGCCGGCGCCACCGGGAGCACGCTGACGCTCACGAATATTCAATTCAATGCCGAAGGGGATTACACGGTCGTGATTGGCAACGCTTTCGGTTCGATCACAAGCCAGGCGGCTGCGCTTGCGGTGTTTGAGATCACGGGCGCCATCGTGCCGGCGTTCGCCGCGGTCAGCTTGGGCGGCGGGATCACGAAAATGGACCTGATGCCGGATGGCTCACTGCTTCTGGGAGGGACCTTCCTGCGTCCCGGCAACCAAGATCATCCTTGGTTCACGCGGATCGACACGAATGGCATGTTCGTCCCCGGGTGGACCAATAATCCGCCGGGGGGCATCACCGCCGGGATCGGGGTGTATTGCGTCAAGGCGCTGGCGAACGGCCAGGCTATCATCGCGGGTCAGTTCGGGAGAATCGGGGGCGTGCAACGAGTCGGCTTCGCCCGCTTGAACGCGAATGGCACGGTTGATGAAAGCTTCGGACACGCTACAATCGGGCCCAACTCGGCCGTCGAGGCGTTCGAACCCCTGCCGGATGGAACATTCCTAGTCGGCGGCATCTTCACCCAGTGGGGCGCGGAGGCCCGCCTTGGCCTCGTGCGCCTGACGGCGGGCGGATTGCTCGATCCATCCTTCGCCCCCGCCTTGAATGACTTCGTCAGCGCCATCCATGTTTTGCCCGGGGGCCGGGCTTTTGTCGCCGGGCGGTTCTCCTCGATCGGCGGCCAAGTCCGATCAAGGATCGCTCGCCTCAACCCGGACGGCGCTGTGGACGCCTCTTTCGTCCCTCCAGTGATCGACCAGCCGATTTCCTCGATGGGCGTGGACAGCGCGGGACGGATTGTGATTGGCGGATTCTTCACCACGGTGGACGGCATCGCGCAGAGAAGAATCGCGCGCCTGAACCCGGACGGCACGCTGGACACGACTTTCGCGTCGGAGGCTCAGTTCTCCAGCCCCGTTCAATCCATCGATGTGCAGCTAAACGACAAGATCATTGCCGCTGGTAATGTTGTCGCTCGCCTCCTCCCTTCCGGAGCCGTGGATCCAACTTTCCAACTCGCCCCCGCCCTCAACGGTGGCGTCGGCCTCGTGAGAGCCACGCCCGAAGGCAGGCTCTACCTGACGGGGAGTTTCACCTCCCCTGTTCGCAGCATCGTCGCCGTCACCACGGACCGCGCCGAGCTGGCTATCACTCGCGCCCCGTCCGCCATGGCTGCGGAGATTGGGGCCGGCGCCAGCCTGTCGGCAGTCGTCCACACGCTCAGCCCCGCCACGTATCAATGGCTCAAAGAAGGCGTTCCCATCGCGGGCGCCACGAGCCCAACCCTGCGGTTCACGAGCCTCGCGAAAGCCGACGCGGGCCTCTATGCGCTCCGCGTGGTGAACAGCACGCGCGTTATCACGAGTTCCGCTGTGGAGCTGACCGTGCTGGCGGAGCCCGTCCTTAAGGGCCAACCCGTCGCGAAGTCGGTCGCGGCTGGTTCGCGAGTCGCGTTTTCGGCCGCCTCGCAAGGTGCCGGAGCGTTGTCCTATCAATGGCGCAAGAATGGTTTTTCGATAAGCAACGCCGTGGGGGATTCCCTAACGATTCCCAGCGCGTCGCTCGATGACGCCGCCATCTATGACGTGGTCGTTTCGAACACTCTGGGCGTCGTCACGAGCAGGCCCGCCGGATTAGGGGTCTTTGTGCCGGCTGGAAAACTCGATCTCAGCTTCAATCCCGGGGCCGGACCGAACAATACCGTGTTCGCCTCCGCCCTGTTGCCTGGCGGAAACCTGGCTATCGGCGGGGCTTTCACGGCGGTCAATGGACAAGCCAGAAATCGCTTCGCGGTTCTTGACCCCGCGGGCGGGTTGGTGAACCTCGCCACCAACCCTGCTTTCAATCAACAAGTGACCGCTCTCGCCGCTCAACCCGACGGCAAATTCTTTGTCACCACCTTCGTTAGCATCAGCCGCTATAATGCCGACGGCAAGTTGGACACGTCGTTTCCAAACCTGGGGGAACAAGGGAATGCGATCGCTCTTTCAGGAGACACGGTGTATTTTGCCGGCTACTTCGGCAGCCAAAATCCGTCGGTGCGAAAGTTCAGCACTATCACGGGGGTGGAGGACGCCACGTTTAAAGCCAATGCCTCCGGTATTCGGGGCTGGACGCCCCAATCTTTGTTCGCCTATCCGGACGGCAGAGTGTTGGTGGCCGATCCCGGCAACGGAGTGCGACGCCTCATCGCCGATGGATCCGCGGACACTTCGTTTGTGCCTCCCCAAATCGCCTATAGTGGTGGGGGACCACGTCCGATTTCCGCCATTCAAGCCGCCGCCAACGGTTCGATCTGGATAGGGGGCCTGTTCACGAGCGTCGGCGGGCAACCCCGAAATTACATCGCCCGGCTTCACTCAAATGGCGCCGTGGACACGGCTCTGCCTGACCCTGGGCTCAACGGCCAAGTCAGGGCGCTTCACTTGGCCGACGGGGCTGTGTTCCTCGCGGGAGACTTTTTTCCGGTTGTAGCAGGCCTTAATTATCGAGGATTTCTCAAGATGTCGGCAGTCACGGGCTTGATTGACCCCGCTTTCGGGCCGTTTTCGTTGAATCAAGCCGCCAATACCCTTGCTGATGCTGGGAATGGCAAGCTGGTGCTCGCGGGAACGTTCGCCACGCCGTTGAAAGGCGTGGCGAGGGTTGTGACCCGGTCGGATGTCCAACTGGCGGTCACCGTTGCACCCACTTCTGTCAATGCGAACCAAGGGGATCCCATCAATCTCACGGTTGCCTGGAAGGGCGGTGGGGAAGCGACTTACCAATGGAAGAAGAATGGGCAAACGCTGCCAGGCGCCACCGAGCAATCCCTGCTCATCCCGTCAGTCGAAGCGTCGAACGCCGGCGACTACACGGTGATCCTAGCCGCTGGCGGCGAAACGGTCAGCAGCGCCGCCGCCGCGGTGCGTGTTCGCGGCGGCGGCGGCAACGCCTCTTTCACACTTTGGAAGAGTCAGCATCCGTTCCCGCCAAACTTGGATTCAGAGTCAAGCGACGCCGATGGCGATGGCTTGAACAACCTGGTTGAGTTCTATCTCGGCAGCAATCCGTTGGACAAGAAGAGCGGGCCGCGTCCTTCGAGCGGCGCCATCCTCGTGGATGGAGCGACTTATCCGGCCGTGACATTCATTCGCAACAAGGCCGCCGCCGGCCTCCGGCTCGAGGTTGTCGCGTCTTCCACCGTCGTTTTCTCAGACAATCTTGGCACAACAGAAATAACCGAGGACTTGGGCGACGGCACCGAGCGGGTCGTTCTCCGATCCAACACAAGGACGTCGGCCCAGCCCACCCAGTTCATTCGCCTCAACCTCGCCGCCGATCCCCTCGCGCCTTAGCTTTTTTTGCGTGAGGCATGTGGCATATCCCGTATGCATCTGGTGAGTGATTCGGAAAAACTTTATCGCCAGGATCTTGCGAAGATTCAACTGGGGCAACCGCCGTTTAAGGTTTGGCCAAAGCGTTGACGCCGAGCAGGCGCTGGCTTTGCAGCCAGGCCAGGCAACGGTCCGTCCAAGTCGACGCCGGCAGGCCGCTCTTGCGAACTCCGAATCCATGCCCGCCTCGCGCATAAACATGCAACTCCGCCTCCACGTTCGCCCGCTTCAAGGCCAGATACATCACGACGCTGTTCTCCACACCCGCCACTGGATCATCGGTCGCGTGCACCAAGAAGATGGGCGGCGTCTCCTTTGGAATCCGCATGTACGGGGCCAACACATCCTTGGCCACTTCAACTCCCGCGCGTTGTTGTTCAATGAAATACCCCGGATAAACCGCCACCGCGAAATCCGGTCGGCAGCTCGCTTTGTCCCGCTCGTCGACCGGCGCGTAGGCGCGCTGGTCGAAGTGGGTCGCCGCCGCCACAGCCAAGTGTCCGCCCGCCGAGAATCCAAGGATCCCAATCCGGCTCGGATCGATGCCCCATTCCGCAGCCTGGCTGCGCGCCAAACTGATAGCCCGTTGAGCGTCGAGCAGCGGGCCCGGAGCCGGCAGTCGCTCGGGCTGACCCGCGCGGCGTGGAACACGATATTTGAGCACGATTCCTGTCACCCCGACAGCATTGAGCCAAGCGGCCACCTCCTCCCCTTCCAGATCCCACGCCAGATTCCAGTAACCGCCGCCAGGACAGACGACGATCGCCATGCCTGTGTTCTTCTCTGCGGGAGGTTTGAAGAGAGTAATGGTCGGCGTTTTGACGTTGGTGATCCACTTCGCATCCTTGGTGGGCGCTTCTTCGGGGGCGCGAACGCGCTCGGGGCCGATTTCTCGAACGTCTCCGGGAACCGCGCCCGGCCATACAGGGAGCACCACAGACTCCGCCGGATGGATGCGGGGAGAAATCAAAAAGAACCACACCAGGGTGACCGCCACCCGGGCACGATTGGTTTTGAGATTCAGTTTCCCGCTCATGATGAATGGTGGAGAGTCCAGTGAACAGGAGTGCTGGTCAACGCTTTACGGAGTCAAGCGTCCGCGTCAGTGCATCCACAAGTTGTCGGTGAACTTGGCTGGCAGCCCGGAGCGCGGTTGTGTGCGGAGCACCAGCCGCAGCAGGTTTGGCGTGACAGCGCGCCTGAGATGCTGCTGAGACTGGCTTTCAGCACAGTCGCGCTCCACCGACAACGCGTGGATGCACCGCTCCGCGCGGGCGGGAGGGGCGAAGATCCTATGCCACCGGATCAGGGGATCAAAAAAGAGCTTCCGGATCAGAAGATACGATGAGCCCGTCCCGAATCGGGGCCGGGATGCCTGCCCATCCATTCGAGCGAAATCCCAGCCCGCAAGAATTGAAGTTGTGAGCCCGGAGTGGTGGTGGCAAGAGTGGTGACGTGCTCAAAATTAGGGTTCACGCTGGTGGGAACGAGCCCACGACGGCCGACCTGCCTCCCGGAGTTCACACCGTTGGGCGGAACCCCTAAAATCCCCTCGTCCCGGAGCGGCCTGGCCGTGTGGCTCGGAGGCAGGTGTGCCGAGGAGGCTGAAAGCGCTTTTGAAGCGGGAAATCCCGGGCTGAGGCAGGCAGCCATGAACCGGCTGAATATCGCCAGGGTTCTGAGCTCCTGGACACGGGTGAGCATCCGAGCGGCTCTCCCTTGGCGTGGGACTGAGGTCAACCCAGTGCATCCGCAGGTTGACGGTGAATTTGGCTGGCAGCCCGGAGCGCGGTTGTGTGCGAAGCACCAGCCGCAGCAGGTTTGGCGTGATAGCGAGCCTGAGATGCTGCTGCGACTGGCTTTCAGCACAGTCGCGCTCCA
>SYMW01000128.1 GCA_005805305.1 Verrucomicrobiales bacterium
CGCGAGGACATTTGTGCCCGGCAACAGCCCTGCGATTGGCAATTCAACAGACTCGGGAGTTGCGTTCCCGACATCGCGAGAGGCGAGGGTCGCATACGCCGGTGCGTCGTTGTTCACCCCGAACGCGGCGAACCGCGTCCCGTTGAGATAAAGCACGGCGCCATCATCGATGATGGCTTTCAATGTCAGGTTGAATGCGGCCAGGTTGGTTTCCACGACGAAATGGGTTCTGAAATAGTAAGTCGAGCGTCCGATGGCGAGCGCCGTCCCCAGACCCGGCGCGGGTATGCAGCCGCAATCTTCGACACCGAAGAAACCCTGGCCGATAGGCCATGCTCCATCTTCATACCCCGGGGACTTCCAAGCCTCTTTGTCGAGGTTGGCGGACTGGTTGTAGCGCCACGCGGCATTGAGTGGAAGCAACGGCACTTCCAGGGTGTCAACCGCGCACCTGACGGCCATGACATCCGGATTGGGGCCACCGGCCGTGGGTTGAGCCAGAAATGCGAGCGTCTCGCTTCCGTTTGGGGATCGTCCCTCTGAGACGTCGGCGCGCTGGGAGTAGTAACTGACGGCGTCAACTCGTACGGCGTCAGGGTTCGTGAGCAGGATGAGGCCCGATTCCTGAGAGAGTTTGAAGTTCAGGTGCTCGGGTCCCTTGTCGGCCCTGCCGTCCGCGATGAACGAAAGAAAACCGTGTCCCGCGATGAATGTTAAAGGCGCGATCAGATTCCGTTTGGGAGAACCCGAGGCATCGGACAGGAACCATCCCCCCAAAGCCACGGGCAGGGAACCGGGGTTATGGAGTTCGACGAAATCGCCATTCGCGGCGAACCGCGACTCGGCCAGCCATTCGTTGATCCGCAGGGCGCGGCCGTCGCCACAGGCCTCGACATAATTCGGGGCGCCGAAAGTGGGGCGGCAGAGTGTCCAGACTCCGTCGGGGGCGCGTCCGATGGAAAAATCCGGCAATTGAGGCCCGAAACTGACGGCGTCCAGGAGCAGGCCGCCGCCGGCGGGTTTGTCGAACAGGTAAACACTGTCGCCGGATTGTTTGAGCTGAAATCCTGTCTGGAGTTCGGAAGAATTGGCAACGCTTTCGGCTTTGACCACTAGAAAACCGCCGGGGAGGATCGAGGAATTCTTTGGGAAAACAAATTTATAGGGATGGGCTGCCTCTGCAGTGATTCCCATGCCGGAGAGATCAACGACCGTCTCTCCGTAGTTGAAAACTTCGATAAGATCAGGAAAAGCTCCATTGCCGCCGGGAAGTAAAGTGTTCTTAGCCATCACCTCGTTGAGCCGGACGCGGGTTTTTTTCACAGGCTCCACGCTGGGATCCACAACCCACCTCGAGGATCGCGTGACATGGGCGTCAACCCCGAAGAGGGGGTCATCCTGGTAGAGCCCGGAATCCCGTTTGCCAGCCACCTCCACTTCGTGCGGGCCGTCAGCCAGGGAAGTGAGTCCGAGGAGTGTGTCGATGGATTGCTCGGCGCTCCAAGCGCCAGAATCGATTCGGTATTTGTAGTGCGTCATGCCCGCGCCACTGGGCCAGTTTAGCCTCGGGATACCGCCCCCGGCGCGGCCCAGGCCGATTCGCAGGGTTGCGTGATTCCAAGCCGTCGGTGTCTGCGGTTCGCCCGAAAGGGAGGCGCCGAGCTGTCTCACGCCGCCCAAGTCTTGATCGTTTAATCCGCCCGCGCGGCCCGGGGAACCCGGGAGCAGGCTGAACCAATCACGCAGGATCTGAGCGCCCTCCCATGTTGTGAAAAACGTCTCCGAGAGCTTGGGGACATACTTCAGCCGGGGATCGGCCGTGGAGTTGTTCCCTCCAGGACCAGCCCAGGCAACCGGCAGGAGATTATTGGTGAACGTCACTGAAGCCGCAGCAAGGAATCGCGTCAGTTTCTCCACGTCATAAATCACGTTCCCCTCGATGTGCATCCCCGCTCCCTCCGCGTCGCCTTCATCCGCGAAGTTCAGCACCGCGGCGTCCGCGTCGGCACCTCCCGCCTTGGTCTGGCGAACCACCGTATTGTTTAGGAAGACGTAGAAGTTTCCCTGCTTCGCGGTCGCCACATGATCGCAGTCGTAAAAAATATTGCCAAGGATCGTGAGTGCAGAGGCGCTGCCTCCGTCATTGCCGCCGCTGATGGCGCTGGCGGAATCGGGAGACTCGTTTTTGTGCACATGCAAGAAGAGATTGCCCTCGATCCACGCGTCGGTTCCGTCGAGATCCAGCGCGTCGTCCGACGCGCCTAGAAACACATTGTTGAGAAAATGAATGATAGGCGCAGGCCGTCTGCCTCCGGTGAAGTCCACCACGTCGTTGTAACCGATCGGCAAGCCGAAGAGGCAGCGTTGGATGACGCCATGCCCTCCGCCCTTGATGCCGCCCGTGCCATGCACCAGCTCGAACTCGGCGGTGGCGTTTGGAAAGACGCAGTCCCGCACGACAAACGAGGAGCTGTCCAGCGACAGATATTGCTCGGCGGTGTTTCCGAAAGTGAGATGATCCAGGAACACGGTTCCACCCAAGGAATGGATGGCCGTTGAACCATTGAACGCAAGGTGCGCGTGACTCAAGCGTGTCTCGGGCGAGCCTATTCCACCATAAACGACGATGCCGCCCCAGTTTGCGGGAGATCCGGGGGCGCGCGTGAAATGGATGGGAGAGGTGGGAGTGCCTTCTGCCAAGAGCCGGCCTCCATTGGCGACGATCAAATCCGCGTTTGGGCCGAGGAAGATAGAGGTTCCGGGTTCGATCGTGAGAGTGGCCCCTTTTTCGACAGTGAGGCTGGACGCCACTTTATAGGGTCCACCCTCCGCCTTCCAGACTGTGTCCGAAGAGAGGACCGCTCCGGCAGACGTGATTGTCCCGGAATCCAGCCATATATCCACCGTGGTTTGACCCACTTCTTTTCCGTTCTCACCCAGCGCTTTCACTCGCAAGTGATTCAAGCCTGGCTGCAGCGCGACTGCCGTGTTTGTCCAAACGCCCTTCCACGGCGTCCACACGGCCTCCCGTCCATTGACTAGGATTGAGCGCGTCTCGATGGCGTTTCCCGTGCCGTGAAGGGTCATTGTCGGGAGGGTGGTTCTAGGGTATCCGCTGACGAGCGGCAGGCCGTGCGAGACCGTGAGCGCGAGAGGGATCTGGGATAGCACATAGGCCACGTGGTTGGAGTTGAACTGCTTCATGGCATCGACCGCAATCGCGTCCACGTAGCTTGTCAAAAGTTGGTTCAACAAGGGGTTCATCCGGGTTGGGGAAAAAATGGTCTCCGCGAGGGTTTTGAGCTCGCGAAAATAGAGCGGGGCAAAATCTGGATGCTTCATGAACCGGTTGAGAGAGGGGATGAAGTGCGTCGTGCCTTCAGAAACCATCCTAAACAGGCCATTTTGAGGGGTTGCGCTGGTCAGGCCCCGGCCCATCACCGAATCCATGTCATAGGGGAGCAGGAGGAATCTCGGGTCCACAACTCCGCGGTACATGGAAAAGTCATCACCGTAGCCCGTGCTCAAGGAGGTTTCCCCATTGGCGAAGAGCGTGTTTGCCGCGAAGTAAGTCATCCACGCCTCCACATTGGCTACTTTACGAACGGCTTGGGTGTAGGCCTCATGTGTGGAGTTGTTGAGTGCGTCAATCAATCCGACGAGATCGGACCAATCGTCCAAAGTCTTGTTGTTGCTCTTGAAATAGGCATTGGTGTAGCTTGACAGGGAATCACCGTGCCACGCCAAATCCGCCTTTGGATTGCCAGGATAAGCGTCTCGGATCCCTCGGTAGTGATTTCCGCCGTGGTCGAGCGGGAAATGCCTCCTCAACATCTCCTCATCCACCAGTTCGTTGGCGGCGTAGGATCCGAATTGTTCCTGCCCTGGTTTGGCGAGATTGGCGGCGTTCACGCGGACCTGAACTGGAGTGGAGTTAGGCGTCGGCAGGCCTAGCTGGTGAAATACGGCGCTTCCGAGTTGTTGGCTGTGCGTGTATTGCGTGTTGAGATTGATGCCCGCGCGCCCTTTCCACGGACGATCCTTCGGGAAGTTCACGCGGAAATTTCGAGGAGATGCCACGCGCGAGCCGTGGCCCCGATTGCGGAAGCCGGCGTTGTAACGGAATTGAATGGTGCCGCCGGCTTTCAGCGCGCCTTCGGCGCTCAGGAACGTCCCGTTGACCTGCGCGTCGCTGTTCGGCGCAGCGCGCCAAATCTCCGAGGCCAAGTAATCGTACTCGCCTGGAGTCATGATGAGCCGAAAGATGGGTTGCCGGCCCTCATACACCGAATTGTCCACCTGGTAGACGAGGTTCGCCGAACGCGTGGCTCCCGTTGGCATGACATGGGGGTAGGCGCGTTCGTGGTTCCCGGCGTCCCTCGCTGTAACGTAAAACTCGACGATGCTCCCGTCCCTTGCGGGCTGCAGTTCACATCCAAATCGTCCATCGTTTGCCAGTCCATCATGGTGCCTCCCATCATCGAACATGGGCTCGAGGCCGAAAATGTTGGAGCCGTCAATCCGCCAATGAAGTGTCGCCGTGATCCCATTCACTCTTTCATCGAGCAATCGCGCCGTGACCGCCACCGGATCGCTCGATTTGGGAAGGACGGGGAAATGAGCCACATCCAAGATCAAAGGCGCGATATCAGTGCTTTCGACGGAGTTTGGGCGTCCCGGGGTGCCTCCGGCGATCAGGCTGGAACCCCAGTTCTGCCCGTAGTGATTTGGGAGGCCGCCTTGGATCAGCTCAAGAGATTTGCCGCGGCCGTCATGTTCCGCGAACCATTCCCAGCCCTGCTTTCTGTAGACATCTGGAGCCCCGAGACGGCGAGCCGCCCAATCTCCTTCCGGGGCATAAGCAACGCTGTCTATCGTGTTGCCCGCACGATCCTCAATCCGGATTTCCTCACCATCGCGGCTTAAATAGCCAATCCATCCTGAAATCACGGGAGTGACGGTCGGGTGGAGGGATCTGAAAGTCGGTCCATGCGCGGCCATGACCAAAAACCCGCGAGCCTCAATCACCGTGTTGGACGGGAACTCGAATTCCACGCCTTGAGTGACGCGCCAGCCCGAAAGATCCACTCTGTTGGCGCTTGGATTATACAACTCAAACCATTGATCCATGAGTGTCGCCCCTCCGGAATGATACATGATTTCCGTGAGGCGAACGTTTTGGGCCAGGACGGGCAAAGGAAAAACCAGCGCCAGCAAGCCAGCCAGAGCGGCGAGGCGCTTGGTTGGCGTCGCGTGTTTGTTTAGATGGCAGATCTCCACCGGATGTGTCAGAGCAAGTGCCGTGCTAGATAGATCTCGTAAAGCCGGCATCTCGGCTTCAATTCCCGTGGGGAGGCCCCTCCCATGATTCCAGCGCTGCGAAGCCTGTGAAATTGTTGAGGCGTCACGGAGCCATCTCCCCTGAGGATCCCTTGCACCGCCTCAAGCATGCTCGCGTCCCGGGCCAGGGAGGTGAGAATCCTTCGGAGATGGTCGGCAAAAATGCCTTCGTCGCTCGGGGCTTCTGTTTCAAAGGCATCCACCGTCAACTCGCGCATCACCAGCTCGTTTAACCCCTTTCTGACAAGGAACGGATGACCGCCCACCAGCCGCATAAATCGCTCGATATCGGAGGCCGAAGCCAGTGGTTGTCCGTGGCGCCGATTCAACTCCGCCACTTGCGCCGGGGAAAAATCTTTCAATTCCAGAAGGGTGCCGACATTGAACGGGGACTGATTGATGTCCGAGATGAACAAATGCGCTTCCGTCGCGTAAGCGATGCCGAGGGTCAAGTGCGACCATGGCCCGGTGGGGTCGAAAGCCCGGGCATTGTGCCAAGAGCGGAACAACCCAAAGACTTCGCTGCTGAACGGGCAGCTGAAGAGCCGGTCGACCTCATCCAATCCCCACACGAGATGGGTCGAGATTTCAGGGAGCACATGGCGGCCCATGTAACGCTCGAAGTTTGAGTTCTCGCTCCTCCGCGTATCCCAAATATCCTCGAAGAAAGTGTCGAGATCGAGTTGATCCGCAACAGACTGCGCGAGGGCTGTGTAAAATGTCTTCAACGAATCAAAGCAGCCCGCGTTCAGCTTTTGGAAATCCGTAAAGATCACTTTCAAGCCGCTTTCCCGCGCGGACTGCAACCCCCTGGCGAGCAGCGACGTCTTTCCCATTTGCCGTGCCCCTTTCACCTGGACCAAGCTGTCGTGTTTGGCGAGGGATCGGTCGAACTCATCATCGGCCGCTCGCCGGACATAGAACAAGGAGTCTAGAGGAACGGCGCCGCCGACCGTTTCTAATTTGGCCAACTCCAGCGTTGTTTGGGTTGGCTCCTTGCCAAGCAAGGCCTCCATCACGGCTTGGTGGATTTTTTCGTCGTCCTGGGATCTTTCCCAGGAGCAGGCGCGAGGCAGCTCGGAGGCGCCGGCGAGCATCTCGGGAAGTGAGCCTTTCCACTTCAGTCGAACCGCCAGAAGCTTGGGTTTTCCATTCCGAAGGTGGGCGGAATCACGCGCCATTTCGATTTCGTAGGCCAGCATTTCGCTTCCCGCCGACTCAGGGGACAAAACCACTATCATCGCGTCGGACTCGCCCACGCGCTCTTCAAGTCGCCGGGCCCATTCCACAGCGCCGGGCGAGTGGCTGTTCGCCAGCACTTGGAACAGCTTTCCTTCCAGTTTTTCTTCGAGGAAGGAAGCCAGTCGCCCGTCTTCGCGGGAAGTGTGATCCGCCGCGATGGACACCCGCAATCGTGGAACTGGAGCCGGCGAGACGGTCGCCGATCCTCCCGCTCCGGGGATTTTTCTGGGGCCTTCGTCGGGGATGAGCGAGCGCAGGCGCTGCTCTAGCACGTCCGTGGAGGGACACCGTTTCGCCGGGTCCAAGTGGCATGCTTCGAGGATGAGTCTGCGGAACGGCTCCATCCCGGGCTCTGTTGTTCTGGGAGGCGCCGGCGGAAACTTCGGAAAATCTCGCGCCGGCCGGCCGGTGGCCATCTGATAGAACACTTTGCCCAAGCTGTAAATGTCCGCTAGCGGCTTCCCGGGGCCCTCCGGCGGGACGTAGCCTTCGGTCCCGACAAATGTCGCGGCTTCCCCGATTTCGGTTACCAAGCCGATATCCGCGACCTTAGCCATGCCGCCCACGAAGATGATATTCGAGGGTTTGATATCCCGATGCACCAGGCCGTTTTTGTGCAAGTGGCCGAGCGCGGCCGCGATGCTCACGCAAATTTCGATGCACCTTCGGAACGGCAACGGCTGGCCGCCACGGAGATCGCAGCTCAGAGTTCTTGGCGAATAATGTTCCGGGTCGGGGGGGGTCAGGCCGTTCGCGTCGTCGGCCAATTCCATGATGTAATAGAAATAGCCGGCGTCTTCATTGCGTCCCATGTGCAGGATGGCGACCAGCCCTTCATGGTTGCGCGAAAGTGGCTCGAATTTCTTGATTCCAGCGAATTCCCGGTCGAACGGGCGCGCTTCGGCGAATCCATCTCGCTGGATGACCTTCACTGCCCGCAGCGTGCCCATGACGTTGCGGGCCAAAAAAACTTTTCCATAGCTGCCGCTCCCGATGCATCGAAGCAGTTCGTGATCGGGAATGAAAGGGAATGACTCCGGAGAAGCGGCGCCGAACCCGGGATTGTGTGCTCCTCCTTTAAGCATGTGTCAAACGGCGCAACGGGGTGAGTGACGAGTGGCGGCGAGTCGGTGGCGGGTAATGAGCGCGGGCCTGGATCTCAATCCACGCGGTCATTCTGTGCGCCGTGAGGAAGATAGCCTCATTTGATCGCTTACGTTCGGCATGAAAGCGCGTTGCGCAGGGTTAACATGCAGCGTTCGTTTTGTTCCGGAGTGCCGATCGAAATGCGTATCCATTCAGGTAGGCCGTAGGCTCCCATGGGGCGGGTGATCACCCCCTGGGCTTGGAGCGCCGTGAAAACGGCCGCCCCGCGGCCCGTTCGAACGAGCACAAAATTGGCGTGGGAAGGAACGAATTCAAGCCCCATGTCCCGGAAGCAGGTTTCAAAATACAGGCTGCCTGACCGGTTGTTTTCGACTGTTTTGCGCAAATGTTCCACGTCGCCGAGGGCCGCGAGAGCCCCGCTTTGGATCAGCGCGTTGATGTTGAAAGGCTGGCGAACTTTTTCGAAGTGCCCGATCAATTCCGGGCACGCGATGCCATAACCCAGGCGCAACCCCGCCAATCCATAAATCTTGGAGAACGTGCGCATCAACACCAGGTTGGGTTGCTGCTTTGAGCGGATGCGCTCGATCAAATCGGGAGGATCGTCCAGGAACTCCACGTAGGCTTCATCCAGAACGGCCAGCACGTTGGCAGGCACTGTTTCGAGAAACTCCAGCAACTCGGCATTGGAGGCGCGCGTGCCCGTCGGGTTGTTTGGATTCGCGACGAACACGACCCGTGTTCGCGGGGTGATCGCCTTGGCCATGGCCGCGAGGTCATGGCCGAACTCCTTGTGCGGAATCGTCACGAGATTTCCGCCAAACAGGTGGGTCACGATAGGATAAACTGCGAAACAGTGTTCGGAAACGATCACGTCCGATCCGGGGGCGATCAGGGCATGGCCGACGAATTCCAGGATCTCATTGGATCCATTGCCGAGGATGAGGTTTTCGGGTTTGACACCGAGATGGGCCGCGAGGCGGTTTTTTAGATAGAACGCGTTGCCATCGGGATAGAGATGGAGTTGGGAGAGGGCGCCTCGCATGGCTTCAAGGGCGAGCGGCGAAGGGCCGAGAGGGTTTTCGTTCGAGGCCAGCTTGATGATTTGCGCCGCTGGCAAGCCGATATCGCGGGCCACTTCCTCGATGGGTCTTCCTGGCTGATAGACCGGCAGGCTCGCCAGGGCGGGATTGATGGGGAGGGTGTCAGGCATTTTCTTGAAGCAGGGTGACGATGCGATTCACGTCGACATGCTTGGCAATCATGTCCCGGACGAGCAGGATTTTTTGCGTGTCGTTCGGTCGAATCTTCACCGTGAGATCGTGAACCTTGGAGGCCACTTGGTAGGAGTCGTCACGAGCGAGGAGAACCGGGAATGGCATCGACCGGATCAGTTCCAGCACATGCTTCGACGGGCGGATGTTGCCCGTGAGCACGATTCCCGCAAGTGGCGGATGGGGTTGATCCTCCGTGAAGGGAGAAGCCGCGATGACTATATCCTCGCGGTCGCCGGGAGTGATGATGAGGACTCCTTCCTGGAAGAATCCTCGCGCGTTGCTCGCACCCATGGCGCCCACGACAACGTCTTCGACAAGGTTGTGAAGCCGGCCCTGCTCGTTCAAGAGTTCGGCGCTTAACTCTTCTTGGATCGATTCCAGCGTGGGGTTGCACAGCAGCCGTTGATGGGGGATGACTCCGAGGAGTTCAAGTCCCTTGCGCTTAAGCCCTTTGCGAGCAAACTCCGTCACGTAATCGCGTTTGTCGATGTGAACCTTGTTTAAAATGACTCCGATGATCTCTACTCCTTCCCGCTGAAAAACAGCCTGATTCAGCGAGACTTCATCGATCGGCCGCCCAATGCCGCCTTGGGTGACAAGGATCACCTTTGCTTTCAAGACTTTGGCAACTTGAGCGTTCGACAGGTCGAACACAGAGCCGACGCCTGCGTGGCCAGTCCCCTCGCACAAGACGAAGTCCTTCTCCCAAGCAACGCGATCGAACGCCTTTTGAATGCGCTTCACAAGCACATCGTTATTCGACGACTGCAAATACTTGCGTGTGAAATCGGGTTCGACAGCGATGGGGCTCATGTCGACGAGAGGGCAATTAAGCCTGTAAACTCTGTCCATGAGGACCGAGTCTTCGTCGACCTTCTGTTCGTCGATGCGGACAAATCGCTGTCCGACGGGCTTGATATAACCGATGCGAGGGTAGACCTCTTGCAGCGCCGACAGGAGGCCGAGCGAGGAAGTGGTTTTGCCGTCGTTTTGCCTTGTGGCAGCGATAAAAACTCGAGGAGTCGTTTCGTTCACGATCGGTGCTTCATGGTTCGTCGGCCGCTTCGGCGGCAGTGGAGTCGATGAGCCTCTTTGGAGTTTCTGGTTTCAGCGGGGCGTGCTTTCGAACGGATCGAGGCCATGGACGTCTGGGTAAAGTTTTGAGTATTCGATCGATTGGAGGCCAACAATGCCCGCCACGCCGAGAACGTCATGAGCGTTGGAACCTCTGGAAATCTCGGCGGCGGGACGGTCCAATCCGAGCAGAATCTGGCCGTAGGCATGGGCTCGCGCCACGTGCTGGATAAGTTTGCTGCCAATATTGCCCGAATTAAGATCGGGGAATATGAGCACATTGGCCCGCCCTGCCACTTTGCTTTCTTTCGCTTTCCTTGCCGCCACTTCGGGGATGATCGCCGCGTCGACCTGGAGCTCTCCATCGAAGTCCGCCTCCAACAGTTTTTGAGCGGCCTTCTGAGCCGCAAGCGCCGTGGCGGCTTGCACCTTGCCTATGGAAGCGTGGGTGGCGCTGCCTTTTGTTGAATAAGACAGCAGAGCGACCCGGGGGCGGCACCCCAACAATTGACGGGCCAGCTCCGCAGTTCCAACGGCGATGTCAGCCAGTTGTTCAACGGTCGGCTCCGGGATAACGCCACAATCTCCCATGAAGAGGGTGCCGTTCTCGCCGATCGACGTCTGCTCCAGCTCCAGCACCATGCAACTCGATGCCGTGGTCGCGGTCGGCGAGACTTTGATAATCTGGAAAAGCGGCCGGAGGACGCTGCCGCTCACCTCGCTCGTTCCCGACACCAGTCCGTCCGCGTGCCTCATGGCGATCATCATCGCGCCGAAATAGTTCGGTTTGATCATCGCCTCGCGCGCCTCCTGCTCCGTGATGCCCTTGTTCCGGCGCAAGCGCTCGAAGCGTCTGACAAAGGAATCGAGCTCATCGCTGTGCGTGGGGTCGATGATCCGGACACCGTCCAATGGCACATTCAACTGTTCCGCAGCCAGTTTGATCGCACCCCGATTGCCAAGGAGAACGGGCACGCCCAATCGCAGCGCGGAGAATTGCCGTGCCGCTTGCAGGACGCGGGGCTCCGTCCCCTCCGGAAAAACGATCCGCTTGGGATGGCGTTGGAGTTTTTCAATCACGCTGGTGATGAAGCGCATACAGGCGGGTGAGGCTCTAGCAAATCCAGATGGAAGTCGATCCCGAAAAAAGAAGGTCGAGGAACCTGCCGAACCCCGCTGGAGGCCGGCTGCCGGCAAAAGCTCGTTTTGGCCGCCGAATTGTGTCGCGGACCCGTGCGGGGCGCTCCGCAGCTTTGCGTTGATTAAACCTTAAAACGGCAGCGGCCCATGGTGAATTTTCGCAAGATCCTGGAGATAAAGTCTTTCCAAATCACCCGCCAGATCCATAAAGGCTATGCCTCGCTCTTCGTCAAGCCTTTCTCATCCAGGATTTTGCAAATCTGCACGAGGTTCAATTGCCCTTTTTGGGTTAAACACAACCGCCAATCCTTCGGCAGGATTGGCGGCGTGAATTGGGCTTCTTTAAGCGGCGCGGTTTCAGGTAAACCGAGGGCGCTGCGAGAGAGATGAGTGGGGACGGTCGAGCGGCTATTCCGTGCTTTCCTTAAGTATCTTGAACTGGCTCACGCCTTGGCTGTTCAAGTTCAGCAGCACGCCCTTCTTCGACGAGCTGTCCTTCAAGGCGTCACGGAACTCCCTTGGCGATGACACGGGTTTTCGGTTCACCTCAGTGATGATATCGCCGGGCCGGATGCCGTTTGTTGCCGCGATCCCGTCTCGTTCCACGGCGGTGACCACCACGCCATCGGTCATTTCGAAACCAAACTCCTTCGCCACTTCCCTCGTGATGGATTTCACAGTGACTCCGAGGTCTTTGGAAGTTTCCTCAGAGACGGCGGGGGGCGCCGCGCGCCGTCGCATCCCCACGGGCATCGTGTCATCCGGAGCTTCACCAGTTTTGACCTTGATTTTCATCCTCTTAGGATTGAGGTCCGAATCCAGCCGGACGACATCCAGCGAAACGTTGGCGCCGATGTCCTTGGAGCGCACTTCGTACTTGAGATCCTGCGCAGTGGCCACTGGCTTGGAGTCCACCATGGTGATGATGTCTCCAGGTCGGAGATCGGACTTGGCGGAGGGGCTGTCGTCGGGAATGGCGTCCACCACCACGCCCGCTTTCACGTCATTCAACAATCCCTTGTAATTGGGATGATCGTTCAGGGCTCGAATGTAAATGCCCAGCCAGGATCGGGCGAACTTGCCGGACTCGATGAGTTTGTCGGCAACCTGCTTCGCCAGGTTCACGGGTACGGCGAAGCCGATTCCACTGTTCAAGCTACGAATGAGCGTGTTGATTCCAATGACTTCCCCGTCGATGTTAACGAGTGGTCCGCCGCTGTTGCCGGGATTAATGCTGGCATCCGTTTGAATGAAGTCTTGATCCATGGCCGCGCCTCCCATGGAGGGGGGGATTACGCCGGTGCGTCCTTTCGCGCTGACATGGCCAAATGTAACACTGTAATCCAAGTTGAAAGGGGCGCCGATGGCGATGGCGAATTCCCCGACGCGAGTCTTGGCAGAGTCCCCTAGCTTCGCGGTTGGAAGACCGGTGGCATCGATCTTGATGACGGCGATATCCGAGTAAGAATCGACCCCTTTGATGTCCCCGTTGTACTCTTTGCCATCCTTGAACCGAACCCGAATTTTGCTCGCCCCTTCCACGACGTGGCGATTGGTCATGATGTAGCCGTCCTCGCGGATCACGACCCCGGAGCCCTGGCCGTCGAAGACATCAGGACGTCGGTTCGGCCGCGACTCCCGCTTTTCGAGATCTCTACGCTCCCTGAATTGTTCTTCAAACCATCGACGGAACTGGGGTGGAAGCTCCGGAAATCCGCCGCCTTCGTCCGGGCTTACATAGTCTTCTTTGTGAGCCACGGCGATGACGACAACGGCAGGGGAGACCTTGTCCGCCACTTCGATAAACGCTTTGTTTAGCTCGCGGGCCACTTCCATGGCGGAGGAGTCTTTGGCGCGGAGTTCGGGCGTTGAAAGGGCGATGATGGCCGCGAGGCATGTCGCGGACAGCCCATGGAAACGGGTCTTCATAATTTGTGTTTAAGTTGGTTCTTCACGGACACATTCATTCTGAATCATTCGATGCTTGGAGCCGCTTCGCGTTCAAAATGAATTCCAAACCCCTGCTTGGATCGTGGGCCGTGTCACCCAGGAAAAGCAACCTTGCGGGTTTCAAGCAATGCTTTGATTTTATCGAGGAGTCGGGAGAACTCAACGGGCTTCGTGTCGAAGTCGTCACAGCCGGATTGCCGGGCTCGTTGCTCGTCCTCGGGCATGGCGTGCGCCGTCAAGGCGATGATCGGAATCTGGTAGGTCTCAGGGAGAGCCTTGAGTTGTTTGGTCGCCTCCCATCCGTCAACAACGGGGAGGCTCATGTCCATGAGAATCAAGTCCGGCAGATCTTTCTTAGCCTTCATAATCCCCTCGGCTCCATCCACTGCGATCAGGACTTTGAGACCTCGGCGCTCCAATCGTCTGGAGAGCATGTCGCGGTTCATTTCGTTATCTTCGACAAGAAGAATTGTAGCCATGGGGAAAAGATGTTGCGGAGGTTTTGGTTGAGTCAAGTGTCCCGTGTGATCCAGCCGCCGCCGACCACCAAGTCGTCCTGGTAAAACACGCAGGCTTGTCCTGGCGTAATGGCTCGTTGAGCCGTGTGCAGCGACACGCGCGCCCGATTCTGGTCCAATGGGGTCACGGTGGCGCTGGTTCCGGAATGGTTGTACCGAATTTTGGCGGTGACTTCCAAAGCTGCCGGAGGGTGGTCGAAGGGAATCCAATTGCAACGCTCCACGCTGAACTCGGCGCGGTCCAGTTCATGATCGTCCCCCACTATCACCCGATTTGTGGCGGCGTCCAGCTCAAGCACATAGGCCGGCTTCGGTGTGGTGATGCCAAGGCCTTTTCTTTGCCCAATCGTGTAGAATTCAATCCCGTCATGGAAGCCGAGGACGTCCCCCTGGCGGTTCACGATTTCCCCCCGGTGGCGTTGCGCGAGGTTGGCTTTTTCAAGGAAACTCCCGTAATCCCGATCCGGCACGAAGCAGATCTCCATGCTTTCCTCCTTGTCCGCGGTGCGCAATTGGCAGTCGCGCGCCACCTCACGGGTGTCGTTCTTGGTCATGTGACCCAACGGAAAGAGCGCGCGCGCGAGTTGCTCCTGCTTCAGCGAGAATAGAAAATAACTTTGGTCTTTCTTTTGATCACGGCCCTTTTTCAACAGCGCACGGCCCCCATCCCCCCGTTCGATCCGGGCAAAATGGCCCGTCGCGATGAAAGCCGCCCCGAGTTGATCGGCCCGGTTGATCAAGGTGCCGAATTTCAGCTTTTGATTGCACATCACGCAGGGATTGGGCGTGCGGCCAGCCCTGTATTCATCGGCGAAATATTGAATGACCTGTTTTTGGAACTCCGCGGCTTCGTCCACGAGAAAAAATGGGATCCCCAGTTTGTGGCAGACGGACCTTGCGTCCATGACGGCTTGAGGGCCGCAACATTTGTCCTCGGCCCTTGAAACGCAATCCTGGGGCCACAACTTGAGCGTGACGCCCACCACGTCATAGCCCTGTTCAATCAATAGCGCAGCCGCTGCCGAGGAATCGACTCCTCCGCTCATGCCCACCAACACTCTGGTTCGCTTGCCTTCCACGGGCCTGAGCATAAGGGTCCGCCCGGGGGCTGTAAAGCCGCGGCAGGGCCTGGCAAATCGCCGTGTCAAAACCTGCTCCGCCGAGGAGGAATGTTGAATCATTCGCTCCTTGAATCTAAGCTGCTGCGGTCATGGGCGCTCAGAGGGATGGAAAGCAACATTGAAAAGGCAAAGCAAGGGCAGGCAAGGTCGTGCGACGCGAGGCAGATCCGTGGACTGGTTCAAAGCGGCGTGCGGCGCGCTGCTCCTTCCAGCTTGCTGGGCCGGATTTTTCGTGCTCGCGAAAGTCCTCGCGGCCACGGGTCCGGTCGACGTCGTCTGGGTGCCGTTGGTCGCGGGTTTGTTGTGCTGGATGGTTGTCTACGGGTTGCTTCCCGAACCTCTCTGGTTATACGTCTTGGGGCATGAGTTGACCCATGCCTTGTGGGCTTGGGCGTTTGGGGGGCGAGTGCAGAGAATCAAGGTCACTTCGACTGGCGGCCACGTGGCGCTCACCAAGTCAAATTTTCTCATTACCCTCGCGCCCTATTTTTTCCCTTTTTATGCCGTGCTCATCGCCGCCTTTTTCGGGGCAGGAGACGCGCTTTGGGGTTGGCAATACGGCCGGCCGGTGTTCCTGGTCTTGATGGGCGCCGCCTATGGATTCCATGTGACAATGACCTGGAGCATCCTCCGAACGCGCCAGCCGGATGTGGTCAGTGAGGGAGCATTTTTCTCTGCAGTGATCATCATCCTCGGCAACTTGTTCGTTTTGATCCTCTCTATCCCGTTGCTAACGGGCGGGGTGCCTTGGTTGAAGCCCTTGCTCTGGTGGGCGGTTGAAATCGGGCGCTTGTGGCGATGGCTGCTTCGTCTGTAAGGGTCCGACTGTCGACGGCCCCGCGGCCTGGAGAGATCGAGCGGGGCCGTGTCGGCACTCAAATGGACGAAGACAAGGCCACCGGAATGCCCGAGCGAATCGAGAGTTCTTCGGCCTCGCAAATCTCCACCGCGCTGAGCCCGTCCTCGCCCGTCACGATCCCGGGAGCACGGCGTTGCTCGATGGATTCAAGGAAATGCCGCCACTCCCCAACATATCCGTCGATCCCGTCGCATTTCACCACCCGGGGCTCCTTGCCGCATTCGAAAAGTTTGAGGGAATCCGCGCCCCGGGCGATGTCGTAATCCGCCGTCGCGGTCTCAAAATTGACCGTGTAGGACATGTTGAATCCGAATCCCTCGGTCATCGACCAACTGCCCTCGGCCGACACGGTGGCGCCGCACCCGACTTGATAGAGCGTGACGATGTGGTCGATGGCTCCGCTGATTTTGGTGTGACCAGCCGAGAAAACGGACTTGGGGCGGCCGAAGCAAAACTGAACGAAATCCGTGTCGTGGATGTGGAGGTCGAGCAACGCTCCGCCCGACTGCTGGCCGTCGAAATAGTTTTTCTGCCCCCAGCCGGGGGCTTGGGCGACGCGCCGGAATCGGGCATCGAGAACTTTTCCGAAGCGGCCTTCCCGAATGGCCGTCTGCAGCCAGGCCCACTCCGGCCAAAAGCGCAAGCACATGGCGGGCATAAAAAAGCCTCTCGATTCTTTTGCGACCGCCAGGATTTCGCGTCCAAGAACCGAGGTGCGGGCGAGCGGTTTTTCGCAAAGCACGTGCTTCCCTGCTCGAAGCGCTGCGATGGTCAGTTCTGGATGACTGGCAGTTGGAGTGCAAATGTCCACCACAGTGATCAGCGGGTCGGCCAGCATCTCATTGAAATCCCGGTACGCTCTGACCTCCGACATGTCCAACCGCACAGGTTCGGTGCTGCCCACGTTGCCGCTGACTCGGGAGAGATCGCCATCCAGATTTCTTCCGCTGGGATTGCAAACGGCGGCCACCCGCGCGTTTGGGAGTTGTCTAAGGGCGCGGAGATGCGCCACGGCCATGAAGCCAAGTCCGGTGATGGCAATTTGATGCATGAGGGGAGACAGAAGGTTGAGATGAGATTTACAGGATAGGGTTGATCGCCTGGGGATCCGGCAGGACTCGCGAGGCAGTGGAATTCGTCAGGAAGCGCGAGGTTGCCAGGAGCTCGATTCGTGTTTCTGTGCGTGTCAATCAGGGATCGATTCGAGGAACGAACGGGCCGATCGGATGTCCGCGATCCGTTGGGTCCCCGCCTCGCGTTCGATGGAAAGAGGGCAGGGGAGCCGATTCGCTTTTAGGACTCGAAAGAAGGCATTCCAATCCACCTCGCCGGTGCCTACAACAACTTCCTCGCCCCATGCTCCCGGGACCCGGGTGCGTTTGGCATCCTTGATGTGGCACTGCTTTAACCAAGGGATCAGCTGCTCCAGCGCCGTGATCGGATCGCCTTTGTCGTAGAGTATCAAATTGGCGGGATCAAAATTGACGCCGACGCTTGGCAGGTTGAGCCGTGTGAGGAACGTCCCCAGCGTGTCGGCTGTTTCTTGGCCGGTTTCAAATCCGAGGTCGATGCCGGCGCCGGCGAAGAGTTCGCCGATCTGACGTATTCGAGCCAGCAACTTCGCGAACGCGGGATCCGACTCCTCGTGCGGCAGAAAACCTGCGTGGAACGTGACGAGTTTAATGCCGAGGTCGCTGGCGATCCGAACCGTTCTCTGGATGCGGCTCCAGTTTTCCTCCCAATGTTGATCCGGCACGACGCCGCCGGTCCGTTTGATGCTCTCCAACGAGGAGTAATCCTCTCCGACCGTGCCGAACATGCCGGAAACGATTTGGATCCCCCGAGCCGCGAAGAGCCGGGGAGTGGCGCCCCACACTTCCGGTGTTTCTCGCAGCGGGTCGAGCGCCAGTTGCACTTTAAGAATCCCAATCTCGCAAAGGTTCTCGACCAGTTGAGAGGGATTTGAGGGCTGCAGCGACCAACTGCAGACCGCGAGACGATTCGACAAAAGATTCATGCTAATAATCAGAGCTCCCAGCTTTTTTTCAACGATGCCCGAAAACGCCCGGTTGATCAAGGTTGAGAAACGCGCAGAACACTCTCAACCCCTAACCAACTGGGAATTGATAGGATCCACTTGAACCGCAATGCGTGAACGGGAGCGGCCCACAAGCAGGCTCCTATCATTTGCAGAGGACGGGTGTGGAGCTCATGGGCCCGAACGATACTGGAATTCGGTTTTAAGTTGAATTCGTTTCATGACGCCTTAGGATGGTGGCGCGTTTGTAAAGAGCGCAGTGGTTCGGGACGTAGCGTAGCCTGGTAGCGCGTCTGAATGGGGTTCAGAAGGTCGTGAGTTCAATTCTCACCGTCCCGACCATCCTTCCGTCAAATCTTCGTGGGTTTATGGCGCCGTAACTTTGGGATTTCCGCTCCGGTGAAGGCCTTGCCGTGCCATCGATTGCCTCATGATCGCCACCTTTCGGTTGCAGGAACTTAAGAACCGTTCTTGGGGCTTCTCAACTCCAAGTCAAAGGTTGAGTATTACGATTCGTTTGCTATCTTAGAGGGTAGGAAGGCTGGCATGACGCCTGCTTTCTTTTTTGACTTATGCCTATTCAGATTTCAAATTTTCCCACTCTCATGCGTGTCTCAATCTGGTTCGCGTTGGTCTCTGCGATGCTTGATTTTGGCGATAGAAGCACGTTGGCGCGCGCGCAAGAAAAGCCCGCGTTGCCGGTTGTATCCGGAGCAGTGAACCGGGTTACTGTCGCCGTGGCGGACGCGGAAGCGGTGGAACCACTCGCCGGGAAGGAGAATGCGGGCGCGTTTGTCATCAAGCGCGCGGGCGCTGTGGATTTCGATCTGCCGGTCTTTTACTCTGTTTCCGGCACCGCAAAAAATGAGGTGGATTACGCGAAGTTGTCCGGGATGGTGACCATTCCGACGGGCAAAGAGAGCGTTGAAGTGGGAGTCAAACCTCTCGCCGATCTGTTGGTTGAAGAAGATGAAACGGTGATTCTGACAGTGCTGTCACCCGCGTGCCTGACGATTTTCCCGCCTCCACGGACCTGTTATGCCTTTGGAGATGCCATCACCGCGAAGCTGGTGGTGAAAAACTCAACGGCGGTTATGGATAACAAGGCTCCCAAGGTGGTTCTGACGGCGCCGTCCTCTGGGGAGGTGAAGTTGGTTAATGGTTCCTTGGCGATTGCCGCGGAAGCGATGGATTCGGACGGGAAAATCGCGGTGGTTGAATTCTTTGCTGACAACCGGTCGATAGGCAAAAAGTCGGAAGCGGTGTTGGGGCGTTACGTGATCGCCTGGGTCAATCCCCCGGCGGGAGACCACACGCTGTTCGCGCAAGCAACCGATGACCGGGGCGGCATTGCCAAGTCGGCCGACGTCAAGATCCGTGTTCCACAGACTTCTCCGGCAAGGTCGACATTAACCGTCGAACACCCGAAAAACGGGGCGGCATTTAAAGAACTAGCGGATATCTCCATCGATGTAACCGCTGTGGATCCCAAGGGCTACATGCCCCGAGTCGAGTTCTTTGCCGGAGAAACGAGGATCGGCGTGTCCGAGATCAACTTTATCAAGGCGCCCGAACCAGGAACTCCGATCAAGCACAATTTCGTGTGGAAACGAGTAAGCGCAGGCAAGCACGTCCTTCACGCGCGTTCGACGGATTCGCAAAAGCTCTTCGTGAGGTCCGAATCCGTTTCCGTGACCGTGGAAGCCGGCGTGGTGGCTAATCAACCCGTGGTGAGCGTCGCGTCGCCAGATCAGGAGGCGGGTGAAATCCTTGGAGCGAATGAGAGGCCGAACACGGCGGTTTTCGTGGTTTCCCGCGCTGGCGGCCAAGATATTGATTTGCCTGTTTTTTACACCCTTTCTGGCTCGGCCGAGAATGGCAAGGATTACACTAAACTTTCAGGGACCGTCGTCATCAAGAAAGGATCCAAAGCCGCGGAGGTGGTCGTGACGCCGATCAAGGATGCGTTAACGGAAGGTGTAGAAGCCGTTGTGATCACCGTGGAGCCGCCCGTTTGCCTCAAGATCTTCCCGCCTCCGCCCGAGTGCTATGCGGTCGGTCGGGAGAACCAGGCGAAGGCCGCGATTTACGACGGTAAAGATTCGCCCCCGAAAGTCGCCGTCACCAAGCCGGCGAACGGACAGGTTTTCGTCTCGCCAGAGAGCATCACTTTCGAGGCGGTCGCGGCCGACGCGGAGGGTCCCGTCGCGCGAGCTGATTTTTATGTGGACGGCGAACGTGTGGGTTCCTCGACTTTGGGCCCTGATCTCTTGAACAAACCTGTTGGCGGCGAATATCGCCACAGTTTTTCGTGGAAATCACCCGTCGCCGGGACTCATAAACTGGTCGTGAAGGTGGTTGATTCAGCCGGCTACCAGGCGGAATCGGAAGCTGTTAAGTTTGAGGTGACTCCGGGAGCGGCGCCGACGGTGGCCACGCGCGTGCTCCCGAAAATGACGGTGCCTGGATCACAGTTCGTCGTTCAGATTCGGGTGGCTCCAGTAAAGGGAACCGCTTCTTACGCGATTGAGGAAACTCCTCCAAAAGGCTGGCGTGTCCAAAGCGTTCCCGACGCCTCCAGATTCGACCCAGCCTCGGGGACTTTGCGGATCGGGCCGTTTTTTGACGATGTGGCCCGAACGTTCACCTATACATTGATCCCGACTTCCGAGACGGGAGTTTTTAAGTTCGAGGGTATCATCGCAGTGGAGACCACCAAATTGGAAATTGGAGGGGACCAAAGCGTGGAGTGGCTGTTTCAGTATCATCCTGCGGACATCAACCCTCAGAACAAGAGCATCGGAATGATCGAAGTGACCGCTTACGGCGCGGCTTGGAAAAAAGGCGCCAAGTGGGCCAACGGCCCCAATCCTATCCCGGTGGGATACGTGACCAAAGCAGCAGCTTTGTGGAAGGGAGGCGGCAAGTACGTGGTCGATGGATCGCTTGGGGAGGCCCCCGCGTGGTGGGTGAACACGGGAACCACCGCCGCCGCATCGGGCTCAGTCTTGGGAAGCGGCCCAGCCGTTGTATTGTCGAAACTTGGCTCGGATTCGGGATCGATCAGGGCGGGCGATTCCATAACCGCGTCTTCTAACTTCGGATCCCAGTCGCTTCCGCCGCCTGTGGCTCGCCCGGCTGCGCGATCCGTTCAAGGTTCGTCAGGGGTCGTCCGCGTGGAGATTGCTGTGACTCCTTTGACTGGATCGTCCGCCTATGCCATCGCGGAGACGATTCCCCCGGGTTGGGTCGTCGAATCAGTGGGTGAAGAAGGAGTCGTGGACAACGTGAATCAAGAGGTGAAGTGGCTTTTCCTGGATTCCGCCGCGCGCCTCCTGAGTTATATGATTCGACCAGAGGGCGCAGGCGCCTCGGCCTCGTCCCGGTTATCCGGATTGATCTCGTTTGACGGGCAGGATTTTGAGATCACGGGGGATGGCGAAATTCGCAGTACGAGCAGGAATTCTGGGAATATCCGGCTCGGTTCCGTGCAGCGAACCTCCAATGGGATTGTATCGATGGTGGTCGAGGGCACCGCCGGGGTGAAAGCGCGCGTGGAGAGCTCCGTGGACTTGAAGAGCTGGAGTTTGGTGTTCGACGGGAATTTGACCGCGGATGAAAGCGTGGTCATAGACGAAGAGGCGGCAGGGAGCGCCATGCGTTTCTACCGGGTGTTGACGGAGTGAATTTGAAATGACGATTGCGCCCCCGCATTCAGGCGCTATAAAAGCAGGGATGCCCCGTTCCAGCCACGGCTGCGATTCTTGCTCCCCCCTCCCTGGAGGATGGGGGACGGCGTGGTGGCTCCTGGCGCTTTGGGTGGTTTCGGACGTTCCCAAGTTGGAGGGGGCCACTTTTAAGCACGATGTCATGGCGGTGCTCTCCAAGGCGGGTTGCAACGCGGGAACATGCCACGGGAACGCGAATGGCAAGGGAGGCTTCAAGCTGTCTTTGCGAGGTGAAGATCCGGGCGCTGATCATGCCGCCTTGACTGAGGAATTCGGGGGCCGGCGGATTGACTCGGTGGAACCTGAGTCAAGCCTCCTGCTGCAAAAAGCAACGGCGACTGTCCCGCATGAAGGGGGGAAACGGTTTCAACGAGAGTCTGACGAGTTTCGATTGCTTCAGCAATGGATCGTGAACGGAGCTCCGCTGGATTTGGAGAGCACACCCTCATTGAGCCGGCTGGAGGTTGCGCCTCAGTTGATCGACGTTCCGCCAGGCACTCCCAGTTTCAAGATTTCCGCCATGGCAGGTTTCGCCGATTCGACACGCCGCGACGTGGCGCGATGGTGTGTCTACGAAGTGGCTTCGGGACCCGCGACCGTTTCGGCGGATGGATCCGTGACGCGGACGGGAGAAGGCGAGGCGGTCGTGCTCGTTCGATACCTCGATCAACAGAAGGCCGTGCGAGCCGCGTTTCTGGCCGATCGTCCAGGCTTCAAATGGAGCTCTCCACGAGCCGCCAACGAGATCGACCGGCACATCTTTGCAAAATTGCGCCGGCTCCGAATCAATCCCTCGGAACTAAGCTCCGATCCTGTGTTCGTCAGAAGAGCCTATCTCGATCTGTTGGGCGTGCTGCCCACGGCTCAAGAAGCAAAGGAATTCGTGTCGAGCCGGGACGAGCGCAAGCGGGTAAAACTCATCGATTCGTTGTTGGAACGTCCCGAGTTCGCCGATTTTTGGGCTCTCAAATGGTCCGATCTGTTGAAGGTTGAAGAAAGAACTCTGGATCGAAAGGGGATGATCGCTTTCCATCGGTGGATTAGGGATGCGATGGCGGACAACACTCCTCTCGATCGGTTTGCGCGGGAGTTGGTGGGGGCGCGGGGCAGCACGTATGAAACTCCGCCGTCCAATTTTTATCGGGCCAATCGCGATCCCGTAACCCGGGGGGAGACGGTGGCGCAGGTGTTTCTCGGGTACCGGCTTCAGTGCGCGCAGTGCCACAATCATCCGTTCGATAAATGGTCGCAAACGGATTATTATGATTGGGCGGCCGTTTTCGGGCGTATTCGGTACAAAGTGCTCGAAAACCAGCGAGGGGACTCCAACGATTCCCACGAGTTTAAGGGAGAGCAAATTGTCTACTTGGCGTCATCGGGTGAGGTCAAAAATCCGAAGACTGGGAAGGCGGCCCAACCTCGCTTCTTAGGAGCAGGAGATGCTTCAAAGAAAGGTCCCGATTTCAGGACGAAGGACGAGGTGGAAGCCGCGGCGGATTGGCTGACGAGCCGTGACCGGCCGCAGTTCGCGCGGGTGCAGGCGAATCGGATCTGGTTCAATCTGCTGGGCCGTGGCTTGGTTGAACCGATCGACGACTTCCGCTCGACGAATCCCGCCTCGCATCCCGAGTTGCTGGAGATGTTGGCCCGGAAATTGGCGAGCGATGGATTCGACCAACGCGAACTCATTCGTTTTATCATGAGCTCGATGACGTATCAATTGAGTTCGACTCCAAACGCGAGCAACGCCAGTGACGAAGCCAACTACGCAAAAGCCATCATCCGCCGGTTGGGGGCGGAGCAATTGCTCGACATCGAACACGAGTCGGTCGGGGTTCGGCCTGAATTGACTGGCTATCCGTCTGGGTTCAGAGTGACGCAAGTTCCGGGAGCGCGTCTGGAGACGAAGCGCGGCAAGAGAGGCGGCGGGATCGACAAGCTTCTGGAGATATTCGGCAAGCCCGCTCGTCTGCTATCCTGCGAGTGCGAGCGTTCAGGTGAGGCCACGATGAGCCAGGCGTTTCAAATGATCAGCGGGCCCAATTTGGCGGATTTGATTCGGCGCAAGGACAACCGGCTGACCCGCGATTTGGAGGCGGGCGAGCCCGATGCCCGAATTCTCGACTCTCTCTATTGGAGCTTGCTCACGCGCCCGCCGACGCGTGCCGAGACGGAAGGCATATTGAACCACTTTCGGAGCGGGTCGGAACGCCGAGCGGTGTACGAAGACCTGCTGTGGGCTCTGATGAACAGCAAAGAGTTCTTGTTCAGATTGTAGCCCGTTTCGAATCGCCCTTTAACGTCGCGCCGAATTCAGCCATGCACTTGTTTCGTTCAAATCGCTGGCGCCAAACCAAAGCGAAATTCCTCCCGCCTCAAGGTTTTGGTTGTCCGTTGACGACACTTTGGCCATGAACCGGAAGATCATCACGCGATCGTATTCGGACGCCTGCGGCGGATTGGCCGCGAGCCGGTGGCTTAGCCGCCGGCGGTTGTTGAGCGTCGGAGGATTGGGCATGCTGGGGTTAACCTTGCCGAAGCTGCTTGCCGCCGGGGGTGTCGACTCCCATCGCGCCAAGCCCAAGGCCAAAGCAAAATCGATCGTGTTTCTGTACCAATTTGGCGGCCCCAGCCATTTGGAGACCTTCGATATGAAGCCCGATGCGCCGGAGGGGATCCGGGGCTTGCACAGGCCCATTTCCAGCTCCGCGGATGGAATCCAAGTATCCGAGAGGCTCCCTCGGACGGCCCGAGTGATGGACAAGGTGACGTTGATTCGATCGGTTCACCACACCATGAAGAACCACAACTCCGCGGCCTATTATGCGTTGACGGGGCATGCGCCGCCGGTGGATGACATTCGCCTGAAGGACTCGCTCGAACTCTTTCCGGCTTATGGTTCCGTCGTGGATCGATTGTCCCCGGCACGTGGAGAGCTGCCCACCTTCATTGCTTATCCGCACGTGATTCGAGATGGTTCCGTGACACCGGGACAGCACGCGAGCTTTTTGGGGAAGGCCCATGATCCGCTGCTGATCACGCAGGATCCCAACGCTCCTGATTTTTCCCTGCCCGAGCTCAGTTTGCCCGAAGGCGTGAGTTTTGAGAGGCTTCAGTCGCGCCGGGAGTTGCAGCGTCTCGTGGATGCGCAGTCGCGGATTTTGGAGTTCTCCCCGCAGGCCAGAGGTTTGGATTCCTATTATGACAAAGCGTTGGCAATGCTGAGTTCCGCAACGCTGCGCGAGGCCTTCAATCTGGGGTCGGAACCAGACAAAGTGCGCGAGGCCTACGGGAGAAGCACGTATGGCCAGGGCTGTCTTCTCGCCAGAAGGCTCGTTGAAGCGGGAGTCAAGTTTGTCACCGTCTATTTCTCAAACTCGATCGGCGGGCAATCCACGGATGCAGGTGGATGGGACACCCATGGGTTCAACAACACGCGAATGTTTCCGATCATCGAAAAATATCATTTGCCGATCACGGACGTGACATTGCCCACCTTCCTCGAAGATCTCGATCAGCGAGGATTGTTGGAAACGACACTGGTGGTGTGGATGGGCGAGTTCGGGCGAACTCCGAAGGTCAATGAGAATGTCAGCCGTGATCACTGGCCTCAATGTTACACGGTGCTGCTCGCCGGTGGTGGCGTGAAGCGGGGCTTTGTTTACGGGGCATCAGACAAACATGGGGCCCACCCCGCCGAAAACCCCATCCGGCCCGATGATCTGGCGGCCACCATGTATCATCTCCTCGGTATTGATCCCCAAGCGGAAGTGCGTGGAGTGGGCGACCGGCCCATCGCCATCTCGTCCGGCAGACCCGTGATGGGTGTGGTGGCATGAGCGGGCGAACCTCGGGTTGCCTGGAGGGGTTGCTGCACCCTCGCACGACGCTGATGTTCCGACCCGCCGGACAGGCTCAAGTTCGATATGCATCCGTCATCTTCACAGTCTCTTGATCCACCCAACCCTGAGGTGCCATCATTCCCGCCCCGCCTTTCTGATATGAGCCTGCTTTTGTCTCGACCCCATCCTCGGATCCATTGGTCGGCGCTGACGGTGGCGTGGCTCGGCCTCATGATGGGCCAGCTCTTGGCCGCGCTGGTCGAATCGGTTCGTCCACTGGCCCTTGTTGCTGGAGCAGTGAACGTGATCGAGATTCGCGGCACAGGCCTTTTGCCGCAGGCTCGCCTGAGCTCTTTCTTCTGGGACGACAAATCATTCGATCCGGTGACACTCTCGTTTTCGCCACACCCCGGCGATTCCCCCAGAGGAGCGCTCCAATTCTCGGTGACATGGGACGCTCGGTTCCAGGCTGGGATCATCCCATGGTGCGTCACGCAGCCGGGCGGGAAACCGGAGCTGTGGCTCGGGTTCGTCGATGATTTGAAAACGATTCAACTGGATTCGTCGCAAGACGGTTCGGAATTGCCTTTGGAGATCACGCCGCCGACCGCGGTGGAGGGCGTGATTCTGGAGGCGAAATCCCAATATATTCGGTTCCGTGCCCGGCGAGGCGACGAGTTTTGGATGGAAATCGTGGCGCGTCGAATGGGATCGCCCCTGGACGCGCTGGTGGTTGTGACTGGGCCCACGGGGAAGACATTGGTCAAGATGGATGACAGTTCGGAAGGGGGCGCGGATCCTGTGTCGTCTTTTCGAGCCTCTGCCACGGGAGCTCATGGAATTCAAATCACGGATGCGCGTTATATGGGTGGACCTAATTATTGGTATCGACTTCGCCTCCAAACCGGGGTGGGTCCAAGGAAAACACTGGATTTGAGCAGGAGCGGCGTTCATTGGGAAGAACGGGCCAGGGCTCAGTGGAGCGATGAGGCGGAGCCGAACGATGAGATCACCGGAGGGATGGTCCGGAAGGAGGAAGGGTGGCTGAGAGGACGATTTGGGAAGGCAGGCGACCGTGACCTGGCTGCTTTCGAAATCAAAGCCGATGAAAGATGGTTTGTGAATGTGCGCACACGCAGCTTGGGAAGCTTTTGCGACGCGGGGTTGAGGTGGCTTAGGGCCGACGGCGTCGTCGTGAGCGAAATGGACGCCTCGCGCAGCGACGAGGGGAGTTTCACGAATAAATTCGCCCACGCAGGAACTTACTATTTGGAGGCAAGAGAATTGTCGGGGAGAAGCGGAGTTGAGTTTCGTTACGAATTGAAAGCGGGCCGTGTGAAGCCGGGGTTTGCGCTGGAGACAGAGATGGACCACGTGGAGTGCGCCGCTGGCGGCCAGTGGGAACTGGAGATCAAGGCCAGGCGTTATGAATTCGACGGCCCGATCGCACTGAGAGTCAACTGGGGAAACACCCTGTTGTCGGGCACGAATCAGGTGATGGCATCTCAAGCCAGCGTCTTTAAATTGCGGTTGAATCCCCCTGCGGGTTTGGTTCCTGGCGAGGCCAGATGGATTCGCATCGAAGGCGTGGCGACTCTCGGCCAAACTGAGTCCTGCGTCGGAGTGAGCACCTTGCCCGCGCTCCGAAAAAGGTTCCCAATGATGTTATACCCTCCACTCGGGATGGATGGCGCCATTTTGGCCAGAGTGCTCGCCCATTAGCGGCCAACCTCAGGCCTTAATGCGATTGATTTCATTCCCCAGCGCTGCTATGCGAGAAGGTGTTATTCGATGATCGATCTGATGCGGACCTGGATTCGTGGATGCCTCGGGCTGTATCTGGCTGCCACCTACTCGTCGTTTTGCCTGCAGGCCAAGGACGCCACGCTTCTGCGCGCCGTCAACCTCAATGGCCCTGCCTTGGAAATCGATGGACGGCAATGGGAAGGGGCGGCCGCGTCCAATGTTGTCGTTAGAGGCAAGACTTTTGAAAACCAAGCAGTGGCGTTGAAGCCTGCCACCGACCCGAATCGCGCCCGAATGCTGCGCAGCAGCGTGTGGGGCAACAAGGTCGACATTGCTGTTTCCGGACTGCCTGCCGGCGATGTGCAAGTAGTGCTCTACGTCTGGGAGGATAATCATAGCGAGCAATTCGATCTGCTGGTGAACGATAAGACCGTCCTCGAGAAATTTCACAGCGGCGCGGCGGGTTCTTGGAAGCGTCTCGGACCGTGGAGCACCTCGGCTGTGGAGGGCAAGGTCACGATGTCGGCGCGCGGACCCGGCCACGGCGCCGCAAACCTTTCCGGCTTCGAGATTTGGTCCGGTGATGGCGCCATACCCAGGCCGGCGACTGCGGCTTTCGTGACGGAGTTGACAGCGGATCAGATCGCCTTTTTCGAGGGCAAGGTGCGCCCCGTGCTTGTGGAGCGGTGTTATGAATGCCACAGCTCGGGCGCGAAAAAAATCAAGGGCGGTCTTGTGCTCGACTCGCGCGCGGGGGTGATGACAGGCGGGGACACCGGCCCCGCGGTCTACCCGGGCCAGCCGGAGGCCAGCCTTTTGATCCAAGCCGTCCGCCATGCCGATCCCAACCTCGCCATGCCTCCAAATGGGACACTCTCGGATCTCGAGATCGCGAACTTGGAGACTTGGGTGCGGATGGGGGCGCCCGATCCCCGAACGGAGAACACCGTCGCCGCCGCGCTCGCCAAATCAGCGATCGACTGGGGGAAGGCGCGAGAGTGGTGGTCCTTGAGGCCGTTGAAGGCATCGAGGCCGCCTGAGGTGAAGCGGAAAGGCTGGCCGATGAACCCGATTGACCGGTTTGTTCTCGCCCGGTTGGAAGAACAGGGGATAGAACCCGCCGCCGATGCCGAGAAGCGGGTGCTCTTGCGGCGCGCGACCTTTGATTTGACAGGCTTGCCGCCGACGCCGGGCGAGGTGGAGGCGTTTTTAGCGGACCAGACTCCTCACGCATTTGCCTCAGTGGTCGACCGTCTGCTGGCGTCTCCGCGGCACGGGGAAAGATGGGGGCGCCACTGGCTCGACGTGGCTCGCTACGCCGACACCGCGGGGGACAATTCTGACTTTCCCATCCCGCAGATCCGCCTCTACCGCGACTGGGTGATCCAAGCATTGAACCGAGACCTTCCCTACGACGACTTTGCGCGGGAACAGATAGCAGGGGATCTCCTGCCTGGCGCCACGACGAAGGAAACTCTTGAGCGACTCATCGCCACGGGATACCTCGCAAACGCGCGCCGGTTCGGCTCTCGTGTGGAGGATTATCCCCAGCACCTCACCATCGAGGACACGATCGACAACCTTGGCCGGGCATTCCTCGGACTCACAATCAATTGCGCCCGATGCCATGATCACAAGTTCGATCCGGTGAGCACTGCGGATTATTACGCTCTCTATGGTTTTTTCCACAACACGCGTTATCCCTGGCCTGGGATTGAACTCGAGCAAAAGCAGCGGGACCTGGTTCCGCTCGTCGAACCGGGCCAAACCGCGAAGGCGGACGCGGCGCGGAAGGCGCGCGAAGGCGAAAGCCGGCGTTTGGATAAAATCACACAGAAACTCAAGGATTCCCTGAAAGAGACACCTGCTGAAGGGAAGAAAGCGGTCGAAGAAAAAATTAAAGAGGCCGAACAGGCAGCGAAAGATTTTGCGAAGACGCCGCTGCCATTCGAACTCGCCTACGCGATGGCCGAGACGGGGAGGGCGGAGGACGCGCGCATTCAGCTCAAGGGCGATCCGGCGAAGCCAGGGGAAGTAGCGCCGCGGCGATTTCTAACCGTGCTGGGAGGGCAAGCTATTGCCGGTTCCGAGAGCTCGAGCGGCCGGCGCCAATTGGCGGACTGGATCGTCGATCCGCACAACCCTCTCTCGGCGCGGGTGATGGTGAATCGCATCTGGCTGCATCACTTTGGCAAGGGGCTCGTGCCGACACCCAATGATTTTGGGAAGCAAGGCAAACCGCCCACCCACCCAGAGCTGCTCGACTGGCTGGCGTCGAGATTCATCGATTCCGGCTGGTCCATGAAAGCCATGCACCGGCTGATCCTGCTGTCGCGGACCTATCAGCTTTCGAGTGATCGAACCGGGGAATCCCTGGCTCGCGACGCGAACAATGAACTTCTCGCCGCTTACCCCCGGCGCCGGATGGATGCCGAATCCATTCGCGACACCCTTCTGGTGCTGGGGGGGCATCTGGACACCAGGTGGCCCGGCGCTCATCCATTCCCGCCCCAGAGCGAGTGGAAATTCACGCAGCACAACCCGTTCAAGGCCGTGTACGACTCGCGCCACAGAAGCGTTTACTTGATGACCCAGCGCATCCAGCGGCATCCCTATCTGGCCCTCTTCGACGGCGCCGATCCGTCGGCAAGCACCGCGGCTCGCGCGACCAGCACCACCCCACTTCAGGCGCTGTTCTTGCTCAACGACACCTTCGTGCATGAGCAAGCCAGCTCCTTCGCCCAGCGAATCCTGGACGCGTCTGTGAATGATGAAACTCGTTTGAGGTTCGCTTACATGGCGTGTCTGGGACGCGCGCCCGAACCGTCCGAGCGCGACGCCTGCGTCCAGTTTCTCGAGGACATCCGACAGCAGTTATCCGGCAGCGGCAATGCCGCATCACAACAAGAGGCCGAGTCCTGGAGGGCGATGGCTCGAGCCCTCCTTCGTCTCAACGAGGTGGTGTATGTGGACTAACCGGCATCCGCTATCGGGTTGTATGCGCGCAACCAGGCGTTTGTTCCCATGATTATGAAGTCACTTGCAAACCCGTTGCGTCGGCGCGACGCAATCCAATCCCTGGTCGGCGGATCCCTCCTCCTTCCAGGGATCGTGTCGAATCTGCTCGCGGAAGACGGGTCGCCAGATCCTCTTGCGCCCAAGGCGCCTCATTTTCCGGGCAGAGCCAAGCGCGTGATCTTTATCTTCTCCAATGGCGGCGTTTCCCACATGGACACTTTTGATTACAAGCCAAAGCTCTTTGCCGCCGATGGGAAGACGATGGGCGTGGGGGGAGGGCTTTCCAACCAGCAACGACGACTTTTGAGGCCTGGCTGGCAATTCAAACCTGGCGGGCGCTCCGGCGCGCTCGTCAGCGATCTCTTTCCGCATCTCCGCGAACGCGTCGACGACCTTTGCCTCATCAAGTCCATGAAATCGGATGATAACGAGCACTACCAAGCCACGCTCGCGATTCATACCGGTTCCTTCTTTTTCTCGCGCCCGAGCATTGGCTCGTGGATTAGCTACGGACTTGGCGCGATGAATCGGAATTTGCCTGCCTTCGTCGCCATCTCGGCGGGTTCTCCCTACGCTGGCACCCAGATCTTCAACAACGATTTCCTGCCCGCCTATCACCAGGGTGTGCGGGTTGTCCCGGGCCAGGAGCCGATCGCGAACCTGGATCGTCGCACTCGATCGGGTTCGGTTCAGGAATTGGAGTTGGGGCTCGCGGAAGCCTTGAACAAACGCCATCTCGACGCCCGCGGCCATGACAGCGAGCTGGCTGCGCGGATTCGGACCTTTGAGACCGCGTTTCACATGCAGACCGAGGCGCGGGAGGTTTTTGACCTTTCGAAGGAAAAGGACGAAACATTGGGTTTGTATGGCATGAAGCGCGGACAAACCGAGGGTTTTGGCTGGCCCTGCCTGGTGGCCCGCCGGCTCGCCGAGCGGGGGGTGCGATTCATCGAGTTGGTCGACGGCAGTTCCAGCCACAACTGGGACCAGCACGGCGACATGGCCGAGCACGCCAAGCACGCGAAGAATATCGATCAACCGGTCGCCGGCTTGATACAAGATCTCAAGCGTCTCGGCATGCTCGACGACACCCTAGTGGTGTGGACCACCGAGTTTGGGCGCACTCCCGGCGTGGATGGAGAGAAGGGGCGCGGCCATCACAGCGCCTGTTACTCCTCATGGCTGGCGGGCGGCGGCGCGCGCGCGGGGCTGAGTTATGGAGCCACGGACGACATCGGCGCGGCGGTTGTTGAAAACCGGGTGCATGTGCATGATTTCCACGCGACGATTCTGCACCTGCTGGGCATCGACCACGAGAAGCTCACGTTCAGGCATGGCGGACGGGATTACCGGCTCACGGACGTCCATGGGAACGTGGTGCGAGCGCTTCTAGCCTAGTGTACCGTTCACGAATTGGGTGGACATTGGCGGCAATCGATCTCCGTACTGCCCTTGGCCGGCGAGGGAACGCGGAGACATGTGGATGGGGGCGCGTCGGCAAGAAACGAGGGGGCTCGTCTTCGCCTAGTGATGTGTCTCACAAATGGGCGGAGTTATGCCGCAAGGGATTTTGGCCTCCCGCGAG
>SYMW01000129.1 GCA_005805305.1 Verrucomicrobiales bacterium
ATGCCAACCGGCAACCCATTGCCCCAATCCTCCCCTGCTACCACCAATCAACCCACTCTTATCCCCCCACTCACCCCAACTTTGAACGCCTTAGCAGTCTCTCCTTACTCTGCCTTTGCAAAAATCTGAGATGCGCACGGGTGAGGAACAGAAGTCCCAGCGTGCCTTCACGCCGCTCGCGGCTGATGCAGTCCGAGGTCACCGCTGGCACCAGGAGAGCCATGGCCAGGAATTGGACCGCGTTGAGTGAATAGAACAAGCGCGAACCGAGCTGCCGAGTGGACACCGTCTGATCGAACATGAAAAACAACCCCAACAGCGCGGTGGCCGCCGCGGCGCCGGTCATGCGCAGGCCGAAGTTGGAGGGGCGGCGGCTTTCGGCGCGCAGCTCCCGAACAATGATGGGCCAGGAAGTCATTCAAGACAATGGTTTGGATGCGGGCGCAGTGCATCCACAAGTTGTCGGTGAATTTGGCTGGCAGGCCGGAGCGCGGTTGTGTGCGAAGCGCCAGCCGCAGCAGGTTCGGCGTGGCTGCGAGCCTGAGATGCTGCTGCGACTGGCTTTCAGCATAGTCGCGCTCCACAGACAACACGTGGACGCACCGTGCGGGCGGGCCAGGTTCAGAGGGATCACTGCGTGGTCCCCCGCGTGACTCTCAGAAAGACTTCTTCCAATCCCATTTCCTCCTCGCGAAGCCCCACTAGCCGCACGCCTCCCTTCACGAGCACTTCCGCGATGATGCTAGGATCGCTTTCGTGATCTTTCAGAGTGACTCTCAATTTGCCCTCCACGATTTCGGCGGCGGCGACCTCCGACTGAACCGCCAATAGATCCTTCGCCATGGTCAAGTCGGAGGTCGTCGTGATCCAAAGAACTCTGCCCACGCCCATTTGATCGCGCGCTCCCTGCACCGGCCCACAGTAGATGAGTTTCCCGAGCTCGATGATGGCGACGCGGTTGCAGAGGCTTTGGAGTTCGCTGAGAATGTGGGAGGAAATGATAATGGTTTTGCCCAGGCGCTGGAGTTCCTGGAGAATGGCCATCATTTCAATGCGCGCCCTGGGATCCAGGCCGCTGGCCGGCTCGTCGAGCAAGAGCAATTGAGGGTCGTGGATCAGCACGCGGGCGAGGCCCAGCCGTTGCTGCATGCCGCGGCTGAGGGCTCCAATCAAGGCTCCCTTCTTTTCCGATAGCCCCACCAACTCCAGCACATCAACCACGGTTTTTTCACGTTTCCCCGAAGGGATCCGATAACAGGCTCCGAAAAAATCCAGGTATTCCGTGACTTCCATGTCTTTGTAAACGCCGAAGAAATCAGGCATGTAGCCGATCATGTGCCGCACAGAGTCCGCCTCCCGAACGACGTCCTTCCCGAGAATCTCCGCTCGCCCCTCCGTGGGTGTCAAAAACGTGGCCAAGATCCGGAGCGTCGTTGTTTTCCCAGCGCCATTGGAGCCGATAAAACCGAACAAATCGCCGCGATTCACGGTCAGATTCAGCCGGCTCAAAGCGGTCATGGCGCCGTAGGCGCGCGTGAGATCGTAAGTGCGCACTGCCGGGACGGGAGGTGGTGCGGGAGGGCTTGTGCTCATGATGGGGAGGTCAGGCGGAGGACTGGGGGAGTGCAGGCGGATCGGAGTTCAGCCTTAAAACGGCCGTTGAACATCGTGCAGATTTGCAAAGGCCTGGATGAGAAAGGCTGGACGAAGAGGGGGCATATCCCTTGTGGATCTGGTGAGCGATTCGGAAGAACTTTACCGCCAGGATCTTGAGAAGATTCGCCATGGGCAACTGCCGTTTTAAGGTTCAAGGGTTAGCCGTCCCGTGCTGGCACGGGGACCACCAGGCGGAGCAAGGAGTTCTTCTGGGTTCTTTTTGCGGCGAACTTGTGGAAGGGCGCCACGGCGCCCTGATCGGCGTCCCAGATCAAGACCACCGCGTCGCCGCGCTGGCTGAAGCGTTGGAGATCGAAGCCAGGCGAGTAAACGAAGTGGCGCCCGTCGGGATTTTGGGAGGCGGCGGCCGCGGCGATAAAACTGGCGGCCATGGAGGCTTCGACAAGATTATCGATCCGCCCCCTTTGGGCGTCGCCGAGCGCGCGAAGGCGATTGTCGATCTTGCTCGCGAATTCCTCGCTCAGCCGTTTTACGTGTGTTTCCAGGAGCTCTCCCGAACCTGGCGCCAGGGCCAGATTGGTCGAACCATTGGCGGCGAGGCTTGGCGCGTGATAAACGCGATCCCGAAACACGATCTGCACGGGACCTACAGCGCGCGGCAGATTGTTTTGCAGTCTCAATTCCAAGACGTCGTCCTGCCCGACGGTGGGCGTCGCCACGACGGGCATGACTCCCGGCTGCAGCCATTCAGCGACCAGCAATTGACTCGTCCAGACGGGAACAAATACTCGCGCGTCAAAACCCTTCCCGAGCTGCTCCACTCGAAGTCTTGCGGTATCCTGGTTTCCCATCCACACCCCGCCGTACTCGGCCCGCAGCGTCGAATGCATCTGATCGGCGGCGATCTGATACTCCGAGTTTACAGGCGAATAAATGGACATGAACGTATGCCCCCTCCACTCGGCTCGGCCGCCACGAGGGAGGATGTCGACCACGTGCAGTTCGTTCCACTCGGTTTCGCCCGCCCGCAGCTTGTATCCGATGAAGTAGATCAGCATCGAAAAGGCCAGGACGTAGAGGGGAAACGTGATCCAAGTGAGCATCTGTCGGTTGAACTTTTTCAGGATATAATGATCGAAGGGGCCAATCACGATCAGATAAACGCCGAGGATGGCCAGGAGCCATTTCACAGGCAGCTTGCGGGCCTGCCTGCTGTCGATCATGGCCCCGAAAACCCCGTCCAACCCCCTGCCGCCATACCTCGCGTTTTGCGGAACATAGGCCGTTTCGGGGATATCAATGAGCTTCGCCCAGAACCAGTCCCTGTTCTTCCACGACTTGAACGGCTCGCGTTCGGGGCTGAAAAGCACCACGGTCAGCTTTCCGGAGCCACGGTGGGCGGACACCACCAAGGGCGTGTCCCCCACCTGCACCATTACCCTCCCCTCCGTCGGGACCAACTGAGCGACGGAAACCGTGGCGCTGGCAATCCCAGCGTCCGCCGAGAACATCGCGAAGGGGTGCTCGAGCTCCAAAAACTGATTCTGATTCGTGCTTGGAGGCCTGATCCCGTACCGGCGAAGAAGCTTGAGATCCAAGGCAGGCATCATTCGACCGACCGAAGTGCCTTTGATACCCGTGGTGGTTGAACTCGACCTCATCCAAGCTTCCAATTCCCCGTTCATTTGAACTTTTGAAAGGCCTTTGACCTCTCCAGGCATGAGCTGTTTGAGCCAGGGCAAGGAATTGACGTCCGAGGGTTGTTCAACAGCCAGCACCAAATGTCCTCCGCCATGGAGCCAAGCCAACAAGGCCGCTTGTTGCGGTCCCTTCAGTTCCAGGGCCTTTTCCGAATTCAAATAGAGGGCGGACAATGCCTCGAGGACGATCGGGTTATCCGGAAACAGGTCTGCCGCGAGGCGGCCGACGCGCGGTTGAGACTCTGGTTGGGGGATCTTCATCTCGGGAAGCGCGGGAGCCGTGGTGAATGACCGCGGGACGGCTCCAAGCAACGGGGCTTCCCAGGCAACGTCTTTCGGTCGAATGGAAGCGCGTTCGGCGCGGACTTTGCCTTTCGAATCGAGCAGGCGCGCGTTCCAGCTCGTCATCCTCCCTGTCGACCCAAAAACCGGAATAAAAAAGCGCTTTCGAGTATTGGAAGGCAACTCCACCTGAACGCGGCGGGTTTGAGGAACGCCTGCCGCTGCGGGTGATATTTCAAGCACCGCGTCGAACGATGGGCCGTCGTTGTGGATCTCCACCGCGACCGGAAACCAAGCTCCCTCGCGAACGAGGCCTTCGTAGCCGAGGAAGACGTCGAACTGCATCTCCGCGCGCGCGGGCAGGAAAGCCAACAGGAAGAACAGGGCGCAGCACGAAGCGCCAATGCCGCGCGGCAAGAGAGAATGACGGAGTGTTTTCATCGCCTCTGGAATCGCCCCAATGGCTATAGTCGCTGGCCGGAAAGGCGGCAACCACGAACTTCTCAATCGGCCCGATTCTCAGCTGTCGCGACGGCCAATCCGAGCTCCCGCTCGAGATTTTTGCGGTTTGCGCCAGCGCGGCTTCAGGCCCTGGGATGCGCCTCGTCATATATCCGTTTGAGGCGGTCCGTGGTGACATGGGTGTAGACCTGCGTGGTCGCCAAGTGCGCATGGCCAAGCAATTCCTGCACGCTGCGCAAGTCCGCTCCTGCGTCCAGAAGATGCGTTGCGAAAGTGTGGCGTAGCTTGTGGGGCGTCAGGTCGGTGTCGATCCCCGCCCAAGCCAAGTAGGTTTTGAGCCGAAGCTGGATTTGACGCGGATACACTGGCGCCACATCCGAGCCTGTCGACGCGAGAAACACCGGACTCTCCGGGCTCCGCTGCTGCCCGCAGGCGCGCCAATACTCGTTTAAGGCCTTCAACGCGGGCACTCCAAAGGGCGCGAGGCGTTCTTTTCGGCCTTTCCCTCGAACACGGAGCGTTCTCGCGTGAAGGTCGACATCCTCCACACGCAGCCCGCAGAGCTCGCTGATGCGCAATCCGGCGGAGTACAGGAGCTCCAGAATCGCCGCGTCCCGGAGGTAAGCCACTCGAAGCTCCGCCGTTAGTTTGTCCGATGGGATTCCCGCGAGGGCTTCCAGTGGCGCTCCCACCAAACGTTTCGATTGCTCCACACCCAGGAACTTCGGGAGCCGGCGTGGCTGCTTGGGAAGGGTGATTGTCCGGACCGGATTGATGTTCGCCAGCCCCGTCTTCCCAAGCCATCTGTAAAAGGATCTGAGGGCTGAAAACCGAAGCTGCACGGAAGCTCGGCCCAACGAGCGGGCTGTGGCTCCGGACCGGCGTCCAAGGGAGCGCAAGTAATATCTAAAATCGTCCCGATTCAAACGCCCCCAATCTGGCTTCGATTGATGAGCCTCCTTGTAAAACCGGGCGAACTCGCTCAAGGCCTGCCGATAATTCCGAATCGTATGCGGGGACACCTGGCGCTCGTGTTCGAGGTGGCCCAGAAAAGAGGCGATTTGTGAGTCGGCGGACACGTTTGTTTCGGGGTTCATCGTGAAACACGAGCCATAGCCGTGGCTCTGACGCGGGTGCGATCCGGCGGTTTCGCCGGCCCGTTCTTCGATCGACCCGCGGGGCCGGAGGGGGAAAAGACGCGGCTCGCTTTTCCGGCGCTGATGGCTCCGGGTTCCCGGCCGCGAATTCCCGAAGACCGGGGGCATCGCTTCGGCATCGGCATCCTTGATGCAGTAGGATGACTGGAGGAAAAACGCCACAAAAAACACTCGGGACGGCCCGGGCATCCATGCTTTTCGATGTCATGATTTTTGAATTCCATTCTTTGCTTGAAGGCCTACCGTAAATCCAGTTCATCCCTTGCCGGGGCGCGAAATGCTGGAACCAAATCTTGCGTGGCGCCTTTATTGCCCGAGCTGGGGTGGCCGAATTATCATCACATTCTATGGCAAAAAATACGCATCGTTTCTGTTTTGGACCCTGGAACATCAGCGAAGGGCAAGATCCATACGGTCCCACGACTCGACCAGCCCAAACTTTCGACTGGAAACTCGACCAACTCAAGGCGCGAGGCTACGACGCCATGATGTTCCACGATGACGACGCCATCCCCGACATCGATGGAAAGTCGTGGGCCGTGATCAGCAAGGAGGCCAAGGCCCTTAAAAAGCGGCTGGACGACGCCGGGATTGCCGCGGAAATGGTGGCGCCGCGGCTATGGTTCAGCCCCATGACCGTCGATGGAGCCTACACCAGCAACGACCCGAAATGCCGCCGATACGCCATCGACCGCTCCCTCCGGTCGATCGATATAGCGAAGGAGCTGGGCACGGATATTCTGGTGCTGTGGCTGGCCCGGGAGGGCACCTACCTGCGCGAGTCCAAGGATGGGCGCAAGAGCGTGGAGCTGCTCGTTCAGGCACTCGACAAAATGCTGGCCCACGACAAGAAGATTCGCATAGCGATCGAGCCGAAGCCGAACGAACCCATGGATCACGCCTACATCCCCACGATCGGCCACGCGATTGCGCTGGCCCACTTGACCCGAGATCCGAAACGGGTTGGGGCGTTGATCGAATCCGCCCACTGCATTCTCGCCGGGCTAGACCCCGCGGATGAAATAGATTTCGCGATGGCTTTCGGAAAACTTTGGTCGCTGCATTTGAACGATCAGAACGGATTGAAGTTCGATCAAGACAAGCCGTTTGGGAGCTCGAATCTGAGGGTTGCGTTCAATCAGGTGCGTGCGATGGAACGTAATGGTTACGGAAAGAATGGAGAATACATCTGTTTCGACGTCCATCCATTCCGCACGACCAAGGTGGATCATTGGCTGGCTCACTTGGACAACAGCCGCAAGACGTTTCTTCGGCTGCTCGAGAAAGTCCGCAGTTTTGACGAAACCAAATCGAAGCAACTCATCGCGGATCGCGATTATCAAGAGCTTGATCAGATGGTGATCCAACACCTGCTGGGATAAGGCCAGCGGCCATGTGGCTTGTGACGCGTGTTCGGAATGGCTTTCCCACACTTGGCTCCCGCCGGGTTTTGCCAGGGATTTTGCTGGCGGCATGGCTCGCGGCGATCCAGTCGTGGTCCAGCCTAACCGCTGCGGCTCAAGCCCGGCCCGCGGAGGTTGAAGCTTCCCGGTCCTCGCCGGAAGCCACCACCGGGGTGGTCGACCTGGATGGCCGCGAGCGCAGCCCTTTCGAGGACTCCTCTGCCCGGGCCGTGGTCCTGATATTCATCAGCATCGATTGTCCCGTGAGCAACCGTTACGCGCCGGAAATCCAAAGGCTGCAACGTCAGTTTTCAAAACTGGGCGTGGCTTTTTGGCTGATCCAACCCTCCGTGGACGAAACCCCAGAAAAGACTCGGCAACACCTGAAGAGGTTCGGTTACTCGATCGACCTATTGAGGGATCCGCGGCACGCGCTTGTCGGGATGGCTGGCGCTAGGATCACCCCGGAAGTGGCCGTCTTCGCTCCCGGCGCGAAGCTCGTTTACCATGGCCGCATCGATGATCGCCAGGCGGATGACCTCAGGACTCGTCCCGCCCCCACGAAACACGAGCTTCGGGATGCTCTTGAGGCGCTGTTGGCTGGCCGGCTCATCTCCGTCACCAACGCTCCTGCCGTGGGGTGCCGCATCCCCCGACTGCCTCCGTGACCCAGGCATTCCGCTTCCTTGGCCGGCGCTCATGTCGCAAGGAGCTGGACGGCCCATCGGCTGGCGAACAGCCGAGACCAAGGAGCTCGCCGCAGGCTTCTGATTTGTCTGGATTTTTGCGCTCGTTGGTTTTGTGATTAGCGCATGCTGACGAAACCGTTTCATCGAGCCCTTTCTATTATCGGGAGTCTCACGATTATGAACCTGGCATCCTCGTCCTCCACCAACGCCGCCCCTGCTTCAGTGAGCGTTTACTTCGGCACCTACACGGGCAAGGCAAGCAAAGGCATCTATCACTCGCGACTCGACCTTGCCACGGGTCATCTCAGTGATGCGACCCTGGTTGCGGAGGCGCAGAATCCGGGCTTCCTGGCAATCCATCCCAACAAACGATTCTTGTATTCCGTAGGAGAAGTGGACAAGGGCGGTGGCATCACGTCTTGGGCCATTGATGCTGGCAGCGGAAAACTCACAAAACTCAATCAACAACTCTCGGGTGGTCCGGGGCCAACTCATTTGGTGGTGGATCCCGCCGGAAAAAACGTCCTCGTGGCTAATTACTCCGGAGGCAGCGTGGCATGCCTGCCCCTCAATGCCGATGGAACCCTCCGGCCCGCGAGCGCCTTTGTCCAGCACACCGGCTCCAGCGTGAATCCGGCGCGGCAAAAAGCCCCGCATGCCCATGGCATTTACACCGACCCTGCGAATCGTTTCGTCTTTGTCCCGGACCTGGGGCTGGACCAAGTCAAAATCTACCGCTTCGATCCCGAAAAAGGCACTCTCACGCCCAACGACCCGGCATTCGCCTCCGTCAGTCCAGGAGCGGGTCCAAGGCATTTCGCATTCGATCCGAAAGGGCGCTTTGGATTCGTGATCAACGAGATGGTCTGCACCATGACCGCGTTTCGCTACGAACCCGCCACAGGCCGGCTGAGCGAGATCCACACCGTTTCCACGCTGCCGGAAGGGGTCGCCGTCCAACCCAGTTACAGCACGGCGGAAGTATTCGCGCATCCAAACGGCAGATTCCTTTACGGCTCCAACCGGGGACATGACACGATCGCGGTGTTTTCCATTGACGGCCAAGGCCGCTTGAAGTTGGTCGAGAATGAACCTTCCCTGGCCAAGATTCCGCGGGGTTTCGGGATTGATCCCACGGGCAAATACCTCATTGCTGGCGGGCAGAGCTCGGACACCGCGCACGTTTTCCGCATCGATCAAATCAACGGCCGGCTTGAACCAACCGGCCAAAGCGTGTCGGTGGGCTCTCCGGTGTGCGTCGAGTTTCTCGCGCGCTGATTTCGATGAATGTTTGATTCGCCTCTCCCGTCCAGACCTCTGCCTATGCGAAATATCACGATTCTGACGTGCACCTTGATTGCTGGCTTGACGCCGATGACCCAATCTTTCGCTCAAGACGCATCCGCTCCCGCCGCGCCCCAGTATGAAATAGACGGAGATTTTCGCAAAGTCGTCCTCGACGCCGATCGCGAAGTGGACGGCAAGCTCGCGGAAACCTTAAAGGATCCGATGGAACTGGCCGTGGCGCCCGATGGAAGAGTTTTCACGGCGGAGCGGGCCGGTGTGGTCAAGATGTGGAAGCCGGACACCAAAACGACGGTCATCATCGCCTCCATCAACGTGTTCGGCGGGCTGGAGGAAGGCATGCTGGGCATCACGCTGGACCCCAATTTTGCCCGGAATAACTGGGTCTATCTCAATCATTCGCTTCCCGAGACCACTCATGACGGAAGGGGGAAATCGGGAATCATCCGAATCTCGCGCTACACTTTGAAGGGAGAAGCGCTTGATCTCGCGAGTGAAAAAAAGATTTTCGACATACCCGTCCAACGAGAGCAGTGCTGCCATGTGGGCGGTTCGCTTGCGTTCGACGCGAAAGGGAATCTCCACATCTCCGTCGGGGACAACACGAATCCGTTCGATTCCGACGGCTATTCCCCCAACGACCCGCGCCCGGGCCGCTATCCGTGGGACGCCCAGGGCTCGTCGGCAAATGCCAATTCGTTAACTGGAAAAATTCTTCGCATCAAGCCCAAGGCCGACGGAGGTTATGAAATCCCAGAGGGAAATCTTTTCAAACCAGGAACACCGGGGACGCGACCCGAAATCTACGTGATGGGCAACCGCAATCCCTTCCGCATCTCGATAGATCCGAAGACAGGCTTCCTCTACTGGGGCGAGGTCGGTCCGGACGCCGGACAACCGGATGAAAAGCGGGGCGGCGCGGGACATGACGAAATCAACCAGGCCAAAGGTCCCGGCTTCTTTGGCTGGCCTTATTTCGTTGCCAACAACAAGCCCTACGCCCCCGTTGACTACGTGGCCCGGCAGAAGCACATGGACGCGAAGGCCGCACGGGAGAAAGCCAAGAAAGAGGGCAAACCGGAATCCGAGTGGCCCCCGAAAGAAGAGCCCTGGATGTCGAGTGATTTCACTCCTGCGTTCTACAACCCAGGGCGTCCCATCAACGATTCTCCCAACAACACGGGCATCAAAGAACTGCCCCCAGCCCAGCCCGCCTTGATTTACTATCCCGCCTCCCCCTCCACTCGATTCCCGATGCTGCGGTCCGGCGGCCGCACCGCGATGGCGGGCCCCGTTTATTATTTCGACCCTAAACTGCAGTCGCCGCACAAACTCCCCGCCGAGTTCGACAGCACCCTCTTCATTTACGAATGGACCCGCAATTGGATCATGGCGGTAAAATTGGACGCCGCTGGAAAAGTGCTCAAGATCGAACCCTTCCTACAGGGCATGACTTTCAAGCGTCCCATGGACATGGAGCTTGGCCCGGATGGCTGTTTGTACATCATTGAGTTTGGCGCCAATTGGGGCAACAACGTCGATTCCAAAATCATACGAATTGAGTACGCCCCCACCCGGGCTGCCAGCCAATAACCGAGTGGCGGCCGTGGCGGGACGGCGGGATTCGAGATGAGAGCTTGGGTTGGCCAAGTTCCAGCCAGGCGGCGATTACTCCGGGGAGCCGCCACAATGTTTTCGTAGAGTAGGCGAAGCGAAACGGTCATTGGTTTCGACACCCCAATCCGTCCGCTCCGCCCAATCTCCTCAACCCGCCAGTTGTTCTTCCTTGTCGGGAGGCATCATCCAGGCGTAGGTTCCACAGCTCAACCCAAAATGTCCTTGAAGAAGTTCATTTCCGTTGTCTTAGGCTGGTGCCTCGGATTGTTTCTGGCCGATGGGGTGTTGTCCACGTTGGACGACACCATCAATCACCAGTGGGATCTGCGGATTCTGTCGGGGGTGCGCGGTGTCGTGTTTTTGCTCAGCGCGGTCGCGACGCTGGCGACCTACCTCCTCATGGGCCTCACCCCAATGATTCCAAAGCGTTTCTTCGTCCCGATCACCCTTTTCGGCCCCTTTGTCTGGCTCGTGGCAATCCCCCCGTCCATCTATTACTTCGACCACATCTCGCAACTCACGTGGGGCATTTCGATCGGCCAGCTTTTGTTGGGATTGGGAGTGCTCGCCAGAATTCGCTCCGGGTGCGGATTGAGTGGGCCTTTCATCCCGGATGGGCGGATTGGAAACCGGGGATTTAGCCTGTTGAACTCGTTTGGATTCGGCGCGGCGAATCTATTCTTGCTGGCGCCGTGTTGCGCCGCCTATCTAGCCTGGTGCGCCTCGCTCGCGGTGACCCACTTCACGGGTGGCTTTCTGGAATTGAGCGCCAACAAGTTGTCGGCGGTCGCCAAACAGTATGATCGAGCGGATGGCAAAACGATCCTCTTGGTCCCGATGATGCACATTGGAGAGCCGAGTTTCTACAGCCAAATCACGGCCTCATTCCCAACCAACGCGACGGTTTTGATGGAAGGAGTAACGGATCGGAAGAAGTTGCTCAAACACGACCTCAGTTACAAGCGGGTGGCTTCGTCCTTGGGTCTTGCAGAGCAGAAGGAGGCATTCGAGCCAACTCGAGGCAGGCTCCGGCCGGCCGATGTGGACGTGGAGCAATTCTCTGAAATGTCCATCGTTTTCCTCAACTTGGCCACCCGCGCTCACTCCGAGGGGTTGACACCGGAATTGATCCTCGAATGGCTCCGGCAATCACAAAATCCAAGCCTGGCCAAACACCTCATGGACGACCTGCTCACGCTGCGGAACGATCATCTGTTGAAAGAAATTCAGTCGGAGCTTTCCGGATCGGACAAGGTTGTCGTTCCTTGGGGCGCCGCGCACATGCGCGGGCTCTCCGAAGGAATCATCAAGGCGGGTTTTAGGGAGACTTCGACGAAGGACTATCCCGTGCTCCATTACAGCACAATTCTTCGGGATTGGAAATTGCGGTGAACGAAGATTCCGCGGCGGGTTAAAAACGCTGCTCGCGCCAATCGTCCACGGCGATTTGCTCCGCCTTTTTCCAGCCAGCGTGCCCGTCGTAATACATGAGGTTGGCGCCACGCCCGTGCCGGGCGCTGGCCACTCTTCGATCCCCGTTCAGCCTCTTGCTTCCCGCATTGTATGGCAGGTGGGACGGACTCCAGACGTCGTTTAACTCAGTCGAGCCAAACGCGCCCAACACGGCGATGACCGGACGCCACGAACCACTTTCGTTGTCCGCGAAATAGATGGTGTCGGTCGGTTGCTGCACTCTGGTGATTCTCGCCATGCCTGTGACTTCCGTGCCTACCGTGTCCCGGAGACTGCTGAAAGTCCAAGCGTTGACCACGTAACAGATCAACTGCCTTTTATCCGGATAGCTCGGGCAGGTGTAAATCTGGACCTTCTTGTATCCATCCTTCGCCGAGGCGCCTAGGTTCGGCGTGAGGACTTGCCACCACACCGGGTTGTTCCCACGGGGGATGAAGCCGTCATGGTCGTCCGCGTACATGAGCATCGCAAGACCCATGTTGTGCAAATTGCTCAGGCATTTGGTCTTCTTGCCAGCCGCCTTCGCCTTGCCCAGGGCGGGCAGCAGCATCCCCGCCAAGATGGCGATGATCGCGATAACGACCAGGAGTTCAATCAAGGTGAATCCACGGACCTCGCTGGGTTGGGTTGGGTTCGGCATGGGTGACAGGGAAGACTTTGCCTCCACGAAGTGAATAGGCAATCCTTTTAGCTCAAACGGTGGACAACCAGACACTCCTTTAGGAGGTTCAGCGTTGCCACGCACCGCTCATGGTGTAGGCTCCTCTCGTGCCCCAGAAGCATCGCATTTCCACAGGTTCCAACCGCAGGTACGCATTGCCACCCCGCGTTGCTCCGTCTCCAGCTCTCACCCTTTGGATTAAGATGTCATGGTGAACTACAAGCGCACCCTCGGCATCCTGGCCGCCGCGGTGGTCCTGGCGAAGGCAGCAAACGCCGCAAACAAGCCTGGCACCGGCCTTCTTGGTGAATGGCCTCAATGGCGCGGACCACTGGCGACAGGAGTGGCGCCTCTGGCTCGACCTCCCGTTTTTTGGAGTGAGACCAACAATATTCTATGGAAAATTCCGCTGCCAGGCAAAGGACACTCCACCCCCATCGTCTTTGGTGACTCTGTCTTCGTCACAGTGGCCTCGCCGGTCGGTGATGCTCAAAAGCCGGTCTACGACAATGCCCCAGGCACCCACGACAACCTTCCTGTCACTCACCGACACGAGTTCGCCGTCCTGAGCATCCATCGGCTGAATGGAGCCATCCGTTGGAAGAAGGTCCTGCGCGAAGAGTTCCCGCACGAGGGAGGCCACGAAACCGGAAGCCTCGCCTCGAACTCCCCGGTCACCGATGGCCAGCTCCTCTACGCCTTCTTCGGTTCTCGCGGCCTCTATTGCCTGGACCTCCAGGGGGAACTGAAGTGGCAGAAAAGCTTGGGCCAAATGCAAACACACCACGCTCATGGCGAGGGGAGTTCACCGGTCTTGCACGGGGACAAGCTGATCATTTGCTGGGATCACGAGGGCGAATCCTCGCTCCAAGCTCTGGACAAGAAAACCGGGCGGGAGATTTGGAAAATCGCCCGGGACGAGAAGACCTCCTGGTCGACCCCTCTCGTGGTCGAGCATGAGGGCAAGGCACAGGTTGTCGTCAGCGCCACCAAGCGCGTCCGCGGTTACGATTTGGCGACAGGCGCAATGCTTTGGGAATGTGCCGGATTGTCGCGCAATGTCGTCTCCTCGCCAGTGGCCGGGCATGGCATGGTCTTCGCCGGCAACAGCTACGATTGGCAGGCGATGCTGGCGATCCGCCTTTCCGGCGCCAAGGGTGACATCACCGCAACGGACAAAGTCGCGTGGCGCCTTAACCGGCTCACCCCTTACGTCTCTTCCCCGCTCCTCTATGAGAACACGCTGTATTTTCTCAGGCATAATCAAAACGTGCTGTCACGCCTCGAGCCAGTGAGCGGCAAACCGCGGGGCGAACCATTGCGGCTGGAAGGCCTCCGCGACTTCATCTTCGCTTCACCGGTGGCGGCCCAAGGACGTTTGTATATCACGGCCCGCGACGGATCGACCGCAGTGCTGCGCCACGACACCGAAAATGCCCTGCTGGCTGTCAACCGCTTGGATGACGTCTTCAGCGCGTCTGCGGCGCTTGCGAACCGAGAGCTGTATCTCCGAGGGGAGCGTTTTCTCTACTGCATTCGGGAGCCATGATCGATTCACCACGGAAAATCCCCCAACCCAAGCCCAACCCCCTGGCCGGGTTGGATCGAACCGCTGTCTTGAGCTTCTTTCTCGCCCTCGCCTGTGTCTTGGCGCCAGGATGCGACCGTAATCCAGACCGATCCGGTCGCACCGGGAGTGGCCCTCACGGGGACGGCCACGCCCACGCTCACTCACCGCCTCACGGAGGCGCCCCTGTGGTTTTGGGGGAAGAAGCTTATCACTTGGAGTTGCTCCTCGACTCCGCCACAGGAACATTAACGGCTTACGTCCTGGACGGGCACATGGACAACTTCATCCGAATCGCCGCGCCCGCGATTGAGATTGATATCGTCCATCCGGACGGCGCCAAACGTCTCACCCTATCGGCGGTGGAGAGCGCGTCGACGGGCGAGAAAACAGGAGACACTTCACATTTCTCTGGAACGCACCCTTTGCTGAAAGGAGTGACTCAGTTCGACGCCATTCTCCCCCGCATCGACATTCGATCCCGAGTCTTCGAGCAAGTTCGGTTCAACTATCCGAAAGGGAACGAATCTGTTCGGTGAGAGCCGAGGTACGGGTTGGGTAGGATTTTTCCTGCTGTGGCTCGCATCGTGGCTCGCAACGTCACCTATTTTCTGCACCTTAAAACGGCAGTGGCCCAAGGCGAATCTTCGCAAGATCCTCAGACCGCAGGAAAGAAGGGGTCATGCGTTGCCAACAAATCGTTTTCCATTTCCTTGAAATCCTCACTGCAACCAGATCCCTCGCCCCATCCGACGGGGAGATGGGATGTTTTGAGGTCTGAACACTCAATTCTTTTTCCCAAATGGCCTCAGAAATTCTGAGGTCTGATCTTGGCGATAAAGTTTTTCCGAATCGCTCACCAGATCCACAAGGGATATGCCTCCCTCTTGGTCAAGCCTTTCTCATCCAGGCTTTAGCAAATCCCCACGAGGTTTAGTTGGCGTTTTAAGGTTCAACGGCTCAAGAGGCCCTGGCATCATCCATTTCGCGATAGTTGATTTTGTTTGGGATGAGGCTTGCCATGCCGGGCGGCCAGATGGTGAAGTCGGGAAATCCAAACCCTTGAATGGGGCAGTTCATCCAGGCGCTTGCTGATCTTGTGGTTTGGAGTCCTTGAATCCCTATGAACCAACCCTCGTCGACAAATGAATCCCGGGTGATGCCGACTAAAGCACAGTGGTTGACACTGACTGCGGCCTTTCTTGGATGGTTGTTTGATGGGTTCGAGATAGGGTTGTTTCCCGTCGTGGCGCGGCCCGCGCTGAGGGACATGCTCGGGACGGGAGGCGACGCCCTGGTTGGAGAATGGATGGGGCGGATCACCGCGGCGTTCTTGGTTGGAGCAGCTCTGGGCGGCGGATTGTTCGGATGGCTCGGGGATCGGATCGGCCGGGTTCGAGCCATGACGCTGAGCATCCTGGTGTATTCGGTTTTCAGCGGTGCGGGCTATTTCGCCAGGGAACCCTGGCATCTGGGCGCTTTTCGATTCATCGCGGCCCTCGGCATGGGAGGCGAGTGGGCACTCGGAGTCGCTCTGGTCATGGAGTGCTGGCCCGAAAAGCATCGTCCCTGGCTCGCCGGAGCGATCGGCGCGGCCGCCAATCTGGGCATGCTGCTGGTGGGTCTTCTTGCGATGGTGGTTCCTGTCACACAAGAGTCCTGGCGCTGGATGTTCCTGGTGGGCGCCAGCCCCGCGATCCTCACTTTCCTGATTCGATTGTTCGTTCCCGAGTCGGAGCGTTGGAAATCAGCGGTGACTGGGAGGAAAAACAAGCCCTTGGCCGACGTGTTTTCCCCTCCCTTGCTGGGACGCACCCTGATTGGCATCGTCCTGGCCTCCGTGGCGCTCATCGGCACTTGGGGATCCGTTCAATGGATTCCGCTTTGGGTGGATCGTTTGACAGGGGGCACGATGCCCGAGGCAAAAGCCAATGCGCAAATGGCCCTCTCGATTGGCGCGATCACAGGCAGCCTTCTTGCCCCCATCATAGGCGGGCCCATAGGAAGGCGCATTGGCTTTTTTGGCTTATGCGCTGTTTCCCTCGTTAGCTGTGGCCTGTTGTTCCGGCTTGTTTCCGCCTACGGCCCCGGCTTGCTGGCGATGGTCGCCCTCGTCGGTTGCTCGACGGCGGCGTTCTATGGGTGGTTCCCGCTCTATTTTCCGGAGCTTTTCCCGACTCGCGTCCGCGCCACTGGCCAAGGGATCTGTTTTAACTTTGGCCGGATCGTTGCCGCTGTCGGGGCGCTCACCAGCGGCCACTTGGTGAAACATTACGAGGGCGACTACGCTCAGATGGGAGCCGTGGTCACGCTTGTGTATCTGGTCGGCATGGCTGTTGTGTGGCTCGCCCCCGAAACCCGCGGCAAACCTCTCCCAGATTGATAGTCTGATAAACCCGCTAGCCGGCTCATTAGTCCATTCCCCAACCCCATCGCGAAAACTATGCGGTTCGCCATTTGCAACGAGATCTTTCAACCTTGGCCGCTGGAGCGCGGTTTTCGATTCGCCGCGCAAGCGGGATACGACGCCATCGAGATTGCGCCCTTCACAATTTCGAAATATGTGACCGATATTTCGAGTGGCGAACGGGCTGCGATCCGGGCCTTGGCCGCAAGAGAAGGGATCGCCATTTCGGGCATTCACTGGGTCCTGGCCTTCACGGAAGGGCTGCATCTGACCCATCCCGATCCGGCGGTGAGAGCCCGAACGGCTGATTATTTGCGCGCCTTGGTTGAGTTTTGCGCGGATCTTGGAGGATCGACCGTCGTGGTGGGCTCACCCAAGCAGCGCAATTTGATGGACGGGGTTGATTTCGACACGGGCTGGGGCTGGGCTTTGGATGGATTTCGAGAAGCAGTGCGACGCTCAGAGCAATTAGGCGTGGTGATTTGTTTTGAGCCGCTGGCTCCCTCCGAAACCAACTTTATCAACACGGCGCAAGAGGCCGTTCGTTTCACGGCCGAACTGTCCAGCCCCAGTTTCCGAATCATTCTCGATGTCAAAGCGATGTCTTCGGAACTGAAGCCTATTCCGCAGATCATCCGCGAATCATGGCCGCACTTCGCTTACTTCCATGCCAACGATCAGAATCTGAAGGGGCCGGGATTTGGCAGCACGGATTTTGGCCCCATCGCCAAGGCCTTGCGGGAGGTTGGTTACGACGGCACGGTTTCCGTGGAAGTTTTCAATTTCGAGGAAGGCCCAGAACTGATAGCCACCCGCAGCTTGGCCCATCTGAAAACGATGTTCGGCTAACCGAGGTTCCCGGGATGTCGTTAATGGTCGGGCCGCGAATTGGATGCGCCATCCAAACGAGCCTTCAACGTCCGTCCAACTGAAATTTTGACCCCGGTCGCGGAGCCATGAGGGAGTCGATCTCGGCAAGCCATTCCGCCGACGACGCGTCGCTCGGCATGCGCCAGTCGCCGCGAGGAGATAATGCGACTGAACCCACTTTCGGCCCGTCTGGCATGGTCGAACGTTTAAACTGCTGTGCAAAGAACCGTTCCACGAAGACCCTGAGCCATCCAAGAATGGTCTCCCGATCGTGGCATCCGCGGAAAGCCTGTTCCGCCAAATGGAGGATCTTCGCTGGCCGCATCCCGTGCCGCACGATATGAAAGAGAAAGTAATCGTGCAGATCATAAGGCCCGATGAGGCTCTCGGTTCGTTGTCCTTGCGTGCCATCGGGTTTGGCGGGCAAAAGCTCCGGAGTGACCGGGGTCGCGCAGATATCTCGCAAAATGGCGGAGGCCTCGCCTTCAAACTCGGTTTCGGCACACCAAGCCACCAGGTAACGCACCAGGGTTTTTGGAATGCCCGCGTTCACATGGTACATGGACATGTGATCCCCATTGAATGTGCACCATCCCAGCGCGGCTTCGGAGAGATCCCCCGTGCCCAAGACAAAAGCGCCCTGTTGGTTGGCCAAATCCATCAAGATCTGCGTCCGCTCCCTGGCCTGCGCATTTTCGTAGACCACGTCTTGAACCGAAGCGTCGTGCCCGATGTCCTTGAAGTGCCCCGTCACGGCCTCCTGGATTGGGATGACGCGAAGCGAAACACCCAGGATCAGAGCGAGCCTTTCCGCGTTGGCACGAGTTCGATCCGTGGTGCCAAAGCCCGGCATCGTGACGGCGACCAACCCAATTCGGTCGAGGGCCAGAGTATCGAAGGCTCGCACGGCGGCCAGCAAGGCGAGGGTCGAATCCAGACCGCCTGAAATCCCCACGACGACAGCCTTCGCGCCCGTATGCAGAAGGCGCCTGGCGAGCCCTGTGGATTGGATGTTGAAAAGCTCACGGCAAGCCATGGATCGTTGCTCAGCGTCCGCTGGGACGAACGGCAGCGGAGGGTTGGGACGACCTGTCCCTAGCGGGTGCAAGTCCGTCGGCGTGGTTTTCAAAGACAACACCACGCGCTGATAAACGGAACTGCCGGGCGAGGTGGAAAAACTGCTGTTGCGAAGGCGCTCGTGTTGCAGTCGCTCCAAATCAATGTCCGCGAACGCGAACTGGGTCTGGAAGCGGAAACGTGTCGACTCCGCGAGCACAATCCCATTTTCCGCCACAATGCAATGACCGGAAAAAACCACATCCGTCGACGACTCTCCGGGTCCGGCCGAGGCATAGACATACGCCGCGAGGCAGCGGGCCGATTGCATGCGCACCAAATCGCGGCGATAGCCGCTTTTTCCCAGGAGCTCGTTGCTTGCCGATGGGTTGAGCAGCATCGTGGCGCCTGCCAGTGCCTGGGCGCCGCTGGGAGGGGTGACCGCCCACAGATCCTCGCAGACCTCAATTCCGATGACACACTGCGGAATGTTCTCTACCGTGAACAACAGATCCCTCCCGAAAGGGATCTGTGATCCGTCAGGCAACGGAATCCTGCCAGCGGGAAGTTCGAGTCCAGAAGCAAACCATCGTCTTTCGTAATACTCCCCAGAGGTTGGCAAGCAGCTTTTCGGCACCAGCCCCTGCACTCGGCCATCGCACAGCATCGCCGCGCAGTTATACAATCTTCCGTTGATCGGCACAGGCAGGCCGACGACTGCCGCGACGCCTAATTCGAGCGTGGCCTTGGCGACCTCGCCCAGCGACTCCCAAGCTTTTGCCAGCAACAACGATTGCGCGAAAAGATCACCGCAGGAATACGCGGTCAAGCTCAACTCGGGGAACACAACCACCGAGACCCCGCGCTGCGAGCACAACCGCATCGCCTCGAGAATGGCCGCCGCATTGTGGCCGACATCCGCAACCTTCACCTCCGGCGCGACCGCCGCCACTCGAATGAAACCATGTGAGAACAATGACATTCCAAAGCTAGGAGTGTGACGGCATCTGATGAGCGTCCGAGCGAAATTCTACCCGACCGATCCGGGGAGCACAATCCCCGGGCACGAGTTCAACCGCCTCGGCCGGACCCGCGGGACGCGCCGGGCGTGCCGCCTATTTGGCGTAGAACTCGCGGTACCACGCCACGAAACGCTCCACCCCGAATTCGATCGTCGTCGCCGGCTTGAAGCCCACGTCCCGAATGAGGTCGCCGACATCCGCAAAGGTGGCAGGCACGTCTCCCGGCTGCATCGGCAAGAGGCGCATCCGTGCTTGGACACCCAGAGTCTTCTCGAGGGTGGCGATCAGATGCATGAGTTCGACCGGGTTGTTGTTCCCGATGTTATAAATCTTGTAAGGAGCGCGGCTGGTTCCAGGATCCGGCGAGCTGCCGGACCACTCGGCATTTCCCGACGCAACGCGATCGGTGACGCGAACGACCCCCTCCACGATATCATCCACGTAGGTAAAGTCGCGCCTCATCCGGCCGTCGTTGAACACATCGATGGCGCGGCCTTCCATAATGGCCTTGGTGAATAAGAACAGCGCCATGTCAGGCCGCCCCCATGGGCCGTACACGGTGAAAAACCTGAGACCCGTGGTGGGCAACCCGTAAAGATGGCTGTAGGTGTGTGCCATGAGCTCATTCGCCTTCTTGGTCGCCGCGTA